>JAGQRB010000328.1 GCA_020425925.1 Planctomycetota bacterium
GTCCTGCAGCATGGCCTTCCGGCGGTCACCGAAGCCCGGCGCCTTGACGGCGCAGACGTTCAGCACGCCCTTGAGGCGGTTCACGACCAGCGCCGCCAGCGCCTCGGACTCGACGTCCTCGGCGATGATGAGCAGCGGCTTGCCGGCGCGGGAGACCTGCTCGAGCAGCGGGATCATCTCGCGCACGTTGCTGATCTTCTTCTCGTGGACGAGGATCAGCGCGTTCTCGAACGCCGCCTCCATCGTCTTCGGGTCGGTGATGAAGTACGGCGACACGTAGCCCTTGTCGAACTGCATGCCGTCGACGTGCTCGAGCTCGGTCGTCGAGGTCTTGCCCTCTTCGACCGTCACGACGCCTTCCTTGCCGACCTTGAGCATGGCCTCGGCCAGGAGATCGCCGATCTCCTTGTCGTTGTTGGCCGAGATCGCGCCGACCTGGGCGATCTGGTCCCTGCTCTTGTTGTCGATCTTCTTCGCCATCTCGGCGAGCTTCTTGGTGACGGTCTCGACCGCGAGGTCGATGCCGCTGCGCAGCGCGTTCGGGTCGACGCCCGAGGTCAGGTAGCGCTGGCCGATCGAGAGGATGGCCTCGGCGAGCACGGTCGCGGTCGTCGTGCCGTCACCGGCGACGTCGTTGGTCTTGCTCGCGACCTCGCGAACGAGCTTGGCGCCCATGTTCTCGAACGGGTCCTCGAGTTCGATCTCCTTGGCGACCGTGACGCCGTCCTTGGTGACCTGCGGGCCACCGAACGACTTCTCGATGATGACGTTCTTGCCGGCGGCGCCGAGCGTGACCTTGACCGCCTTGGCGAGCTTCTGGACGCCTTCTACCGCCTTCCGGCGCGCGACGTCGTCGAACATGATCTGCTTGCCCATCGCGATCAGCCCTCCACCTTGGCGAGGATCTCGTTCTCGCGCAGGATCTTGTAGTCGGTGCCTTCGACGACGACGTCGCTGCCGGCGTACTTGCCGAACAGCACGATGTCGCCCTTCTTGACGTCGAGCGCGAGGCGCTTGCCGTCCTTGCCGAGCCGGCCGTTGCCGACCGCGGTCACCTTGCCGCGCTGCGGCTTCTCCTTGGCGGAGTCCGGCAGCACGATGCCACCGGCGGTCTTTTCTTCCGCGTCGAGGACTTGCAGCACGACGCGATCATCGAGGGGACGAAGGGATGCCATTGGTTTCAATTCTCCGTAGTGATTTGTGTCGGGTGGTTCGGGGCGGTGTCGGCGCGCGTCACATGTCGTCGTGGTCGCCGTCGCCCTCGTCTTCCGCCTTGCCTTCGGTGATCACGCAGTCGGTGGTCAGCAGCAGGCTCGCGACCGAGACCGCGTTCTGCAGCGCGGAGCGCGTGACCTTGGTCGGATCGACGACACCGAACTCGATCATGTCGCCGTATTCGCCGGTCAGCGCGTTGTAGCCGAACGTCGCCGCCTTGTTGGCGAGCACCTTGCGCGCGACGACCGCGCCGTCGATGCCGGCGTTCTCGGCGATCTGCCGCACCGGTCGCTGCACGACGTGCTTCATCAGCTCGATACCGAAGCCGGCGTCACCGGCGGTGTCGAGCTTGTCGAGCACCTTGCCGGCCTTCAGCAGCGCGGTGCCGCCGCCGGGCAGGATGCCCTCGGCGATCGCGGCGCGCGTCGCGTGCAGCGCGTCCTCGACCAGCGCCTTGCGCTCCTTCATCTCGGTCTCGGTGTGGGCGCCGACGCGGATCTCGGCGATGCCGCCGGTCAGCTTGGCGAGGCGCTCCTGCAGCTTCTCGCGGTCGTAGTCCGACGTCGTCGCGTCGATCTCGCGGCGGATCTGGTCGGCGCGCGCCTTGAGGTCGGAGGTGCTGCCCTTGCCCTCGACGATCGTGGTGTTGTCGCCGTCGATGACGACCTTCTTGGCGACGCCGAGCTGGCGCAGCTGGATCTTCTCGAGGTCCATGCCGAGGTCCTTGAAGATCGCCTCGCCGCCGCACAGGATCGCGATGTCCTGCA
>JAGQRB010000329.1 GCA_020425925.1 Planctomycetota bacterium
CGGTGCCGGCGCCGGCGACCGCGGCACTGCTGCGCGGTATCCCGGTGCGCACGGGAGGACTCGCCGGCGAACGCACGACCCCGACCGGTGCGGCGTTGCTGCGCGTGCTGGCCGACGCCTTCGACGAGCCGCTGACGTTGCGCAGCGAGGCGATCGGCTACGGCGCCGGCAGCCGCGACGACCCGCAGGTGCCGAACCTGTTGCGGCTCACGGTCGGCACCGCGTCGCCGCCGGGCGGGCCCGGCTCGGCGACGACCGTCGTCGAGCTCTGCTGCCAGCTCGATACCGCCGCGGGCGAGCTCGTCGGCTGGCTGCTCGACGAACTGGTCGCGCGGGGGGCCCTCGACGCGTTCGCGACCCCGATCCAGATGAAGAAGGGGCGCCCCGGCCTGATGCTGACAGCGCTCTGCGACGAGGCTCGCGCGCCGGCGCTGCGGACGCTGCTGCTCGAGGAGTCGACCAGCCTCGGGGTGCGCTACCAGAGCTTCGCGCGCGAGGTGCTCGAGCGCTGGCAGGAGCGGCGCGCAACCGCTCTCGGCGACGTCACCTGGAAGTGCGCGAGGTTGCCGAGCGGCGCGGTCGTCGCGCGACCCGAGGACGACGAGTTGCGACGGCTCTGTCGCGAGCACGGGCTCGGCCGCGCCGAGGTGCTGCGCCGGCTCACGCCCGGCTGATGAACTCGCTGGTCTCGGTGTTGATCTTGACCTTGTCGCCGTTCTTGATGTGCGCCGGCACCTTGAGCTCGAGGCCGGTGTTGAGCTTCGCCGGCTTCTGCACGTTGCTGACCGTGTCGCCGCGCGCGGCGGCGTCGGTCTCGACGACCTCGAGCACGACCGAGGCGGGGACCTCGACGGTGAGCGCCTCACCCTCGACGAAGACGACCGTGACGCTGTCGTTCTCGGTGATGAACTGCATCGCGTCGCCGCAGACCTCGGCGTTCAGCACGAACTGCTCGTAGGTCTTGTTGTCCATGAAGGTGTAGCCGAGCGAGTCGCGGTAGAGATACTGGGCCTCGCGCTGGTCGAGGAACACGGTGTCGAGCTGGTCGGACGTCCGGCAGCGCAGTTCCTTCTGACGACCGTTCTTCAGGTTCTTCAGATTGAGGTTGTGGATCGCCCGCAGGTTGCCCGGCGTCAGGTGCTCGTACTTGGTGATCTGGTAGAGTTCACCCTCGTAGCGGATGACCATGCCGCGCTTGGCCTCGGTGACGCGAATCGCCATGTTGTTCTCAGTCGCTCGTAGTGGATCGGGGAATTGGCCGAGCAGGATAGCGCCAGGCCGGACCGATCGCGAGGGTTGCCTCGCGGCTGCCGCGACTCTCCAATGCCGTTCCCATGGCCACCTCCGCTTCACCCGGGCTCGATCGCCGGCGTTTCCTCCGACTCGGTTCCGCAGTCCTCGGCGCGCAGGCGGTCGCGGCATCGCCACTGGCGGCTTGTGCCGGCGCGGCCGGCTCACGGGTGCCGAGCGGCCCGCTGTTCTCGATCAGTCTCGCGCAGTGGTCGCTGCATCGCGCGCTGCAGAAGGGTGAGCTCGACAACCTCGACTTTCCCAAGCGGGCGCGCGGCTACGGCATCGGCGCGGTCGAGTACGTGAACTCGTTCTTCAAGACCAAGGCCGACGATGCGGACTACCTCGCCGAGCTGAACAAGCGCTGCGCCGGCGAGGGCGTGGCGAACGTGCTGATCATGTGCGACGGCGAGGGCGCGCTCGGCGACCCCGACGCGGACAAGCGGACCCGAGCGGTCGAGAATCACCACAAGTGGGTCGAGGCGGCGAAGACGCTCGGCTGCCACGCGATCCGCGTCAACGCCCACAGCGAGGGCAGCTGGGAAGAACAGCAGAAGCTCGCCGCCGACGGCCTGCATCGGCTCTGCGAGTACGGCGATCGCTTCGGTATCGACGTCATCGTCGAGAACCACGGCGGCCTGTCGTCGAACGGCAAGTGGCTCAGCGGCACGCTGAAGGCCGCCGACCACCCGCGCTGCGGCGCGCTGCCCGACTTCGGCAACTTCCGGATCGGCAAGGACGAGGAGTACGATCGCTATCAGGGCGTCGGCGAGCTGATGCCCTTCGCGCGTGGCGTCAGCGCCAAGTCGCACGACTTCGACGACGACGGCAACGAGATCCACACCGACTACCGCAAGATGCTCGCGATCGTGGTCGTCGAGCACGGCTGGCACGGCCACATCGGCATCGAGTACGAAGGCGGCAAGCTGTCGGAGGACGAGGGCATCCTGGCGACCAAGAAGCTGCTCGAGACGGTGCGCGCCGAATTGGAGAAGGCGCGATGAACGAGCGGTTGCGCAGCCTGCCGCCCTACCCGATGGTGCGGCTCGAGCAGTGGCGGCGCGAACTCGTCGCCCAGGGTGTCCGCGTCCACGACTTCGGCACCGGCGACCCGCGCGAGCCGACCCCGGCGCTGCTGCGGCAGGCGATGATCGACGCGGTGCCCGAGATCAGCCAGTATCCGAACAACGCCGGGCTGCCGGCGCTGCGCGACGCGGTCGCCGGCTACCTGCGGCGTCGTTTCGGGCTCGAGGTCGATCCGGCGCGCCAGGTGCTGCCGACGATGGGCAGCAAGGAGGCGCTGTTCCACCTGCCGATGACGTTCGTGCAGATCCCGAGCGACAAGGATCTCGTGGTCTATGGCGAGCCGGCCTACCCGGTCTACGAGATCGGCGCGCTGTTCGCCGAGGCCTGGACCTACGCGGTGCCGCTCGCGCTCGACAACGGCTACGCGATGGATCCCGAGCGACTGCCCGAGTCGGTGCTGCGGCGGGCGGCGGTCGTGTTCCTCAACTATCCGCACAACCCGACCGGCTTCCCGCTCGCCTCCGAGCTCTACACCAAGTGGGTCGAGGCGCGGGAGGAGTTCGGCTTCGTGCTGGTCAGCGACGAGTGCTACGTCGACCTCTGGTACGGCGACGCGCCGCCGCGTTCGCTGCTCGAGTTCGGGCAGAAGGGCTGTCTCGCGCTGCATTCGCTGAGCAAGCGCTCGGGCATGACCGGCTACCGCTCGGGGTTCCTCGCCGGCGATCCCGAGCTCGTCGCGCAGTGTGGGCGGTTCCGCGCCAGCATGGGCACGACGCCGCCGGAGTTCGTGCAGGCTGCAGCCGCGCTGGCGTGGACCGACGACGAACACGTCGAGGCGCGACGCGGCGTCTTCGGCGAGAAGCGCGCGGTGCTGCTGGCGGCGTTGCGCGAGCGTGGCCTCCGCGTGCACGGCAGCGAAGCCGGGCTCTACCTCTGGGTCGAGGTGCCCGACGACACCAACGATCTCGACTACGCCGCGCGGCTGCGCGAGGTCGGCATCCTGGTCGCGCCCGGCAGCTTCTTCGGCAAGGGTCAGGAGCGCTTCGTGCGGCTCGCGCTCGTGCCGAGCGTCGACGACTGCCGCGCCGTCGCCGCGACCTGGCCCCGCAGCTGAGTCGGCCGTGATCCTGACCCGCCACTTCGTCTTCGTGCACGTTCCGAAGACCGGCGGCAACTTCGTGCGCGAGGTGCTCGAGCAGCACGCGCCCCCCGACTGGCAGGTGCGGCGGCTCGACGACCATCTGACCTGTCGTGACGTGCCGCCGAGTCACGCCGCGCTGCCGCGTCTGGCGTTCGTGCGCAACCCGTTCGCGTGGTACGTGTCGTGGTACCACTTCCAGAAGAAGACCCGCGACGAGTTCTTCCTGGAGCTCAGCGACGACGGCCGCCTCGGGTTTCTCGAGACGATGCGCCGCACCTTCGCGCACCCGTCGTTCGCGGCGGGCGAGGGGCCGTTCCTCCAGACCCTGTGGGAGATGCTCGGGCGCGGGCTGGTCGGCGTGCGGGTCGGCAAGATGGAGACGCTGCGCGCCGATCTCGTGCGGCTGATGGCGGAGGCGTGCGAGGTGCCGCCGGCGATGGTGGCGGCGATCGGGTCGCTACCGAGCCAGAACAGGAGCTCGCACCGGCACTATTCGGAGTATTACGACGACGAGTTGCGCGGCCTGGTGCTCGCGAAGGACAAAGCGATCTTCGACTACTTCGGCTATGCGTGGGAGGAGCCCGGCGCCGGCACCGATCGTCGGTCGAACTAGCGCTCGAGCGGCAGCCCGCGCGCGGCCCAGTTGGCGAGGCCGCCGCGCAGGTTGGTGATCTTCGCGAAGCCCATCTGCACCAGGAACTCGCAGGCGAACACGCTGCGGCGGCCGTGGGCACAGCAGACCAGCCACTCGGTGTCGGCGTCGAGTTCGCCGACGCGCTGCTGGAGCTCCTGGACCGGTACGAGGGTCGCATCGGGGAGCCGATGGGCGGCGTGCTCCTCGGGCGTGCGCACGTCGAGCACCCGCAACGCCGGGTTGGCCGCGAGCTCGGCCTGCGCGCTCTCGGGATCGAGATCACGGAAGGTCATCGCCGTCGATCGGAGCGCGGCGGGTGCTCGCCGTCAACGCAAGGTGCCGTGGCATCGCGATCTCGACCAGGACGGGGTGCCGCGCCCGGCGGCCCGACGCCGTTGTGCGCCGGCGCGCCCGGGCTGCCGTTGACCTCGGCGCGCCATCCGGGTCTGATCACAGCCGCGGTGGTGGACCTTCGAGTAGCGGCCGATTTCGCGGCGTGCGAGCAGCTCGTGCGGAGCGGGGTCGACAGCAGCCACATCGTCGTGCTGAACGGTGCCGACGAGGGTGTCGCCCGCGACGCCGCCGCCGAAGGCCTGCTGGCCGGGCGCGGGCCGTTGCCCTCGCAGCCGCATCGACTGCCCTGGCGCACGCTGGTGGTCGTGCCGACCTACAACGAGAAGGAGAACCTCGCGGCGCTGGTGCGCGCGATCCACGCCTACCTCGAGTGCGACGTGCTGATCGTCGACGACGGCTCGCCCGACGGCACCGGCGAGATCGCCGATCGGCTCGCCGCCAACGACCCGCGCGTGCACGTGCTGCACCGGCAGGGCAAGCAGGGGCTCGGCACCGCCTACATCGCGGGGTTCCGCTTCGCGATGGAGCGCGGCTACGAGCGCGTCTGCGAGATGGACGCGGACTTCAGCCATGCGCCGTGGGACCTGCCGCGGCTGGTCGCGGCCTCCGCCGACGCCGAGCTCGTGATCGGCAGTCGCTACGTCAAGGGCGGTTGCACCGTCGGCTGGGACTTCAAGCGCCGACTGCTGTCGCGCGGCGCCAACCTCTACGCGCGTTTCTGGCTGCGCACCGCGGTGCGTGACAACACGGCGGGCTATCGCTGTTTCTGGGTCGACGCGCTGCGCCGGCTCGACCTCGCTGCGGTCGCGGCCCACGGCTATGCGTTCCAGATCGAGATGGCGTTCCGCATCAAGCGCGCGGGCCTCCGTGTGCGTGAGATCCCGATCCACTTCATCGATCGCCAGGTCGGCAAGTCGAAGATGGACGGCAAGGTCGCGCGCGAGGCGCTGCTGCTGGTGCCGCGGTTGCGCGGCCGCGTGCGGCGCAACACCGGCGCCTGAGAGGCCGCCGGGCACGCGGGTCAGCGCACGACGATCACGACCTCGTCACCGAGTTCCCATTCGACGTTGCCCTGGCGCATCTTCGGCTCCGCGCCCATCGCGACCAGTCGCGGCAGCTCGCGCGGCACCCGGGCCGTGAAGTCGCCGTTGGCGTCAGCGCGCACCGGGGTCGCGATCCCGGTGATCGGTCGGCCCCGGGCGTCGGCGGGCAGGATCGTCGCATAAGGGACGCCGGCTCCGAGCGGTTCGATGACGCGACCCTGGACCGTGACGAAGCCGTGCACGCGGGCGTCGAGCTCGCAGCTCTGGTTGCGGTCGAAGCGGGCGAAATGCAGCGCGAACGGTTCGCCGTCGCGGCTGGCGACGAGGCGCTCGAGCGGCTTGCGGGACCAGAGCACGAACGATCCGTCGCCGCGCGTCGGGCGGCGGATCGCGTCGCCGTCCACGGTCACACCCGTGACCAATGCGTCGATCACCGGCATGCCGCGCTCGTCGAGCACGCGACCGTCGACGGCGAGGAAGCTCCAGCCGGCCTGCCGCAGATCGAGGTCGAGCTCGCGCGCCCGGCTGAGTTCGACCTTGTAGCGCCAGCCCAGGCCACCCGGATCGACCTCGATCGCGATCGCCGTGCCGCCGAGCTCCAGGCGCCAGGCACCGGCCGGGTCGGTCGTCACGCTGCAGAGCACGTCGCCGCGTTCGTCGCGGAGCCGCAGATCGACGCCGGCCCACGGCTGGCCGGCCGGATCGAGCAGGCGCCCCCGGACCGTGAAGTGCGGCATGCCTGCGAGCGAGATCTCGACCGGTTCGGCGGCGCTGCCGGCTTCGACGCGTCGCACCAGACCTTCCCACTGCACCTCGAAGGCACCCGCGACGATCGGGGTGGCCTTGGCCCGTGTCGCGTAACGGAACTCGCCGCGTGCGTCGGTGACGACCTCGGTGATCCGCCGACCGTCGGGCGCGAAGATCCGCACCACGGCGAGCGCCTGCGGCGAACCGTCGAGGCCGAGCACGCGGCCGCGGATGGTCGGGCTGGCGCCGCGTTCGACTACCGGTTCGGCCTGGGCCGCGAGTCCGCCGAGCAGCATGGCGGCTGTGGCGATCGCCGGCCTGGTTCGGGAGAGCGGCATACCGGCAGGATAGCCGCGGTCTCAGTAGCGCGGGAACTGCATCTCGAGACCGGCGGTCAGCGCGACCCCGAACGCCGCCGCCGGATCGAACACCCCGCCCTGGCCGTAGAGGCTGGCGCCGAACCAGTCGGTTGCATACGGCAGCGGGACCGTCAGGGTGCCCATGCCGGTGCCGGCGGTCCCGGCGGCGCCATCGAGCAGCAGCACGAAGTCGAACGTCGGTCCGGCGACCAGCAGCGTGCCGCCGAGATAGGGCTGCGACGTCGCCTGCAGGCCGAGCGACAGCGCCGCGAGTGCGCCGCCGCGACCGCCGTAGAAGGCGATCGCGAGCGGGCGCCCCGGGAACAGCGGGTCGGCCCCGAGCCGCGGCACGACGTTGCCGGTGCCCGGCACACCATGGCCGTAGAGCATGCTCGTCGCGCTCGGCGCGAAGGCGGCGGCGGTGATCGCGAAGTCGTCGACGGTCGCGGCCAGACTGCGCGCCCCGCCCGGCTCGCGCTGCAGGAACACGCCGATCCGAACGGGGGTCGCGAGGCTCGGGTCGGTCGCGCCGTGCACGACGGCGAACCCCGCGCCTTGATCGATCTCGGTCTGGATCGTCGCGCCGGTGCGCCGGATCCGGAAGGTCGCGGGTTGGTTCAGCGCCGGCGCCGCGGCGCTGCCGAAGCCGGGGCCGACCGCGATCGTCGAGGTGACATTGTCGGGGCCGCGGAATCCGATCTCGGTGACACCGAGTTCGTGCAGCGTCGTGAGGCCGAGACGGCCGTGATCGCCGAGGTCGTGCGCGGTGATCGCGATCGTCGCGGTGAAATCGCCGAGCGCGAGGAACGTCGTCTCGAGGCTGGCGCGGCCGGCGGGTGTGGCGCTCGCGCTCCAGAGGTCGAGACCTCCGGCGGTCAGCGCGCTGGCGAAACCGGGATCGGTGCGCAGGGCCAGCGTCGCGTCGATCGTCGGGCCGGCGAAGGCCTCGTGGAACGAAGCCTGCGCCGCGGCCGGGGCAGCGACGGACAACACGGCCGTCGCGAGAGGGATGCACGAGCAAGAGGTGAAGGGCATGCTCCCGGAGTACGGAGCGCGCCGGCCGATTCGTGCCTCGAACTCGAAGAAGTTTCGGGGCACTCAGTCGAGATGGGCGCGATCCGAGTCTCCCATCTCGACATCGCCGGCCGGGAAGTACTGCCGCCAGCGCCGCGCCACGAGCGCCGCGGTGTCGGGGTCGCAGAACAGCTCCTTCGGGTAGCCGGGCTTCATGCGCGCATCGATCACGATCGGTGGCGTATGGCTCGGCTGTCCGCGCACCAGCTCGAGGCTGCGGGCGTGCAGGTCGGCGGCCGGCTCGAAGCGCGTGAACGTGGTCCACAGGAAGTTCACCGCCGAGCGGCTGGCCTGCCGCGCGTCGTCGACCAGCACGACGAGCGGCCAGTCGGCGAGCGCCGGCACCTTCGGCAGCGCCGCGGCGCAGTCGCGATCGGCGGCGAACGACGGCCCTTCGACGACCAGCGCGCCGGGGCAGAACACCAGCGCGCGGCCGAACGGCGGCGGCAGCTCGCCGCGGAGCTCGCGCGGCAGCTCGCGCACCGGCTCGCCGAGGCCGAGCAGCACGCCCTTGCTGCCCTGGTTGACCGCCGGTCCGGCGTAGTCGAGCGTGTCCATCGACAGGCTGCCGAAGACGTAGAGATCGGTCGCGAACCGACAGCGAGCGAGCACGTGCTGCAGCGTCGCGCGGAAGTCGCGCAGGTCGACGGCGCGGTCGGTGAGCAGCAGGAACTTGGTCAGGCTGAGCTGACCCTCGCCCAGGATGCGGAACGCGCTCTGCATCGCCTCGCGGCCATAGCGTTCGCGCACCACCGCGGCCGCCAGGCTGTGGTAGCCGGTCTCGCCGTACGACCAGAGGTCGAGCACCTGCGGCATCGCCACCTTGGCGAGCGGCAGCAGCAGCTCCTGCAGGTAGTCGCCGAGGAAGAAGTCCTCCTGCCGCGGCTTGCCGACCACGGTAGCGCACAGGATCGGGTCGCGGCGCCGCAGCAGCGTGTCGACGTGCACCAGCGGGTAGTCGTGCTGCAGCGAGTAGTAGCCGTAGTGGTCGCCGAACGGGCCCTCGGGATGCCGCTCGCCGGGGCGGACCTCGCCGAGCACGCAGAACTCGGCGTCGGCGAACAGCGGCAGCGGCGAATGCGGCGAGCGCGCGGTGCGCAGGCGTTCGCCGAGCACGAGCGATGCCAGCAGGATCTCCGGCACGTTCTCGGGCAGCGGCGCGATCGCGGCGAGGATCAGCGCCGGCGGTCCGCCGATGTGGACCGCGATCGGCAACGGCCGCCCGAGACGTTCGGCAGCCTCGAGGTGGAAACCACCGCCCTTGCCGATCTGCACGTGCAGCCCGACGCGCTCGTCGTCGAAGCGCTGCACGCGGTACATGCCGAGGTTGCTGCCGAGACCCTCGGGGTGCTCGGTGTAGACCAGGGGCAGGGTGACGAACGGGCCGCCGTCCTCGCTCCAGGTGCGCAGCAGCGGCAGTCGCGTCAGCTGCGGCGGGCGGTCGGCATGGCTCAGGAGCGGCGCTCGGCGCACGTTGCGGCGGCCGACCTTGAGCAAAGCGGCGGCGAGGTCGCGGTGCTGCCAGATCCGGCCGAGGCTCGGCGGCAGCAGCGTGTGCGGCAGCGCCGCGAGTCGCTCGACCAGGCGTTCGGGTCGCGGGCCGAACGCGAGCTCGACGCGCCGCGCGGTGCCGAACAGGTTGGTGAGACACGGCCACGGCGAGCCTTTCACGTGCCGGAAGAGCAGCGCGGGCCCGCCGGCCGCGATCACGCGGCGGTGGACCTCCGCGGCCTCGAGGTCGGGGTCGACCTCGGCTTCGATCTCGACGAGTTCGCCCTCGCGCCGCAGCAGCTCGAGGAACGCGCGCAGGTCGGTCAGACTCACGTCGAGGCCTCCTCCAGCCGCGCGGGGGCCGACGTCGGCAGCAGGCCGAGGAAGCGCCGCACGATCGCGGCGGTGCGCGCGGTCGCGCCACCTTCGCCGAGTCGCCGGCGGACCTCGGCGAGGTCGCTGAGCACCGCGTCGCGTTCGGGGCCGTCGGGCCAGAGCGCGAGCGCGCTCTGCCGCACGCGATCCCAGCCGTCGTCGCCCGCGAAGCAGTGTTCGGGCACGACCTGGTGGCCAGCGATCAGGTTCGCGGCCGCGATCCACGGCACGCTGAGGATGTTGTGGTAGCCGAGCGTCGCGAGCCAGCCGACCAGCTGGTAGACGATGACGGTGGGGGCGCCGTGCAGGCAGGCCGCCAACGAACCGGTGCCGGACTTGGCGAGCACGAGCCGGGCGCGGTCGAGCCACGGTCCGAGCGGGCCGCTGTGGTGCTCGACCTCGACGGCGCCGGCGGCGGCGAGCAGCGCGGAGATCAGCGGCGTGCGCGCCGGGTTCTCGTGCGGCAGCACGACGCGGAGGTCGCCGTGCGCGGCGCGGATCGCGGCGGCGGTGCGCAGCAGGCCGGGCAGGTTCTTGCCGATCTCGCCCTTCCTGCTGCCGGGCAGCAGCACGAGCAGCGGTCGGTCGTCGCGCGCAAGTGCGGCGGGAATCGCGGGCGGGCTCGCGAGGCCGTCGAGCAGCGGGTGGCCGACGTAGGCCGCCGGGATCCGGAAGCGTCGGAAGAACGCGGTCTCGAACGGCAGGATCGTCAGCGTCGCGTCGACCGCCCGGCGGTAGCGCCGCATGCGCCACGGGCCCCAGGCCCAGTACTGCGGCGCGACGTAGTGCAGCACCGGGATGCGGCGGCGCTTCGCGAGCTTCGCCAGCACGACGTGCAGGCCGGGGTAGTCGACCAGCACGACCAGATCGGGGCGGTCGTTCCGCAACACCCGCAGATAGCTCGCGACCGCACCGAGGATCAGCGGCAGCTGGCGGAAGACCCCGAAGACACCCATGACGGCGTGCTCGCTGAGCTGGACGCGCACGTCCGCACCGGCCGCCGCGAGTCGGTGGCCGCCGAACGCGGTGCAACGGACGTCGTCGCCGAGCGCGCGCAGCAGGCGCTCGGCGTGGCCCTCGCCGCTGGCCTCGCCGGCCGAGAGGAAGAGGTGGGGGCGATCGCCGCGCACTGGCGCCGCCTTGGCGAAGAACTGCGCCAGCGCCTCGTCGACCGGCGGCGGCGTCTCGTGGGCGACGGTGTCGAGCACTTCGCGTGCGGCCCGGCGCCAGTGATGGCGTGCCGGCAGGTAGAGCAGCAGCCGCAGCGGCACCAGCAGCGCGCGCGCGATCTCGCGCAGCAGGGTCGCGAATACCTCGATCCAGATCAGCACGGCGACGGTTCTCAGAGCTCCAGTCGACGCAGCGCACGCCACGCCAGCAGGTAGAACGCGATCACCCCGAGCAACACCCAGGTGGTGAACCCGGACCCGGGGCCGCCGGTCGGGTCGAGCATCTGCCACAGCCGGACGTTGCCCGCCAGGATCGGGCCGTACCACTCGAAGTCGGACAGCCGGAACAGGCTGAAGGGACGGATGCGCTGCGTCATGTAGAGCCCGAGCATCACGATCGTGATGCCGCCGACCCAGAACGCGACGTGGGCCTGGGTGCGGCAACGGACCGACATCCAGGTCGTGAACCCGAGGAACATCAGCACGAAGGCGGCGCCGTGCACGCAGGCCAGCGTGACCTCGGCGAACGGCAGGTCGTAGTCGATCAGGCGGCTCCAGTAGATCGCCGACCAGTTCACCAGGAAGATCGGCACGATCAGCGCGAGCGCGGTCGGCCAGCTCTTCTGCCAGAGCACCCTGGTGCGCGAAACCGGCCGCGCCAGCAGGAACTCGAGCGTCTGGGTCTCGCGCTCGCGCGCGAACAGCGCGGTGCCGAACAGCACGGCGCCGGCGATGCCGACGAGGTTCACGCTGCGGAAGAACAGCATGACGGCCGCCCAGTTGACGAACGCGATCTGCTCGTTCTTGTCGGAGACGCCCTCGGCGATCCGCTTGAGGAAGTGGATCGGCACGCTCTGGAACAAGGTCGACTTCTGGAAGTCGTTGTAGAGGTCGGGCCACAGCAGCAGCACCGGGATCGCCAGCAGCTCGAAGATCAGGGTGTAGACCAGTGTCATCCACCG
>JAGQRB010000330.1 GCA_020425925.1 Planctomycetota bacterium
GAGCGCGGCGAGGGTGCCGAGCAACGGCTCGCCTGGTTGTTCCGCGCCGCGACCGCGCGCTGCCCGGAGCCCACCGAGCTCGCGCTGCTGGTGGCGCGCTACGAGGCCGCGCTGGCGCGCTTCGCGGCGACGCCCGCGGCGGCCGACGAGCTGCTCGCGGTCGGCGCGTCGGCCGTCGACCCGAGCCATCCGCGAGCGCAGCTCGCGGCGACCGCCGTAGTGGCATCGATCGTGCTCAACCTCGACGAGGTGCTGACCCGACCATGAGCCGCTTCGCGGAGATCGCGCCGCCCCTGACGCGGCGCGCGCTGCTCGGGCGCTCGGCGCTCGGTCTCGGCGCGGTTGCCCTCGAGGCCCTCGCCGCGCGCGAGCGACCGGCAACGGGCTGCCACCATGCGCCGCGGGCGAAGCGTGTGATCTGGCTGTTCCAGAACGGCGGCCCCTCGCACGTCGACCTGTTCGACCACAAGCCGAGGCTCGCGGCGATGCACGGGCAGCAGATCCCGGACAGCGTCGTCGCCGGCCGCAGGTTCAGCACGATGACGGGCAACCAGCAGGCCAGACCCTGCATCGGTGCGCTGGCGCCGATCCGACAGCGCGGCGAGAGCGGCGCAACGGTGTCGACTCTGCTGCCCTACACCGCCGCGATCGCCGACCGGCTCTGCTTCGTCAAGTCGATGCAGACGACGCAGGTCAACCATGCCCCGGCGATCCAGTTCTTCCTGTCGGGGAGCGAGCGCCCCGGACGCCCGACCCTCGGCGCATGGCTGTCCTACGGACTCGGTCGCTCGAGCGACGAGCTGCCGACGTTCGTCGTGATGACCTCGCGCGACCGCGAGGCGTCGTGCGGCCAGATCTTCTACGACTTCTACTGGAGCAGCGGGTTCCTGCCGTCGGTGCATCAGGGTGTGAAGTTCCGCGGCACCGGTGACCCGGTGCTCTATCTCGAAGATCCGGCCGGTATCGACCGCGGGCTGCGCCGCGACATGCTCGATGACCTGGCCGCCCTCAACCGGCGCCACCTCGAACGGATCGGCGACCCCGAGATCGAGACCCGCATCGCGCAGTACGAGATGGCCTATCGCATGCAGGCCTCGGTGCCCGAGCTCACCGACCTCTCGGACGAACCGGCGCACGTGCTCGCGATGTACGGCCCCGACGTGCACCGCAAGGGCTCGTTCGCCTACAACTGCCTGCTCGCCCGCCGGTTGATCGAGCGCGGCACGCGCTACGTCCAGCTGATGCACGCCGGCTGGGACCAGCACCGGAATCTCTACACCCAGCTCGAGGTCCAGTGTCGGGACACCGACGCGCCGTCGGCAGCCCTCGTGCTCGACCTCGCGCAGCGCGGCCTGCTCGACGACACGCTCGTGATCTGGGGTGGTGAATTCGGCCGCACGCCGTTCCTGCAGGGCAAGCTCGGCGGGGTCGACCAGGGTCGCGACCATCATCCGTACGGGTTCACGACCTGGCTCGCCGGCGGCGGCGTGCGCGCGGGCCATTCGTTCGGCGCTACCGACGAGTTCGGATTCGACGTCGTGGCCGATCCGGTCTCGCCGCACGACCTGCAGGCGACCATCCTGCACCTGCTCGGCATCGATCACGAACGGCTGACCTATCGCTTCCAGGGTCGGCGCTACCGGCTCACCGACGTCCACGGCAACGTCGTCCGCGGCCTGCTGGCCTGAAGCGGCCAGTGTCCTGAGTCCGAGATTCGGAGGCAGTATCTCCGACTCTAGTAGCCGGCAGCGAGCGGTGCGACGCCGACGGCATCACACGCCGCCTCGCGCACCGTGGCCGCCTGCGCCAGCCGGGCCTTGCGGACCTCGACCAGCCAGCGATCGGTGTGGCCGGCAGCTTCGATCATCGCCGGCATCGCGCCCTCGAAGACCTCACGCCAGGCGAGGAACGGATCGTACGGCGCACTCCACAACGGCGCCGGCAGCGGCTCGGCCGTGTCGCACACCAGGCGAACGACCGCGGCGGGGTCGTAGTCGTGGACGCCGAGCACCATCAGCACCTGTTCGCGCAGCGAGTAGGCCCCGCCGTTCTTCTCGTCGTAGCGCCGCAGCCGATCCGGCAACGGCACGTCCGGCGGCAGGACGAGCGCGAGCGCGACCGCCTCGCGGAACGCGCGATACTGGCGATAGGCGAGGAAGGCGCGGTGCAGCGCGTCGTGCGCCGCATCGTGGCTCCTGCGCAGGGCCTTCGCGGCGTCGTCCTTCGTATCGGCGACCTCCTCGACGAAGTCACCCAGCATGACATCGTAGAAGAAGACTCCGTCCGCGGTCCCGGCGGTGCGATCGAGCGCGTCGTAGAACGACTCGTCGCCGTTGCGCCAGGAGGCGAGGAAACGCGCGAACTCGTCGGCCGAACGATCCGAGTCGAGCCGGCGCTCGAGCTCCGCGACCGCCCGGTCCGTGCCCGGCAGCAGGCCGAGCAGCGCGAGCTCGACCGGGACGCTGCGCTCGATGCGCGCGACGACCGAGGCGCTACCGCGCCGCGACTCGAGCGCGTCGTGACCGAACGCGTAGCTGACCGTGGTCGGCAGGGTCCAGCCGGCGGCGCCGGCCTTCTTCCGCTTCTTGGCGCGACTCGAGCGCTGCTTCGCCGGCGGCGAGACACCGTGAGCCGCGGCTGCCGCGATGACTTCGCGCACGGCTTCGAAGTGTTCACCTTCGATGACGGCGCCGAGTTCGATCACGGCCGCACCGATGCGCTGCTGTTCGCGCGTCGATTCGCGCGCGAAGCCGGCAACGGCATCGCGTGCAAAGCCGGCGTGGTCCTGAGCGGGCACCGCCGCAACGAGCAGCGCGGCGAATGCGAGGCCCGCAACTACGCGCAGATCGGTTCGGTCCTTCTCGATTTCCCTCATGGCTCGCTCCGTTGTCGCCGGTCGGCATCCTGCTTCTGTCGTGGAACAACGCGGAAAACGCGGCAACGTTGCCGTCGGTTCCGAGTTCTCCGACGCCCCTGCAAGATTCGGACTTCCGGGAAACTCGACGCGGCACATCGAAGACCGCGGCGGAAGAGAGCCGCGGATCGGAGGCCGAAAACACCGCGGGCGCCGCGGCCCGGAGGCCGCAACACCGTTCAGCCGCGCAGCTTCGCGAGCAGAGCCAGCAGCTGCTCGCCGTGCGCCGCGACGTCGACCTTGTCGGTGACGGCGCGGATGACACCCTTGTCGTCGAGGACGAAAGTGACTCGCGCGGCATACGGCCGTCCCGTCATCAGGACACCGTATTTCTTCGCGACGCTGCCGTCGGGATCGCTGAGCAGGTGAAACGTGAGCTTCTCCTCGCGTCTGAACTTCGCCTGCGATGCGACATCATCGAGGCTGATGCCGTAGACGGTCACGCCGTGCCGTGCGAAGTCGGGCGCGCTGTCCCGCAGCGCGCACATCTCTTTCGTTCAACCGGCGGTCGAGGCCTTGGGATAGAACGCGAGCACGGTCCAGTGTTCGGCGGCTCCGCCGACCGCTGTCGCGGCGCCGGTGTCGTCGTTGAGTCGGAACGTCGGCGCGATCGCGCCGACGTCGGGCCGTGCCGGGGCTTGAACGGGAGCCGGAGCAGGCGGCGCCGGCGGGTCCTGGGCGGCGAGCGATGGGCCACCCAACGAGAGGCCGAGAAGCAACGCGATCGGCAAGAACTGCATACCCGCGAGTATGCCTGCCGTCCGTAGCAGCGCAAATGGGGCGCGCGGACGCCGCAGTGCGTTCGGCTCCAGGTGGGCGACGCGCCGGACCGATGGTGCCGGAGCGATGTCCACCCGAGTCGTCTGCGCCTGGTGCAACCTGACGATCCGGCCCGGAGACTCGGGCGACGACGACTCCTCGCACGGGATCTGCTTCGACTGCGTCAAGGCACTCGGCCTGTTCCCGACCGAAGACGTCCGCCGGCTGACGGCCGAGGAGCTCGATCGGTTGCCGATCGGCGTGATCGAGCTCGATCGCGACGGCGTGGTCCGGCGTTACAACGAGGCCGAAGCCCGCGCCGCCGGGCTCTCGAAGGACCAGGTCGTCGGGCATCACTTCTTCGACGAGGTCGCGCCGTGCACCACCGTGCGAGAGTTCCAGGGACGGTTCGAGGAGATGCGGCGTTCGCCGAACTCGTGCCGCGAGGAGCTCGACTTCGTGTTCCACTTCGCGACGGGTGACCGCTACGCCCACCTGGTCTTCCTCTGGGACCCGGAAGCGGGCCGCCTGATGATCCTCGCAGATCTGATGGGGTCGCCCAGCAACCACTCGGCCCGCGCCAACGCGATCTGGCGCGACTCCTGAGACGTCCGACAGCACGGACCACTTCGCCCTTGCACCGCATCGGCGTAGGATGACGCTGGATGCAGACGAACGAGGATCCGGTACCCGGAATGGCGACGAGTCTGCACGTCCGCCGCGCCGTGGACGGGGACGACGACAGCATCGCCTGGCTCGTCGACCGGCTGCGGCCGCTGCTGCTCGCGCAGGCGGCGTGGCGCCTCGGGCCGGGCCTGCGCCGCGTCTGCGAACCCGAGGATCTCGTTCACGAAGCCTGGCTCGTGCTGTTGCCCCGACTCGGTTCGCTGCCGCCACGCGACGGTCGCCTGACGCCCGTGCTGCTCAGCTTCCTGAGCACGACCATCCTCCACAAGGCGAACAACCTGCTGCGCCGCGAGGCGCGCCGCAAGCTCGCGGGCCACGAGGTCGCCGACAGCCACGGCGACGACGACTCACCGATCGAACTCGGCGGACCGCGCAGCGAGGTCATCGCGAGCGTCGTTCGCCGCGAGATGTCGTGCCAGGTGCAGGACGCGCTCGCCGAGCTCCCCGATCAGGATCGCGAGATCATCCTGCTGCGCGGCATCGAGCAGCAGGATCCGGAGATCGTTGCGCAGCTCTACGACATCTCGCGCGGCGCGCTGTCGAAGCGCTACAACCGCGCGCTCGCGCGGCTGCGGCAACGGCTGCCGGACTCGGTGTTCGCGGAGCTGCTGGACGACTGAAGCGACGGGTCGGACCCGACGCTCACTTCGCGAACGGGACCGACAGCCGCTGTGTGCTCCGGAGCACGTTGCCTTCGAGCACCCAGTCCTGGAAGTGCAGCGTCAGCGCCGGCAGCCATTCCGGCAGCGGGAACGACCACGACGGGTTGCTGCCGGTCTGGACCGGCAGCGGACCGAGGTAGGCCCCGACGGTGTCGACGAGCAGCCGGCAGCCGGCACCGACGCCGGCGATGGTGATCGGCTGGTCGTCGGTCGCGAAAGAAACCACCGGGAAGTGCAGGGCGCCGGCGCTCGCACCGGTCGCGTTGAGACGCTCGAACTCCGAGCCGACCTGCTGGTTGCCACTCCAAGTCAAGACCGTGCCGCTGCATCCGATGCCGCCGGCCGTCGCCGGGGTCACCGCCGGGTAGGTGAAAGCGCGTCCGTAGACGCGATCCTGATTCGACACATTGCCGGCATAGGCCATCAGAAAGCGGTGATTGCGGCCGTCGTAGGCGCATGCCGTGCCGGTCACCTGCACCGTGCCGGCGGACCACATCGCGATCGGCCCTTCGGTCAACGCGCCGCTGTAGCCGAGCCGCGCGGCGTGGGCACTCGCGACCCCGCTGACGGACTTCCGCAGCGCGAGCGCGAAGTGCGAGCGGTCCTCGAGGTCGAACGCGAGCCCCTGGATCTCGTTGAAGTCGGTCGCCGCGACCGTCTCGAGCGGCAGCACGCTCGTCGGCGCGCTGGCGTTGTCCGGCCAGTCGAGGCGTTCGGCGACGGCCATCGCCGACGGCTGGAACGACGTGTAGCCGACCGTGTAGCGCCCGTCGTTGCCGGCGACGACGGGCCACATCTCCTCGAAGGTGGAGTTGATCTGCGTCGATGCCGCCCACCAGGTCCCGGTGGCGACCACACCGGTGTCCGAGATCCGCTTCGCGCCGACGCGCCACTTGTAGATCGGCGGGAAACCGAGCATGTAGAACGTGTAGGTCGCGAACGAGCAGACCCACGAGGACGGCCCACCGCGCGCGACGCTCGTGACGCGTGGCTGCGCGAGGTCGCCGCTGCCGTCGTGCATGATCAGGAACGGCGTGCCGAAGACACCGTTGACCGGGTCGAATCGGCTGCCCCAGATCTCGTCCGGAGTCGTCCCGCCGAACGGCGTCGTGACCCGCTGGTAGACCACGAGCGCGCGATTGCCGCTGCCGAACGAGGCGACCCCGCCGACATCGGGTTGGAACGCGTCGATGTTGCTCGGATTCTGCAGCCCGACGCTGGTCTGCGACGGCGTGAGGTCGAGCGGCGAACGGCTGTGGCACCGCACCTCGCTGGGCTGGAACGCCGCCGTCGAATAGCGCCGCCGGTAGCCGATCACCCAGCGATCGGCGCCGCCGACGAAGGCGCAGCGCGCGCCATCGCTGTCCCAGCTCGCACTGAGCTCGGTGAATACCGTGACGCGATTCTGGTAGTCGTCGTCGCAGACGATCGCGTAGACGTCGGAGTCGGCTGCCGAGGCCTCGCGTACGAACGCGATCATCACGTTGTGGTCGGGCGTCTCCTCCTGCCACGCGATGTCGACCGAGCCCATCGCGCTGCCGGAGCTCTGCGCGTAGACCAGGACCGCCGAGAGCAACGGGTCAACGGTCACCGGCAGCACCGCGGTCGCGAGCCAGGCGCCCGGCACCGTGAGCTCGATCCGACCGTCCCGGTAGCCGGTCGTCACCGGCACGCGACCGCCGACGGCATCGATCGCCACCGCCGCGCCGTACTCGACGACGGCCCGGCCCTCCGAGTCGCAGAACGTCAACGCAGCGACAGCCGGCGTGCGGTCGGCCGCGGTGAGTTCCGTCGTGACGGCACCCGCGATCACCAGATCGCCGGCCACCGGCCGATCGCGCAGCACGAAGGTCTGCTCGAGACCGCCCGCGAGCACGTCGTAGGCCTCGGTGACGGCGGCGAAGCGGTACTCGTAGTGCCGGTCCGCAGCGCTGTGGAGCGGAGTCTCGCCAGGCGTCAGCAGCTCGTGCTCACCGAGCCGCACGGATACCGTGCGCCAGGACAATGGCAGGTTGTGCGGATAGCCGCTGCCGAGATACGGCACGAACGTCGCCCGATCGTGGAACGCGACCTTGTAGTCGCGACCTGCCGCCCATGCCTCGAGTGGGCCGCTCTCGGAGGGGCCCTCCGGGCGTTCGACGCGATGGATCGGAACCACTGCGGGCTCGAGGCCCGCAGCAAGCGAAGAACCGGCGTCCTGGGCCGCTGCTCGGGGGCAGAGCAGGGCGGCGGTCAGCAGGCCGAACGAGAGAACTGGACTCGGGGCGCTCATGCCCATTGCGATGTCCGAAGCCGGCCCCGCTCGACGCGGTTTTCGCGAAAACGTCATGTCCTCCGAGCGGCGATCGCGACACCGGTGCCTCGACCATCTGCTAGCTTTTTGCGCCACAGCTGGATCCGATTCCCGACCCGTCCAAGCCAAGCTCCTCACGATGTCGAAGGACGCACCGTCGAACGCGCCGGCAGTGGCCGCTGCCTTCCTGCAGCAGTTCCTCGCCGATGCCGAACGAGGTACCGCGCGCAGCCTCGCCGACTACCAGCACTGCTATCCGGGACACGAACAGCTGATCGCGGCCGAGTTCGCGGAGCTGCAGGGTAGCGGGGCGAACGAGCCTGCCCCGCGCGAGCCGGCCGCGGGCGATGCGAGCCGACCCGATGCGGTCTCCGACCCGGCGCTGATCCGCGGCGCCGTCGCCGAGCGCTACGAGGACGAGCAGGAGCTCGCGCGCGGCGGCATGGGGACGATCTATCGGGTGTTCGATCCGGCGCTCAAGCGCACGATCGCGAAGAAGGTGCTCGGCATCACCCGGAAGGGATCGACCTCGATCGGCGCGCTCATGGGGCGCTTCCTCGGCGAGGCCCAGGTCACCGCCCAGCTCGACCACCCCGGGATCGTGCCGGTCCACGAGCTCGGCATCGATGCCGACGGTCGGGTCTACTTCACGATGTCGCTGGTCCGCGGCCGCAACCTCCACGAGATCATCGAGCTCGTGCGCCAGGGCCGGGACGGCTGGACCCGTACGCGCGCGCTCGGTGTGCTGCAGCGCGTCTGCGAAGCCGTCGCGTTCGCGCACAGCAAGGGCGTGATCCACCGCGACCTCAAACCCGCCAACATCATGGTCGGCCCGTTCGGCCAGACCTACGTGCTCGACTGGGGGCTGGCGCGGGTCGGCACGACTGCGACCGATCCTTCCGAAGCCGCGAGCGTCGACTGGATCGACGATGCACCCCACCTCACGCGCGAGGGCGACGTGATGGGAACGCCGGCCTACATGGCGCCGGAACAGGCGCGCGGAGAGATCGACGCCGTCGGACCGCGCAGCGACGTCTACGCGATCGGCGCCATGCTCTACCACCTGCTCGGTGGCCGCATCCCGTACGCCGATGCCGGCACGACGACCTGGCAGGCGATGCTCGATGCGACGTTGTCGGGGCCGCCCACGCCGCTGCGCGAGATCGTGCGCGACGTGCCCGAGGAGCTGGTCGCGATCCAGGAGCGGGCGATGGCACGCGACCCGGGCGATCGCTACGCGTCGGCTCAGGATCTCGGCGAGGACCTGCGCGCGTTCCTCGAGATGCGCGTCGTGCGCGCCCATCGTACCGGCGCGTTCGCCGAGCTCCGCAAGTGGGTGCGCCGCAATCGCGTCGCCGCGGTCGCCGCCGCGCTGGCGCTGCTGTCGCTGGTCGCCGGCCTCGGCACCAGCCTCTGGCTGCGCGGCATCGCGGACGAGAGCGCCGAACACGCGGTGCTGCAGCTCGAGGTCCGCCAGGCGGTGCTCGACTTCCTCAACAAGGACCTGCTCGCATCGGTCGCGCCGGGCGCGCTCGGCAAGGACGTGACGATGCGTGAGGCGCTCGACCAGGCGGCGAAGAGTATCGACGGGCGATTCCCCGATCAGCCGCTGGTCGAGGCCGCGGTCCGCCGCACGATCGGCGACACCTACCGTCGTCTCGGTGAGCTCCCCGAAGCGGAACGCCACCTCGTGCGCTCGGTCGAGCTCTTCACCGGCAACGGTGCCGAACCGAGCGCGACGCTCGACGCCCGCCGCGTGCTCGGAATCGTCTACGGCGAGCAGAACCGGCTGCACGAGGCCGCGAACGAGGGGCGCGAGATCCTCGCGCTCTCGAACACCGCATTCGGACCCGAGCACGACGACACGCTCACCGCCGCCAACAACCTCGGCCTGATCTACACGCGCCTCGGTCGGTGGGACGAAGCCGAGGAGCTGCTGCGAAGAGCCTTCGAGACGCGGCACCGGACGCTCGGTCCCGACCACGACCACACGCTGGTGTCGATGTGCAATCTCGGGCTGCTGTACTACAACACCGGGCGGCTGCGCGAAGCCGAGCCGCTGATCAAGGGCGAGCTCGACCTCTGCGCCGCGAAACACGGCGAAGCCAATCCCGGCACGTTGGTGTCGATGAACAACTACGCCAACCTGCTCGCGGCGGCCGGCCGCTACGAGGAGGCGTTGCGCGAACACGAGCGGATCTTCCGCATCTCCGAGCAGGTCGAGGGTGAGCGCCACCCGCACACCGTGCACCTGCTGGTGGCGCGGAGCCGGATCCTGCTGCGTCTCGAGCGATGGGACGAGTGCCGCAGCGTGCTCGAGATCGCCAGGGTCCGCGCCAGCGACCTCGAACCCGACCACACCGACCGGCTCGAGATCGACCTGCTCGAGGCCCAGGTGCTGGTCGAGACCGGGCAGGCCGCGGCGGCGCTGCCCGCGACGGCCGACCTCCTGGCGCGCTTTCGCCGCGTCGCGGGCGACCACGCGATGCGAACGAGCGGGATCTGGCGGCTGCGCGCCAAGGCGCTGCGGCTGGCCGGCAAGCCGAGCGACGGGCTCGACGAGATCGATGCCGCGATCGCGGCGCTCGGCGACGACGACACCGGCGAGGCGGCGCAGCATCACATCCTGCGTGGGCAGCTGCTGGCCGACCTCGATCGCGACGACGAAGCCGAAGCCGAGCTGCTCCGCGCCGAACGCTACTTCCGCGAGCACGTGCCGCAGGGCTACGACCACGAGGCCGTGATGCAGGCACTGATCGCGTTCTACGACGCGAACGGACGCGAGGGCGACGCCGCGACCTGGCGTACCCGACTCGAATCCGAACGCAGGTGAGCGCCCTGGAGCCGTCGTGGGGCTACCCTCGACGGCGTGATCTGCTCCCGTCCCCGAGCCGGAACGATGCTGCTCGCCGGCGCGTTGGCGGCATGCACCGTCGGCCCAGACTACGAGCGACCAGACCTCGCTGCCCGCACCGGCGCCGCCTGGCGACAGCCATCCGGCGCGGTGGTGCAATACGAGCGCAGCACGCTGTCGCAGTGGTGGCGCCAGTTCGGTAGCCCCGAGCTCGCCGCGCTCGCGGAGCGCCTGGTCGGCGAGAACCTCTCGCTCGCGGCGGCGCGTGAGCGCATCGTCGCGGCGTGGGCGCGGCGCGGCGTCGTCGACGCCGATCGCCTGCCACGAGCCGCGGGCTTCGCCGGCTACACCCGCGCCGGCACCGGCGATCGCGGGCTCAACTTCCAGGGACCGCCGGCCGGCCGGAACGTCGACGTCTGGTCGATCGGCGCGACCGCGGGCTGGGAGCTCGACCTCTGGGGCCGGATCGCGCGCCGCAACGAAGCCGCCGAGGCCGAGATCGAGATCGCGGTCGAGGACTACCGCGGCGCGGCAGTCTCGCTGCTCGCCGAACTCGCGCTCGCGTTCGTCGACGCGAGCACGCTGCACGATCGTCTCGCGGTCGCGCGGCGCGGCATCGCGCTGCAGCAGGAGACCGCGCGCCTGGCGCAGACGAAGGTCGACGCCGGACGCGGCACCCGGCTCGATGTCGATCAGGCCGAGCGCGAACTCGAGCGCTCGCAAGCGATCGTCCCGGCGCTCCAGCTGGCGCTCGCGACCGCCGAGAACCGTGTCGCCGTGCTGGTGGGCGAGCGTCCCGCGGACGGCGTCGTGCTCGCCGGTGATCGACTCGAGCTGCCGCCCGAGATCGGCCTCGGTGTTCCGGCCGACCTGCTCGCCCGCCGCCCGGACGTGCGCCGCAGCGAGCGCCGACTCGCGGCCGCCACCGCCTACGTCGGCGCCACCGAGGCCGAGCGCTATCCGCAGATCACACTCGATGGCACCGTCGCACTGCGAGCCCAGCAGCTCTCGACGTTGACCTCGGGCGCCCCCGCGCTGAGCTACTCGTTCGGCCCCGGCCTCACGATCCCGCTGTTCACCGGCGGCCGGATCGATGCCGCCGTAGCGGCCGCCGAGTCGGCCGTCGACCTCGCCCGCGTCGAGCTCGAACGCGCGCTGCTCGAGGCCATCGCCGAGGTGGAGAACGCGGCCGAGGGTGTCCTGCGGACCCGGGAACGCCACGCGCGCCTCGCGGCCTCCGCGACCGCGGCGCGTCGAGCGGTCGACTTCGCACGCTCGCTCTACGACAGCGGTCGGCGCGATCTGCTGCAGGTGCTCGATGCCGAGCGCGCGCTGGTGCAGATCGAGGACGAGCTGCTCGTCGCCCGGCAGGCGGCATTCGTGCAGACCATCGCGCTCTATCGCGCGCTCGGCGGCGGCTTCGAAGCCGTCGGGCAGGACGGACTCATGGCCGCCGAGGGCTCCGGGCAATGAAGAAGGTCGTCGCGATCGTCATCGTCC
This sequence comes from Planctomycetota bacterium, assembly GCA_020425925.1. Classification (GTDB taxonomy): domain Bacteria; phylum Planctomycetota; class UBA1135; order UBA1135; family UBA2386; genus JAGQRA01. The sequence continues at coordinate 11,670 of JAGQRB010000330.1, forward strand.
TGCTGCTCGCGGGCACCGCCGCGGCCTACGGCTACCGGCACTGGTTCGCGCCCGAACGCGATACCCCCGCCGGGCGGCTGCGCGTCTACGGCAACATCGAGCAGCGCGATGCGGCGCTCGCGTTCCCGCAGCCCGAGCGCATTGCCACCGTACTGGTCGAGGAGGGCGACCAGGTCGAGGCCGGCCAGCTGCTCGCGACGCAGCGCACCGAGCAGCTCGGGATCCGGATCGCGACTGCCGAGGCCCGGGTCCGGGCGCAGCAGGCGCTCGTCGACGAACTCGGACACGGCGCTCGACCGGAGGAGATCGCCCGCGCCCGCGCGTTGCACGCCGCCGCCGAGGTGCGTGCGACCAACGCCGAACGGGTACTCGAGCGCGTGCGGGCCACGGCCGAGAGCGGCGCATCGAGCGCGCAGGAGCTCGACGATACCGAGGCCGCGGTCGAAGTCGCGCGCGCCGATGCGGAGGCGACGCGGCAGGCGCTCCAGCTCGTGCTGGCAGGCGCACGCGAAGAGGAGCGGCGGCGCGCCGCAGCCGAGCTCGACGCGCTGCAGGCCCAGGTCGCACTGCTGCGCCAGCA
>JAGQRB010000331.1 GCA_020425925.1 Planctomycetota bacterium
GCTGCTGCTGCGAGAGAACCCGCGCACCGTGGCGCTCGGCGACCGCGCCGGTGTCGTCGGTCGAACCGTCGTCGACGACCACGATCTCGGCCGGCGGCGTCGTCTGCTGACACAGCGACTCGAGCGCCATCGGCAGGTACGACGCCGCGTTGAACGCGGGAATCACCACGGCGACCGGAGCCTTGTCGGTCACGCGCGTCGCCTCCTGAGCTTGCCGAGAACTGCTGCCACGATCTCGGCAACGTATCGGAAGTCGCTGCGTTGCACGATGAGGGTCTGGAGCAGTCCGACCCGGGTACCGGCGCAGTAGACCACGACCGAGTAGAGCGTCGACAGCACGTAGGCGACCGTCGAAGCGATCGCGGCCCCGAAGGCGCCGTGCGCCGGCACCAGCAGGAAGTCGAGACCGAGCATCGTGACGAGCACGAGGACCTGGGCGTTGACGCAGCTCTGCAGCCGATCGCGGGCCGCGAGGTCGGCCTGCAGGATCTTGCTGACCGTGTAGGCCGCCGTACCGGGCACGAGCACCCAGAGCGCGCGGGTCACGCTCGGGCTCCAGTCGAGATACCAGACCGAGCTGCTGCCCTTGGCGAGGTGCGTCAGCGTGCCCATCACCGGATCGATCAGCAGCACGATGGCGATCGCGCCGACCAGCGAGAACAGCAGCCCGAGCCGCGACAGCACGGGCGTCAGGCGCCGGGCCTCGTCGTGCGAGCTGCCGGCCACCTTGGAGAAGAACAGGTCGCGCATCGCCTCGGGGAAGTGCCAGACGAGCTCGGCCCAGGTTACCGCCATGCTGTAGAAGGCGACCTGTTCGAGAACGGCCGTGTCGCGGGCCTCCTGGCTCGCGAGCGCTATCGCCGGCACAAACAGCGCCCCGACGACGATCAGGTCGATGCGGTGGTTCAGATAGGTCAGCGTCGACGTCAGGTTCGCCTTCCAGCCGAAGCGCACGCCCGCACGCAGGAAATCCGGATCGAGCCCGAACCTCAGCTTCACGACCTTGCGGACCAGGAACAGCGCCACCAGCGCCACGATCGCGGTGGAGAAGAGGCGCCCCCACGCGATCGCGTACGGCACGTCCCTCGATGCGTCCGCGCCGTACCAGAAGAACAGCGCGAAGAACGCCGGCAGGAACGCGAGCGAGGTCACGAGGTGGACGAGCCCGTAGTCCTTGACCCGATCGGTCGCGAGCTGCGTGCTGTTCGCGTAGCTCGCGACCAGTAGCAGCGGCACGACGGCGCAGAACGGCGCCACGAGCCAGGGATCGAACGCCCATTTCGCGTCGAGCAGCGGCAGCACGCCGAGGACGGTGACCGCGGCGATACAGGCGACGATCGCGCCCCAGACCAGCGCGACCGTCAGCGCGGTCTGGAAGCAGTTCTGGGCCGAGAACAGCTTCCGTCGCACGAAGTAGACCAGCGACGTCGCGAGCCCGAGATTGGCGACCGCTCCGATGATGAACGGCAGCGACGCGACGATGCTGCCGGCGCCGTGCTGGTCACGCTGATCGGCACAGATCAGGTACAGGACGATGCCGCCGCCCTTGTCGACCGCGATGACGAGGACGTGGATGAAGAACGTGAAGACGACCCAGCGCCGGAAGTTCACGCACGCGTCTCCGCGCGCCTACCAGGGCATCTCGGACGCTCGGAAGTCCTCTTCGATCTGGGGCAGCAGTTCCTCGACGCGCTCCGGCGACAGCCCGATCGCGGCGTGGACGTCGCCCTCCTGACCGGCCTGCGCGGTTCCGACCGTCGACGGCTGGTCACACCGCCAGGCCAGCTGGTCGGCGACGTGGATGAGCGAACTGAGCGAGCGATGGAAGGGGTCACGCGAAGGCGCGTGGTGATACCGGATGGCGATCGAAAGATCCTCGGGCAGGAACCACTTGATCGCCAGCACCGAACCGACGTCGGCGTGCGTGAATCCGAACTCTTCTTGTTCGACGTCGAGCTCGGACCGCCGGGCGGCGACCGAACGCCGCAGCATCGTCAGGTAGCGCTCGCCGATACGCTCGAGCAGGATGATCTTGCCGATGTCGTGCAGCAGGCCGGCGATGTAGAGGTCCTCTCCGAACGTGTCGGCGAGCACCGTCGAATTGGCGCCGAGCGTGCGGGCCGCCACGCCGGTGAAGATCGCGTGCTTCCAGAACCCGGCCGGGTCGAAGTGCTGGACCTGTTCGCGCTGCTTGCCGAACGTCGTGAACACCGCGGCCTTGAGCGCGACCTTCTTGGTGACCGCGAAGCCCATCACCGAGACCGCATGGCTCAGCGACGACACCCGCGATCGCAAGCCGTAGTAGGGCGAGTTGACGATGCGCAGGATGTTGGTCGCGACCGCCGGGTCCTTGCTGATCACCTCGGCGACGTCGGCAGCGGTCGCGTCGGGATCGGCGAGGAACTCGTTCAGCTTGACGAGTACTTCGGGCATCGTCGGCAATTCGATCGTGCCGCTGACGACGCTGAGGATCCGGCTGCCCTTGCTGGCTTGCGTCATGGTCGCTCCATCACCAGGGCATCTCGGACGCCCGGAAGTCTTCCTCGATCTGCGGCAGGAGCGCTTCGACCCCATCCGGGGTCAGGCCGATCTGGTCGTAGACCTCGTGGTCGAGCCCGGCCGGCACGGTGCCGATCGTCGACGGCTTGCCGGCACCCCAGGCGAGCTGGTCCGCGAGGTGGATCAGCGAGCTCAGCGAGCGGTGGAACGGATCGTCGGTCGGGTGGTGGTGATAGCGGATGGCGATCGCCAGGTCCTCCGGCAGGAACCACTTGATCGCGAGCACCGAGCCGACGTCGGCGTGCGTGAAGCCGAACTCCTCGTGCTCGACCTCGAGTTCCGGCCGCCCGGCGCCGACCGCCTTCCGCAGCATGGCGAGGTAGCGCGGCGCCATGCGCTCCATCAGGATGATCTTGCCGATGTCGTGCAGCAGTCCGGCGATGTAGAGGTCCTCGCCATGCTTGTCGGCGAACGCCGTCGAGGCCTGGCCGAGCACGCGTGAGGCGACACCGGTGAAGACCGCGTGCTTCCAGAACGCGGATGCGTCGAAGTGCTGGATCTTGTCGCGACGCTTGCCGAACGTCGTGAAGACCGCGGCCTTGAGCGCGACCTTCTTGGTCATGTTGAAGCCCATGACCGAGATCGCGAGGCTGACCGCCGAGACCCGCACCTGCAGGCCGTAGTAGGCCGAGTTCACGATGCGCAGCAGGTTGGTCGCGACCGCCGGGTCCTTGCTCACCACGTCGGCGACCTCGTCGGCCGAGGCCTCGGGGTTCGCCATCACCTCGTTGAGCTTGAGGAGCACCTCCGGCATCGTCGGCAGCTCGATCGTGTTGTTGACAAGACTGAGGATGTTGGTCGATTGTCCTGTCGGCGGCGTCATGCTGGTGCTGCTCCCTGCGCCCTCTATCGGGGCGAGCCGGAACCCACCTTGAAGGTCATCTTCCTGTGCCAGCGGCTGCCGTATCCACCCGACCGCGGCGATCGCATCACGACATGGCACTTTCTGCAGCATCTGCTGGCCCGTGGAGCCACCGTCAGACTCGGCTGTTTTCGTGAAGAAGATCGCGACGACGAGGCCGTCGCGTTCCTGCGCGAGCGCGGCGTCACGGTCGAGGCCCCCCGCCTCGACCGCTCGGCCAGGAAGCTCGCGAGCCTGCGCGGGCTGCTGACCGGCGAGGCGCTGACGCTGCCGTTCTTCCGCCACCGGTCGTTGGCAACGCGGGTTTCGGCCTGGCTGCGCGACGATCCGCCGGATCTGGTCTACGTCTACAGCTCGTCGATGGCGCAGTACGCGCTGCGCGGCTTCGCCGGCCCGCGGGTGATGCAGTTCGCCGAGCTCGACTCGGACAAGTGGGCGCAGTACGCGGCGGCCGGCGGCTGGCCGGGCCGCTGGATCTACGCCCGCGAGGCCCGCAAGCTGCTGGCGTTCGAGGCCCGCGTCGCGCGCGAGTTCGCGCTGTCGCTCGTCGTCAGCGAGGTCGAGAAGGAGCTGTTCGTGCAGCGCATCCCGGGCGTCGTGCCGCAGGTGCTGCCGAACGGTGTCGATGTCGGACATTTCACCACCGCCGGCGACGGTCAGCGCCATCCGGCAACCGCCGTCTTCACCGGCGTCATGGACTACGAGCCCAATGTCGACGGCGTCTGCTGGTTCGCCGACGAGTGCTGGCCCGAGCTGCGGGCGCGGTTTCCCGATGCCGCGCTGCTCGTGGTCGGCAGCAAGCCGGTGGCCCGGGTGCGCGCGCTGGCCGATCGGCCCGGTATCACCGTCACCGGCCGCGTGCCCGAGACGCCGCCGTTCTTCGACCGCGCCAGCGTCGCGATCGCGCCGCTACGCCTGGCGCGCGGCGTGCAGAACAAGGTGCTCGAGGCGATGAGCATGGCGCTGCCGGTGGTCGCGTCACCGCAGGCATCGCAGGGTCTCGGCGCCGACCTGCCGGCGGGCGCGCTCACCGTCGCCGACGGGCGCGACGCCACCGTCGCCGCCGTGGCCCGACACTTCGCCGACCCTGCGGCAGCGCGCGAGTCCGGTCACGCCGCGGCGGCGTGGGTGCGGCGGCATTGGCGCTGGGAGCGCATGTACGAGCGACTCGACGCGATGCTCGCGGATCTGGGCGTCGCGCGGTAGCGCGCCACCCGCCGGGCTACCAGCTCAGCTGGCCGCCGAGGATCGCGTTGATGCCGGGCTCGTTGACACCCGAACCGTGCACGCGATAGACCGTGTCGGTGACGTTGTCGATCGTCAGGAACAGGTCGACGTGCTCGTTGACCTGGTAGCCGCCGTTCAGCAGCAGGACGACGTAGCCCGGCGTGCCGTCGGGCGGGAAGCGCGAGGTGTCGGAGCGGTCGCCGGCGTTGAGGCGGTCCTGCCGGCTCGCGGCCGTGACCCGAGCGCCACACCAGAACGGGTTCTCGGGTCGCTGCCAACGCAGCGCGACCGAACCCGTCACCGGCATCAGACGCGAGACCGGCTCGCGCACCGAGGTCAGCGAGTTGGACGGGAACATGTCGGCGCGACCGTCGTTGTAGGCGACGAAGCCGTTCGTCGACCAGCTCTCGTCGATGCGCCACGAGCCCTCGAGCTCGATGCCCCAGATGTAGCCGTCGGCGCCGTTCGTCGAAGCGGTGATGATCTCGCCGGTGCCGGCGACGGTGCCGATCGGCCGCGAGGTGATCAGGTCCTTCATGTCGGTGTAGAACACCGAGGCGTCGATCGCGACGTCACTGCCGCGGTAGTGCGTCCCGACCTCGTAGGTCAGGAAGTTCTCGGGATCGATGTCGAGCGAGCCGGTCGAGATCTCGTTCGTCCGAGAGGACTTCAGCGCGCTGAGGTCGTCGACGTTCGGCGCCCGGAACGCCTGCGACGCGCCACCGTAGAGCGCGAGATCCGCGGTCAGACGGTAGGTTCCGCGCAGGTTGAACGTCAGCTGGTCCCAGTTCTTGTCGGCCGAGATCGGGTTGCCGGCGCCGTCGTCGAGCACGTCGATGTTGGCCGCGGCGTAGGTGTAGCGCCCGCCGAACGTGAGCTCGAAGTCGTCGCCGATCGGCGCGCGGTGCTGCGCGTAGATGCCCAGCAGGTCGTAGCGCGCGTCGTCGCCGACCGGACCCTGCAGCGCCATCGTGTCGCTGACGATCGCGAGCGTGCCCGGATCGCGGCGGACGTCCCGGCGCGACGAGTCGACGCCGTCCTGGTAGTAGTCGAAGCCCCAGACCAGCTTGCCGCAGCCGGTGTCGCTCTCGAGCGCGAGCGCGGCGCCGTAGGTATCGACGCGGGTCTCGTCGTATTCGTCGCGCAGGTTGCCGCCGCTGGTTCGCGACCGCAGGAAGTCCTCCTCGAAGTGCTGGTAGGAGAACGTCAGCGTCCAGGCATCGACGAATCCGCCGAGATCCTCGTCGCGCAGGCGCAGGTAGGTCAGGCTGCGATCCTGATCGTAGATCCGGGCGAGGTCGGGCCCGCTCAACGAGGTGCCGTGCCACGGCTCGAAGTAGATCGTCCGGTGCGTGCGCCAGATGTCGTCCTGCGTCACGCGCTGGTGCGCGAACGTCAGCGTCATGGTCTCGGTCAGACCGATGTCGAGCCGGCCGTCGTAGTCGAACTCGTCGTAGCCGGTGTACGGCATGAGATCGAGCTCGCGGTCGCGGATGTCGCCGAAGTCGCGGTAGGTCGCGCCGAGGTGCAGCCCGAAGCGGCCGCCCTCGCCGACCGACGCCTCGAGCCGACCGGTGTGCGACTGGCTGTTGGTCTCGAAGCGGTAGAGTGCGGTGCCGTGGTGGAAGAAGCGATCGCTCGCCTCGCCGCGGAAGTCGGCCGACTTGGTCATCACGTTGACGGTGCCACCGACCGCGTCCGAGCCGAAGAGCACCGAGCCCTGGCTCTTGACGATCTCGAGCTCCGAGATCGAGAACGCGTCGATCGTGTTCCAGTACTGCACCGGACCGCCGCGGAAGATCGAGTTGTTGAACCGGATGCCGTCGATCATGATCAGGTTCTGACGGCCGGTGAAACCGCGGATGTAGGGCGAGCCGTGACCGTGCGCGGTCTTCTGCACCATGATGCCCGGCGTGTAGTGCAGCGCTTCGGGGAGCGTGCGCGACCCGTTCTCGATCATCGTGCGCTGATCGAGCGTATCGACCGCGTAGGGCGCGCTGAGCTCTTCCTCGCGAAAGCCGGACGCCGTGACCACGACCCGCACCGGCTGATCCTGCCGGCTAGCGCGCTGGCCACCCTGCTTCTCGTCCTCGGCCCGCTCGTCTGCGGGAACGACCGGTTTGGGCGTCGACTCGGAGCGTTCGGTGCCGGATTGAGCCAGCAGGACGGGCGAAGCGAGAATGGCGACGAGTAGCGGCGGCAGTTTGTCCATGTCTGTGCGGCCTTCCCTATTGCCGCCAGCGACCGTTGACAACCCCGCTTCGGGCGCCGATCGCCGCCTGCCGCGCACGCCGCGGCGAACCGCGGACAGTCCGTGTTCACCGCGCCTGCGACATGGACACGGAGCATCCTGCGCGGCCGCCGCGGTGCCCGAGCCGAACGCGCACCGCGCCCGCTGCGCTCAGGGTCCGATCTCGGCGAGACCTCCGTTGCTGACGGTCAGCGGCAGCGCGCTCGACACCGTCGGGTCGTAGGCGATCGCCTGATTCGCGAAGCGCACGCCGAGGAACGCGGTGTTGTTCGGGATCGGCAGCACCCAATCGGCGCGCGTCGGCGTCGAGCGCACCAGCCACTGCACGCCGAAGCCGTTCGGCAGGAACTGCAGACAGCCGGGCAGGCCGAGGCCCGTGAGATCGATCCAAGGCGACGCGACCCGGGTCGCGAACGCCATGAACACCGGATCGTTGGTCGCCGGCAGGTCGTCGATCGCGGCGCAGAAGGTGGTGCCGAGTCGCGGCGACGAACCCGGGCAGGCCGCGAGCGAGGGCGTGCCGCCGGCACCGGGACAGCCGTGACCGAACTCGACGTACGGCGCGCGCCCGAACGCCCAGGTCGACACGTCGCCCCCGCCCTCCGAAACCGCGAGCAGCACCCGGCCGCGCACGACGTCGAACTTCGCGGTCAGCGTCGGCGTGAGCCCGGCGGGCTGTGGCGGGGCCGAGATCGGCGCCTGCTGCTGCCAGGCCGCGCCATCCCACGCCCAGGTGTCGGAGTTGAAGCCGGCGCGATAGCCGCTGAACAGCACCGTGCGGCCGAGCGCGAGGTCGTAGGTCATCGCCGGCACGTCGAGCGCTCCCGGCGTGGCCGGCCCGGACGCGGCGACGAGAGTCCAGCTGGTCTGGTCCCATTCCCACGTGTCACCGCGCAGCGCCGTGCCGTCGTAGCCGCCGTGCACGACGACCCGGTCGCGGACCAGGTCGTAGGCCGCACCGTGATCGGTGAGCGGGAATGGCGACGAGCCGGGCGGCGGCGAGAGATCGGTCCAGTCGGTGCCGTTCCAGACCAGGACCGTCGACGTCGACAGCACGTTGTCGTTCGAGCCGCCGATCATCACGGTCAGACCGCGCAGCGTGTCGTAGACCAGCTGATGCCAGCCGCGGCGGACCGGCACCGTCGCCGGCGACCGCTGCGTCCAGGCCACACCGTCCCACTCCCAGGTGTCGTCGAAGAAGCCGTTGGTGTCGCGGCCACCGAACAACACGACGCGCTGCCGGACGAAATCGTGCGCCAGGCGATGCGCCCAACGCGGCGACGGCGCGTTCGCGGTCGGGCGCAGGCTCCATTCGCGACCGTCGAACTCCCAGGTGTCGGACATCGCGGCGGACTGCAGGACGCCGCCGAACAGCACGAAGCGGTCGCGCACCGCGTCGAAAGCGGCCTCGCCCCAGCCGCGCGGACCGGGGGCAACCGCGGTCGGCACCGCGATCCAGGTGTCGAGTCCCTGACCCGAGGCGGTTGCGGCGAACACGAGACCGGCGCCGGCGGCGAGCAGGGCGCCGGCGACGGGAAGCTGGAGTGGTTTCATGCGCCGTCGAGCTTAGCGCGTTCGGCTCAAGTCGGCCGGTGGCACCGGGCCGATGAGGTCGGGGCAGAGGAGTCGAACGCATGCGAATCACCTGGCTGTTGGAGGACACGTCGCACATCTGGGGCGGCGTCAAGGTCGCGCTCGAAGACGCCGACTGGTTGCAGCGGCAGGGCCACGACGTCACCGTGCTGTCGCGCTCGGGGCCGCCGCATTGGCTGGACCTCGAGTGCACGTTCCGCCAGGTCACGGACTTCCGGCCGGAGAACCTGCCCGACGCCGACGTGCTGATCGGCACGTTCTGGACGACGGTGCCGTGGGCCGCGAGCGCCGGCCCGCGCAAGGGCGTGCCGGTGCACTACTGCCAGGGCTACGAGGGCGACCAGCGCGAGAACGCGGCGCTACGCGACCGCATCGAGGCGACCTACCGCCTGCCCGGCGTCCAACACATCACGATCAGCGGGAACCTCACGAAACTGCTGCGCGAGCGCTTCGGGATCACGGCGCACGAGGTCGTCTACGCGATCGACGACGCCGTGCACTACCCGGCCGCCGAACGCGCGCCGGGTGCACCGCTGCGCGTCGGCATCGTCGGCCCCTGGCAGATCAGCTGGAAGGGCATCCCGACCGGCTTCGAGGCCTGTCGCCTCGCGCAGGCCGCCGGCCAGGACCTCGTGCTGGTGCGCGCCACCAACACCGTCCCCGATCCCGCCGAGCGCGCGACGCCGTTCCAGGTCGAGTGGCACGAACGCGTGCCGCCGGCGCAGATGGGCGACTACTACCGCTCGCTCGACGTCTTCGTCGCGACCAGCATCGGCGCCGAGGAAGGCTTCTTCCTGCCGGCGATCGAGGCGATGGCCTGCGGCGTGCCGACGGTGCTCACCGACATCCCGTGTTTCCGCAGCCATGCGGCGCGAACCGGCGGCGACGACGGCTACGCACTGTTCGTGCCGCCGAACGATCCCGCGGCGATGGCCGAGGCGATCGTAGTCGCCGGCCGCATGCCCGAGGTGCGGGCCGGACTGCGGCGGGCCGGCCTCGCGCTCGCCGCCGGCTACACCCGCGACGGCCACGGCCGCGCGCTCGAAGCCGCGCTGCAGCGTTGCCTCGCCGCCGCGCCCCGACCGAGCCCGGTCATCACCGCGCCACCGCCCTCGCTGACCGAGGCGAACGCCTGCCTGACCGCCGGTGACCACGACGCCGCGCTCGCGATCTGCGATGCCCTGGTGGCGCGCGGTCGTGACGACGAGGCGCTGCACGTGCTGCGCGGCAGCGCACTGCACGCCCAGCGGCGCTACCAGGACGCCGCGCAGGCGTTCCGCGCCGCGATCGCGGTCGGCGACCGCTCGGCCGACGCGTTCAACCGCCTCGGCATGGTGCTCTACCAGGCCGGCGACCTCCGCGGCGCGCGGCAGAGCTTCGAGAAGGCCCTCAAGCTGCAACCCGACCATCCCGACGCGCGCAGCAACCTCTCCGAGCTCAGCGCGGCCTGACGCCGATGGTGCGCATCCTCTGCAACCTGCCGCTCGAGTGCTTCGACGAACGCGAAGCACTCGAAGGCGTCGAGCTGGTGACCTACGGACCGGCCGATCGGATGAACGTCGACGGGGTGCAGTTCCCGTTCGACCTGGTGTTCGATCCGTCGAACGGCAGCTGGGACGAGCTCGTCGACCTGCTGCCCGACGGCTTCCGACCCGATCTGCTGCTGATCTACTGGCCCGACCAGGAGCCGTTGCCGGCCGGCCTCGAGCACTGCCCGATCCCGATCGTCGGAGTGTTCTCGGACTACAACCTCGCGCTGCCCTACCTCGCGGGGTTGTGGCCGTTCTTCGACGTCGTGCTCTGCGACCGCGCCGGCCAGGACCTGTTCCGCCGGCTGTCGTTCGCCGACGTGCGCTACTGGTGCCAGTACGCACACAAGCGGCCGTTCCACCACCTGATGCCGGAGGTCGGTGCCCGCGACATCGACATCGGCTTCGCCGGCAACCTCAACCCCGCGGTTCAGCGCGAACGGACGAGCTGGATCGAACGACTCCAGGCGATGCGGCGCGATCTCGTCGAGGTCGAGACCGTCAGCGGCCGCCACGGCCTCGACTACGGCCGCTTCCTCAACCGCTGCAAGATCGGCTTCAACCGCAGCATCCGCGGCGAGATGAACCTGCGCGGATTCGAGGTCCCGGCGTGCGGCGCCGTGCTGATGATGGAGCGCGACAACCTCGAGGTGCGCGAGTTCTTCGAGCCCGACGAGGAGTGCGTGCTCTACGGCGACGACGACTTCGAGCCGCTCGTGCTCGAGCTGCTGGTCGACGACGCACGCCGCGAGCGCATCGCGCGCGCCGGCCACCGGCGGGTGCAGGAGCATCGCCTCGGCAAACGCATCGGCCAGCTCGCGAACCTCGCCCGCAACCCAGGACCCGGCCGGCCGCGCAGCAGCGAGGCCGACCGCGTGCTCGGCCGCGCCGTCGCGATGATCCTGACCTGGGCACCGGGCGAAGCGGTCGCCGCCGCCGCACTCGCCGCCAACCACCTCGCACCCGACGATCCCCGTACGCTGAACCTGCTGGCGCTCGCGACGCTGCGCTGGCGCGGCGCCGACGGCGGCGAGGCGGCCTGGAAGTTGTTCTGTCGCGCGCTGCAGGTGTCGCCGAGCTACGTGCCCGCGGCCACCAACCTCTGCGCGCTCGCCCACGCCACCAACGACCCCGGGCTCGCCACCTCGGTGCAGTGCGAGGTCGATCGTCGCATCGCGTCGCCGTCCTGGTTCGATCTCGACGGCCCGACGCTGCCGTTCGGATACGCCGCGCGCGCGATCGACCGTTCGCTCGCGCTGCAGAGCGCGGTGCGCGACGGCGATCCGCAGCTGTTCGCCGCGACGCTGGTCGACTGATCGGGCGACAAGGCGCGCGGTCCTTGCCGCGGATACGTCGGAGTCGGCGTCAGGCAGGTGGCGCAAACGCAGCCGCTTCGGCGCGGAGCCGCTCGAGATCGCCGGCCTCGACTACGAGCACTCCCTCCACTCGCCACTGACGCTGCGGATCGAGGATCAGCCGCACGGTGACGGCGAGGTGACCGACGCCATCGCTCGCGGCGTCGATCTCGAGTTCACTCTCGAGACTGGCCCAGGATCGCACGCCGTCGAACCCGCGCCAGTCGCGCGCCAGCCCGGCGCAGTACTCCGCGATCGTCTCGCCGCGGTAGGCGTAGACCGAGGCCTCGGCCGCCAGCCCGGCGCCGCGCAGGGTCACCCGCCAGTTGTCCGGCCCGTCCCGCTCGAGCGAGAAGGTCGCCCCGGTCGCAGCACAGCGCATCGTCAGCATCGCGTCGTTCACGGCACACCCGTTCCTTGGCATTTCGCGGACTCTCGACCCTGGGCGCCGGCAGTGCACCACACCGCACGAGCCACCGCAAGCGTCAGTCGATCGCGTCGACGCGGAACAGCCCGGTGAACGTCAGCACCCAGAGCGAACCGCCCGGACCGCGCTGCAGATCGACCGGCAGGTTTGCGGTGCCGTTGGTCGCGAAGCGCAGGAACTCGGCTTCGCGGTCGATGTCGGTGCGCAGCGCGCCCGACATCTCGAACCGCTCGACCAGCTGGCCGTCGTAGAACGTCAGGTAGAGCGACTCGGCGAACTCGCCGGGCCAGCCCGAAGCCGGATCCTGGAACGCGAGTCCGGTCGGCACGACGACGTCGTGCCATGTGCGTAACACGGCGCCGGTCGCGGCACCGAACGACGCGCCGCCGCCGCCCCACTCGTAGTTGCGCCCCGCCTGCAGCAGGTCGAGCTCGTCGTCGTTGGTCGGACCGTTGTCGGCGAGGAACAGGCTCGCGACCGTCGGATGCAGTGTGATCGCGAAGGTGTTGCGCAGGCCCTTCGCGAACACCAGGCTCGCGGGGTCGGGGTTGTCGGCCGGCACGCCGCCGTCGTCGGGCCGCAGGCGCAGGACCTTGCCGGCGAAGCTGACGTCCGACTGCGCGAGCATCGGGTCCTCGGTGTCGCCAACCGTGACCAGCAGCATGCCGGTCGCGTCGAAACAGAGCGCACCGCCGTTGTTGATCGCGCCGAGCGGCAGATCGTCGAGCAGCACGGTGAGATCCGTGCCGATGTCGCCGACGGCGCGCCAGCGCAGCACACGGCCGCGGTCGGGCTTGCCCGCACCGCCGGGCGTGCAGGCGTAGGCGAACACGTAGCCGTCGGTCGCGAACGCGGGCGAAGCGGCGACGCCGAGCAGGCCGAGGTGACCGCCGCCGAGCACGGCGACGGTCGCGAACGGTACCGGCAGCAGGTTGCCGGCGGCGTCGATCACCCGGATCGAGCCGGTCAGCAGCTCGGTGACGAGCACGCGCCCGTCGGGCAGACACACCATCTTCGCCGCCTGGTTCGGCAGCGCCGCGACCCGCACGCACTCGAAACCGGCCGCCAGCGTCGCGACCTCGGTCGGCAGCGCCTCGCC
>JAGQRB010000332.1 GCA_020425925.1 Planctomycetota bacterium
GAGCTTGCGCGCCGCCCAGCCGAGGTGCGTCTCGAGGATCTGGCCGACGTTCATGCGACTCGGCACGCCGAGCGGGTTGAGCACGATGTCGACCGGGGTGCCGTCGGCGAGGAATGGCATGTCCTCCACCGGCAGGATCTTGGAGATCACGCCCTTGTTGCCGTGGCGGCCGGCCATCTTGTCGCCGACCGAGATGCGGCGCTTGGTCGAGACGTAGACCTTGACCATCTCGAGCACGCCCTGCGGCAGCTCGTCGCCGCGCGACAGGCGGTTGACCAGCTTGTTCTTCTCGGCCTCCGACTCTTCGACGCGCTCGCCGTATTCCTGCAGGACGTGCAGCAGCGCGGTGCGGACCTTGGCGTCGCCGTGCTCTTCCGCGACCTGGCGGACGCGATCACGGATCGTGCGCAGGTCGAGGATCAGCATCTGGTCGTTGACGCCCAAGGCCTTGCCCTCGGCCGAGGTCACCGCGGCGCCCAGGTGCTCCTTCGCGCTCTCCAACAACCTCTTCGTGTTGCTGCGGAACTGCTTCAGGAACTCGATCTCGGCGTTCTTGATCTCCTCGAGATTGCGGGTGCGCTCCTGCTCGGTCAGATTGACCTTGCGGGAGTACTTCTCCGCGCCGATGACGATCCCCTCGACGCCGGTCGGCACCTCGAGCGAAGCGTTCTTCACGTCCTCGCCAGCGCGTCCGAAGATCGCGTGCAGCAGCTTCTCCTCGGGGGTCAGCTCGCTCTTCGACTTCGGCGCGACCTTGCCGACCAGGATGTCACCGGGCTTCACCCGCGTGCCGACACGCACGATGCCGGTCTCGTCGAGGTGACGAAGAGCCTTCTCGCTGACGTTCGGGATGTCGCGCGAGAACTCCTCGCGGCCGAGCTTGGTCTCGCGGATCTCGATCTCGAACTCGTCGATATGGATCGACGTGTAGACGTCGTCGCGGACGAGCTGCTCGCTGAGGAGGATGGCGTCCTCGTAGTTGTAGCCGTCCCACGGCATGAAGGCGACGGTGACGTTCTTGCCGAGCGCCAGCACGCCGTTCTGCGTCGCAGCGCCATCGGCGATCACCTGACCGGCCTTGACCTTCTCGCCGAGCTTGACGATCGGCGTCTGGTTCTGGCACGTGCGTTCGTTGAGCGCCTCGTACTTGCGCAGCTTGTAGACGTCGTCGCCGACGACGATTCGCGTCGCGTCCACAGCCGTGACGGTGCCGGACTTCTTGGACCGCACCACCATGCTCGAGTTGCGCGCCACGACCTCCTCCATGCCGGTGCCGACCACCGGTGCATCGGAGATCAGCAGCGGCACGGCCTGACGCTGCATGTTGGATCCCATCAGCGCGCGGTTGGCGTCGTCGTGCTCGAGGAACGGGATCAGCGACGCGGAAACGCCCACCACCTGCTTGGTGCTGACGTCCATGTACTCGACCGTCTTCGGGTCGACCAGCGCCGGGTCACCCTTGACGCGCGCGATGACGTTGCCCTGGTCGTCGCTGACGAGCTTGCCCGACTTGTCCACCTGCGTGTCTGCCGGGGCGAGCACGGAATCACTCTCTTCGTCGGCGCGCAGACGCACGACCTCGTCCGTGACCTTGCCGTTCTTGACCACGACGTAGGGCGTGGTGAGGAAGCCGTACTCGTCGAGCGAGCTGTAGATCGCGAGCGAGCTGATCAGGCCGATGTTCGTGCCTTCAGGCGTCTCGATCGGACAGAGGCGACCGTAGTGCGACGTGTGCACGTCGCGAACCTCGAAGCCAGCGCGCTTGCGGTTGAGACCGCCTGGGCCGAGCGCCGACAGGCGACGCTCGTGGGCCAGCTGCGACAGCGGGTTGGTCTGGTCGACGACCTGGCTCAGCTCGCCGCGGGCGAAGAAGTACTCGATCGCAGAGCTGAAGGTCTTCGAGTTGATCAGGTTGCGCGGCGTGACCGTGTCGACGTTCTCGAGGTTCATGCGCTCCTGCGCCGTGCGCCGGAGCTTGAGGAACCCCTTGCGGAACTCGTCGCCGGCGAGCTCCTGGATGGTGCGAACCCGGCGGTTGCCGAGGTGGTCGATGTCGTCGATCTCGCCCTCGCCGACGCGCAGGTCGAGAATGTACTGGATCGCCTGGACCAGGTCGTTGCCGTTGAGGGTCTGCTGGTTCTCGGCGGTGTCGGTCTGGAACTTCCGGTTCAGCCGGAAGCGGCCGACGCGACCGAGGCGGTAGCGCGTCTCGTCGAAGAACTTCTCGTGGAACAGCTCGCGGGCCTTCTCGATCTGCGGCGGGTTGCCCGGGCGCAGGCGCTGGTAGATCTTGAGCAGCGCCTCCTCGTGGCTGTTGGTGGTGTCGTCGCGCAGCGTGTTGAGGAGCAGGAAGTCCTCGGGCTCGCGCAGCACCTCGACGTCCTTGATCTCGCTCTCGGCGATCGCGCGCGCGGCCTCCTCGGTGATCTCCTCACCGCTGCGGACGAACGGCTCGCCGGTGGCGGCGTCGACGATGTCGCCGACCGCGTAGGTGCCGATCAGCGCCTTGCTGAACTTGGCCTCGGGGTCGGTCTTCTTGCGGCTGACCTTCTCGACGTCGTGGAACTGCCGCAGGATCGCGGCGTCGGTCGAGTAGGCCGCATCCATCGCGCGCAGCAGCGTCGTGCAGGCGAACTTGCCCGACTGGTCGATGCGGATCGCGATCGCGTCCTTCTTGGTGACGTTGAGCTCGATCCAGCTGCCGCGCTCGGGAATGATCCAGCAGCTGTGCAGCTTCTTCTCGCCGGTGTGCAGCTCGACCGAGAAGTCGACGCCCGGAGAGCGGTGCAGCTGGCTGACCGTGACGCGCTCGCTGCCGTTGATGATGAACTCACCGCCGCCGATCATGATCGGGATCTCGCCGAGGTAGATGTCCTCCTCGACGGGCTCGGGCTTCACCAGCCGGACCCGGATCTTGAACGGATACCCGTACGTGACGCGCAGCTTGCGGCACTCCTCGACGGTGTAACGCGGCCGCCCGAGCTCGTAGCTGACGTATTCGAGGCAGAGCGTCTTGTCGTACGAGTAGATCGGGAAGACCTCCCGCAGCAGCGCCTCGAGGCCTTCGTTGCGGCGCCGGTTCGGCGACTCGCTCGGCTGCAGGAAGCTCTCGTACGACTTCGTCTGCATCTCGACGAGGTCGGGGATCTCGGCAACGGACCTCTTTTGTCCGTAGACTACGGTCTCCATGCGGTTCCACCTGCGGACCCCACGCAGGGGGTCCTGTTGCACTCGAGCCCGGGCCAACGAGAGACACCCGCCGACGATATCTCGACCGCGAGACACTCGACGACGTCGCGGGGACGACCGGGCTCAGAGCCACCCCGCAAAAAGCGCACCACCACAGTCCAAAGCGTAGCGACGCTACCGCCGCGACTGCAACCGAAAAAGCTCGGCGGCGTCGCGTCGGAGCGTCAGCACGGCGCCGACCGGCCCGGCGCCAGGCGCCGGCAGGTCGACGGATCGTTTGCCTCTGGCACTACTTGAGCTCGACCGTGGCACCGGCCTCGGTCAGCTTCTTCTGCAGCTCGGCGGCCTCTTCCTTGCTCACGCCTTCCTTGACGGGCTTCGGCGCCTCGTCGACGAGGGCCTTGGCCTCCTTGAGGCCGAGCCCGGTGATCTCGCGGACCACCTTGATGACGTTGATCTTCTGCGCGCCGGCGTCCTTGAGCACGACCGTGAACTCGGTCTGCTCCTCGGCCGCGGCCGCGGCCTCGCCGCCACCACCGGCCGCGGCAACGGCCACCGGCGCCGCGGCGGAGACGCCCCAGCGATCTTCCATCGCCTTGACGAGCTGGGCGGCCTTGCCCAGGCTGAGGGCGTCGATCTTGGTGAAGATTTCCTCGAGCTCGGGGTCGAGGGTCACTGCTTCTGCGTCGGACATGATGAACTCCGGTCTTGTGCGCTGCGCTACTGGCGGGCTGGTTGGATGCTTACTGGGATGCGGGTTGGGTCGACGGGTCGGCTAGGCGCTTTCCTTGTCGATCCGGGCCTGGATGCAGCGCGCGAGGCCACCGGCCACGGCGCTGACGACGCAGGCGAGAGAACGCGCCGGGCCGCTGACGGCCGTCGCGAGCTGGGTGCGGACGGTGTCGCGATCCGGCAGGTCGGCGATCATCGCGGCGTCCTTGCCGGCGTAGACCGTGCCTTCGACGACACCGGCCTTGATCGCGATCGGCGCGTCCTTGGTCTTCTTGATCCACTCGCGGAGGATCTTGGCGGCCTTGATGGCGCCCTCCTCCTTGGCGATCGCGAAGCCGCAGCGGCCCTGCAGCGCGTCCCCGAGGCCGGGGCTCACGCCCTGCAGCGCGCGTTGGGCGATGCGGGTGCGGACGAGGCGATAGTGCACGCCGGCGTCGCGCAGCTGGGTGCGGATGTCGATGTCCTGCTTCGGGCCGACGGCGCCGTGCTCGACGACGACGCAGGAGCCCATCTCCTGGAAGGCCTGCTCGAGATCTCTGAGGAGGGCCTCGTTGACGATGTTCGGCATCTGAGTGCTCCTATTCGATGGCGAGCTGCAGGCCGGGGCCCATGCTCGTCGAGACCGTGACCTTGCGGATGAACGAGCCCTTCGCCTGCGACGGCCGCAGGGTGCGAAGGTGGTCGACGAACGCGACCAGGTTCGAGACCAGGTCGTCGGCGGCGAACGACTTCTTGCCGATCGCGGCGTGCACGTTGGCGCCGGCGTCGGTGCGGAACTCGATCTTGCCGGCCTTGAACTCGCGGACCGCGTCGGCGACGTTCGGCGTCACCGTGCCGGCCTTCGGCGACGGCATCTTGCCCTGCGGGCCGAGCACCTTGCCGAGCTTGCCGACGAAACGCATCATGTCGGGCGACGCGATCGTCATGTCGAAGTCGGTGAAGCCGCCCTCGATCTTGTCGGCGAGGTCCTGGGCGCCGACGAAGTCGGCACCGGCGGCCTTGGCCTGCTCGGCCTTCTCGCCGTCGGCGAACACCGCGATGCGAACCGTCTTGCCGGTGCCCTTCGGCAGGCTGACCGAGCCGCGGACCAGCTGATCGGTCTTCTTCGGGTCGATGCCGATCCGGACCGCGACCTCGACGGACTCGTCGAACTTCGGTCCCGGCAGCGACTTCAGGAGCTCGAAGCCCTCCTGCACGATGTACCGCTTGGCGCGATCCACCATGCCCTGGGCCTTGTCGAACCGACGGCTGTGCTTCTTGACCATCAGTCCACCACCTCGATGCCGCACGAGCGCGCGGAGCCTTCGATCATTCGCATCGCCGCCTCGATGTCGTGGCTGTTGAGGTCCTTGACCTTGATCTCGGCGATCTCGCGCACCTGCGCGCGCGTGACCTTGCCGACGACCTCGCTGCCGGGCGTCTTGGCGGCGCTGGCGAGCTTGGCGGCCTTCTTGAGCAGCACGCCGGCCGGCGGCGACTTGTACTCGAGCGTGAAGGTGCGGTCCTTGTAGACCGAGATGATGACCGGAATGATCATCCCCTGCTGCGCCCGGGTCTCGTCGTTGAACTGCTTGACGAACTGCCCGATGTTGATGCCGTGCTGACCGAGCGCGGGACCGACCGGCGGAGCCGGGGTCGCCTGACCGGCAGGGCACTGGAGCTTGACCGTCGCGGTGACTTCTTTCGCCATGCTGTTCTCTCAGCGGTTCCGGCGGGCGCGGCGGGCGCGCCCTCCCACTACAAGAGGGATTCCCGGCGGCGCCGCACGGAGGTGACGCCCGGGAAAGGGCCGAGGATCGAAGCAGGGCCCGAGGCGGGAGTCAATGGCAGGTTGGGGAAATCTCGTGCCGGACTCCGCCGGAGTTCACCATCGCGGTCACTCCGCCGCGGCGAAGCCCGGCGGGACCTGGAACGCGACCGCGCCGCTGGCGACGTCGTACATCGCGCCGACCAGGCCGATGGCGCCCTGCTCGAGCAGCTCGCGCAGCACCGCGCTGCGCTCGCGGATCTGCCGCACCGTCTGCTCGACGTTCGCCGTCGCCACCGCCTCGACGAACGCGGTGTTCTGCGCGGTGCGCTCTGCCGCCGCCGCCGGCTCGGGCACCATCGCCAGCGCCGGCCGGATCTTGCTGAGCAGGCCGGTCAGGTGGCCGAGCTCGACGCCGTCGCAGGCGCCCCGGATCGCGCCACAACCGGTGTGGCCGAGCACGACGACGAGCTTCGAGCCGGCGACCCGACAGGCGAACTCGAGGCTGCCGAGGATGTCGTCGTTGGCGAAGTTGCCGGCGATGCGGATGCTGAAGACATCGCCGAGACCCTGGTCGAAGATCAGCTCGGCCGAGGTGCGAGAGTCGATGCACGAGAGGATCGCGGCGAACGGGAACTGACCGTCGCGGGTCTCGTTGACCTGTTGCAGCAGGTTGCGATTGGCGCGCAGGTTGGCAAGGAAACGGTCGTTGCCCTCCTGCAGGAAGCGGAGCGCCTTCGCCGGGGTCAGGGACTGCTGGGTCTCTTTGGTGTGGGCACGCATGGTCCGGTCACCCCTCGATTCAGGCCGCGGCCGACGGGGAAGCGCCGCGATGGCGCACCTCGAGCGTGATGCCGCGCTCGCCGACCGACTGCTCGAACTCCTCGATGACCTCGAGCACGTCCTGGTCGACCGCGACGCAGTGACTCATGTCGATCGTCACGTGCGCGCCGTCGGGGATGTTGGCGAGCTGATCGACGATCGCGCCGCGGTTGAGGAAGTTCACGTCCTCGGCGAGCCGCATCCGGATGCGCGGCGCATCGCCGCTCTGCTCGTCCTGCTCGTAGTGCAGGAACAGCGAGTTCTTGTAGCTGCGGCTCAGGATCACCAGCAGCGCAAGGCCGAGCCCCATCAGCACGCCCGACAGCAGATCGGTGAAGACCATGCCGACGATCGTCAGCAGGAACGGCGCGAACTGCGTCATGCCGCGCCGGAACATCGCGACGAACAGGGTCGGCTTGGCGAGCTTGTAGCCGACCACCAGCAGGATGGCGGCCAGCACCGACAGCGGGATCAGGTTCAGCACCTGCGGCAGCGCGAACACGAACAGCACGAGCAACAGACCGTGCACGATGGTCGACAGCTTGGTCTGGCCGCCGGACTGGATGTTCGCCGAGCTGCGCACGATGACCTGCGTCACCGGCAGACCGCCGATCAGCCCGGACGCGATGTTGCCGGCGCCCTGGGCCAACAGCTCGCGGTTCTTCGGCGTCACGCGCCGGTGCGGGTCGAGCTTGTCGGTCGCCTCGACGCAGAGCAGGGTCTCGATGCTCGCGACGATCGCGAGCACCGCGGCCGTCGACCAGATCGCCGGCCGGCCGAGCCCGCTCCAGTCGGGCGTCGTGAACAGCGAGCCGATCTCGTGCAGGCCGGCGGCGATCGGCACGCTGACGAGGTGCTCGCTGCCGAGCGCCCACTCGGGCGCGAAGCGGCTGGTGAACAGCTGGTAGGCGATGCCGAGCGCGACCGCGACCAGCGGCCCCTGCACCACGCGGAAGAAGCGCCCGCGCTTGCTGAGCACCTGATCCCACAGCAGCATCACGCCGAGCGCGACCAGCGCGATCAGCGTCGCCGAACCGTTGATGTGATCGAGCGCCCGCGGCAGCTCCGACACCGTGGTCTGGCCGTCGGGCTGCTCGAACGTCAGCTCGCCCACCGGGTCGGCGTCCCAGCCGACGACGTGCGGGATCTGCTTCAGCACGATCAGGATGCCGATGCCGGCGAGCATCCCCTTGATGACCGCCGACGGGAAGAAGTAGCCGAGCACGCCGGCGCGCAGCAAGCCGAGCAGCGCCTGCATCACGCCCGAGAGCACGACGGCGACCAGGAACACCTCGAACGACCCGAGGTCGCGGATCGCATCGAACACGATCACGGCCAGACCGGCGGCCGGACCGGAGACGCCGAGCGGCGATCGGCTCAGCAGCCCGACCAGCGTGCCGCCGAGGATCCCGGCGATCAGGCCGGAGAACAGCGGCGCGCCGCTGGCCAGCGCGATGCCGAGACAGAGCGGGACGGCGACGAAGAAGACGACGATGCCCGCGGGCACGTCCTGACGCAGACTCGGTTGGACTTTCACGAGAGAGCTCCCGCCGGCGGGCGGGGATCAGGGAGATCGCAGGGATCGACGGCTGGCGGTGCGGCGTTTCCGGATCGCGCACACCTTCTTGCCCCCCGGAGTGGCACCCCGGCGACGAAAGACAAGACGCGTTCCGCGCGCGGCGACCGAATTTCGGTCGGCACGATGCCAGCCACGCATACGGGACACCGAATCCACGCTACATGAAGTTGCGGGTGTGCAGCGCGCTGAGCGCGGCCGCCTGACCGGCCTCGAAGCCGAGCTGCTCGAGCCGGGTGCGCCGGCCGGCATCCATCTGGGCGACGAGGCCGGCAACCGCGCGATGGCCGCGCCCGACGTCGCCGGGCGTCAGGCCGCCGGCGGCCAGCAGCACGAGCGCATCGAAGACCTCGGCGTTGAGGCCGGCGGTGTGGCGCAGCGCGTCGTGGCGCCGTTCGATCGCGTGCTGCAGACGCGCGCGCAGGGTCGGATCGAGCCGCGCGTGGCGGCGCAGGTGGGCCATGCCGAACGCGACGTGACGGGCCTCGTCGCGCGCCGTCAGACGCATGATCTCGCGGGTGCACTCGTCCGGTGCGTGCAGGTGCAGGAAGCCGAGCAGGTGCACGAAGGAACCTTCGCCGAGCACGCTGAGCAGGAAGCCCGCGAGCGCGAAGTCGGGCTCTTCGACCAGCGTCTTCAGCGACGCCTGCCCCCCGCCGGTCGAGAGTCCGAGCTCGGGCCGGTCGAGCAGCGCCCGCCGGGTGAAGACCTCGATATGGCGCGCCTCGTCGGCGGCCTGGATCGCCAGCACCTGCGCGACCTCGCGGAACTGCGGGTGGACCTGGGCGCAGAAGCGCGCCGGCACGATCAGCGCGGCGGTCTCGTTCTCGATCAGATAGGTCAGCACCTGCACCAGCGCGTCCTCGACGAAGTCGGGATGTAAGC
>JAGQRB010000333.1 GCA_020425925.1 Planctomycetota bacterium
CGGATACTGCGTGATCTCCTCGCCGTGCTTGCGGCGCACGAACATGTCGACCATGCCCGAGCCGAGCGGGCCCGGACGGTAGAGCGCCAGCACCGCGATCACGTCCTCGAACGTGCTCGGCTTGAGGCGGGTCAGGAGCTCGCGCATGCCGCTCGATTCGAGCTGGAACACGCCCTGGGTGTCGCCGCGCGCCATCAGCGCGTAGGTCGCCTCGTCGTCGAGCGGCAGGTCGCCGATGTCGACCTCGACGCCGCGGGTTTCCTTCACCAGCCGCACGCATTCCTGCAGGATCGTCAGCGTCTTGAGCCCGAGGAAGTCCATCTTGAGCAGGCCGACCTCCTCGAGCTCGGTCATCTGCCACTGGGTGATCACGTCCTCGCCGTTCTTGCCGAGCGGCACGTACTCGGCGAGCGGCTTGTCGGCGATGACGACGCCGGCGGCATGGATCGAGTTGTGCCGCGCCTTGCCCTCGAGCTTGAGCGACAGATCGAACAGGCGCTTGTGCTGCGGCGAGCTCTCGCGGATCTCCTTGAGCTCGGGGTCGCTCTCGGCGGCGGCGCGCAGCGAGGCGCCCGGGCCCTGCGGCACCTTCTTGCAGATCTTGTCGATGTCGGCGATCGGGAAGTCGAGCACGCGCCCGACGTCGCGCAACACGCCGCGACTCGCCATCGTTCCGAACGTGATGATCTGGCAGACGCAGTCGTGCCCGTACTTGTCGCGCACGTACTGGATGATCTCGTCGCGGCGATTGCCGCAGAAGTCGATGTCGATATCCGGCATCGACACGCGCGCCGGGTTGAGGAAGCGCTCGAACAGCAGCGAGTAGCGCATCGGACAGACGTCGGTGATCCACAGGCAGTAGGCCACGATCGAGCCCGCCGCGGAGCCGCGGCCGGGGCCGACCGGGATGCCCATCTCACGGGCCTTCTTGATGAAGTCCCAGGTGATCAGGAAGTAGCTGACGAAGCCGAGCTTCTCGATGATGGAGACCTCGTAGTCGAGCCGCTGCTGGACCTCCGGCGTGATCTCGCCGTAGCGTTTGACGGCACCCTCGCGGCAGAGCCGGTGGAAGAACTCGTCCGGCGTCGTGCCGTCGGCCGGCTGGTAGACCGGCACGTGGTAGATCCCGAACTCGAGGTCGACCGCGCAGCGCTCGGCGATCGCGACCGTCTGCGCCAGCGCCTCGGGCCAGTCGGCGAAGTCGCTCGCCATCTGCGCGCGGGTCTTGAGGTAGAGATCGCGCGAGCTCATCCGGAAGCGGGTCTGGTCGGCGACCGTCTTGCCGCTCTTGATGCACAACATGATGTCGTGCGCCAGCCAGTCGGCCTGCGTGAGGTAGTGCACGTCGTTGGTCGCGACGCACGGAATGCCCATGTCGGCGCCGAGCCGCCGCAGCGTCTGCGAGACCTTGGTCTGTGGCTCGCAGGCGGTTTCGGCGACTTCGAAGAAGAAGTTGTCGGCGCCGAAGAGCTCGCGCAGCCGTCCGGCCGTCGCCCGCGCCGACTGGATGTCGTCCTGCAGGATCGAGGTCGCGATCTGCGAGCTCAGCGTGCCCGACAGCGCGATCACGCCCGACTTGTGGTGATCGAGCAACTCGAGATCGGCGCGCGGACGGTAGCTGAAGCCCTCGAGCCAGGAGACGCCGGAGAGCTTGCGCAGGTTCTCGAAGCCGCTGTTGTCGGCAGCGAGCAGCGTGAGGTCGTGCGTCGGGTTGTCACCCGCGCGCTGCGGTTCCTTGTTGGTGCGAGCCGCGACGTAGGTCGTCTGGCCGAGGATCGGTTTGATGTCGTGCTTCTTGCACGCCTTGTAGAACTCGACCGCGCCGAAGAGGTTGCCGTTGTCGGTGAGCGCGAGCGCCGGCTGGTCGTCCTCGGCCGCGGCCTTCACCAGCTCGTTCACCGCCGCCGGTGCCGCGAGCAGGCTGTAGTGCGAGCGCGTGTGGAGATGCACGAACGGAGGAGGCGCGCTCATCGATCGTGCAGGCTACGCGATCGCGCGGGTCGTGCAATCGCGCACGCCGGCCCGGCGGCTTCCCCGGTTGTCCACAACCGGTCTTTCCACAACCGGTCGCGCTACTGCAGCAGCTGCATCAGGATCGCCTTCTGCACGTGCACGCGATTCTCGGCCTGGTCGTAGATCACCGAGCGTGGGCCATCGAGCACGGCGTCGGTGGCCGCGACGTTGCGCCGCACGGGCAGCGGGTGCATCAACAGCGCGTTGGCGGTCTTCTGCATCAGCTGCTCGTCGACCTTCCAGTCCTGCAGCGAGCGCTTGACCATCGCCTCGCGCTCCGGATCGTCCCAGTACTTGGTGCAGCCCCAGGAACGCGCGTAGAGCACCTCGGCGCCGCTGCAGGCCGTCGCGAGGTCGTTCTCGACCTCGACCGAGCCATCGGCGGCGCGCGCCAGCGTGCCGGCGTGCTCGAGGACTTCGCCGTCGACCTCGAACCCGAGCGGATGGGCCAGCGTGACGTGCATGCCGAGCAGTGCCGCGACGCGCAGGATCGAATGGGTCGGCCCGAGCGATTTCGGCTCGGGGTGGTTGCACCAGAGCAGAGTCAGTTTCTTGCCGGCGAGCTGCGGCAGGTGCTCGCGCATCGTCATCGCGTCGGCGATCGCCTGGCACGGGTGCTCGAAGCAGGTCTCGAGGTTGATCACCGGCACCGAGCTGTGCTGCGCGTAGCTGCGCAGCAGCAGCTCCTGGCGGTCCCGCTCCCAGGTGCCGGTCCGCGACACGGCGCGGACGCCGAGCGCATCGACGTAGCGCGACAGCGTGCGCGCGGCGTCGATCACGTGCTCCTCGGCGCGGCCGTCCATGACCGCCTGCTCCTCGGGCTCGAGCTCGTAGAGGTCGTGGCTGGAGAGGTTGATGCAGTGGCCGCCGAGCTGGACCATCGCGGTCTCGAACGAGACGCGCGTCCGCAGGCTCGGCTGGAAGAACATCATGCCGAGTGTCTTGCCGGCCAGGCCCTGCGTCAGCCGCTTGCCCTTGGCGCGCGACGCGAGGTCGAGCAGGTCGTCGAGCTGCGGGCGGGTGAGATCGGCGGTCGAAAGGAAGTCGCGCTTGCTCAAGGCTGTCCTGAAGGGCTCTCGGGATGACAGGAAGCGGATAGCTGAGCACCAGCTCGCCGGCAAGGGAAGCGAACAGGTCGAATCGATCGTCGGCGTGGGCCCGG
Source organism: Planctomycetota bacterium (assembly GCA_020425925.1). GTDB lineage: Bacteria > Planctomycetota > UBA1135 > UBA1135 > UBA2386 > JAGQRA01. The sequence goes on from JAGQRB010000333.1 coordinate 3,176, forward strand.
CGCTTGTCAGCGAGCGGTTCGTCAGGTGCAGTGGGCGGGCATGACCGGTGAGGTGACGAGCTCGGATGAACGCTGGATCGCGCGCTGCCTCGAGCTCGCCCGAGCGGCCGAGGCGGCCGGGGAGGTGCCGGTCGGAGCGGTCGTCGTGGTCGACGGGGTCGCGCTCGGCGAGGGCCGGAACCGGGTCGAGGAGCGGCGCTCACCGCTCGCCCACGCCGAGCTGCTCGCGCTCGAGCAGGCGATCGCGGTGGCCGGCGAGAAGCGGCTGCCGGCTGCCGAGCTCTACTGCTCGCTCGAGCCGTGTTTCCTCTGTGCCGGCGCGGCACTGCACGCGCGGGTCCGCCGGGTCGTGTTCGGGGCGCGCGACCCGAAGTTCGGCGCCGTGCGGTCGCTCGCGCGCCTGCTCGAGGACCCGCGCCTGAACCACCGCGCCGAGGTCGTCGAGGGCCTCGGTGCCGAGACCAGCGCCGAGCTGCTGCGGGCTTTCTTCCGGGCGCGGCGATCCGGCTGACATCGCGCGCGGGGGCTCTACCTCACGTCGGCGTCGGCGCTCGCGCCGGATGTCGAGATGATAACGAGCGCCCTCCTCGCAGCGGTTCTGGCACCGCAGGATCCTGTGCCGGATCCGTCGCAACATCCGCACCCCCATCCGGTCGTGCGGCGGCACGACCCCGACGCGGCTGCGCCCGGTGAGCCGAGCGGTGGGATCGCGGACGTCGTGCGCTTCTCCGGCGTGATGACCGCGGCATGGCAACGCGAGCTCGGCGACCGTGGATTCCCCGACCGGGACGGCGGCGCGTTCGTGTTCGAGCCCGAGGTCGCGCTGCGGCTCGACCAGGACCGCGAGCTGCGCGCCCGGTTCGGCTTCGCCGCCGGCGACGGCATCAACCTCGGGTCAGCGTTCGCCGCCGCGTCGCCGTTCGCCGGCGATCTCGAATCGACCGTCAGCGACGTCAACGGTCGCGGTCGCGACACGTTGTTGATCGGCGAGTACTCGCAGCAGTTCGCGACCGCGGCGGCTGGGCGGCTGCGGCTCTCTGCCGGTGTGCTCGACGCCACCGAGTTCCTCGACGAGAACGCCTACGCCAACGACGAGCTGCACCAGTTCATGAACTCGGCGTTCGTCAACGACCCGCTGAGCATCGTGCCGTCCTACGACGCCGGCGCGGCGCTCGGCTGGGACCACGACGGCTGGTCGGCCGCGGTCGTTGCGATGCGGGTCGGCAGCAACGGCGACGGCCAGAGCTATTCGTTCTACGGCGGTCAGGTCGCGCGCCGCTGCGGCGAAGGCGCGACCGCGGGACACCTGCGTGCCACGATCACGGGCACGAGTGCCGACTTCCGCGACCGTGCCGACAGCCGCGACGAGGCGCGCTTCGGGGTGTCGCTGTCGGCCGACCGCGCGCTCGGCGACTGCCTCGGTGTGTTCGCACGCCTCGGCTGGCAGCACGACGCGGCGGCGGTCGACTACGACGGCGCGGTATCGGGCGGGCTGGCGGTCTGTGGCCGGGCCTGGGGCCGTGAGCACGATGCGATCGGCCTCGGCCTCGCCTGGCTCGACGGCGGCAACGGCCAATACCGTTCGGCCCGCATCGGCGAGCTGTTCGCCGCGTTTGCGCTCGGCGACGGGATGACGCTGACCGGCGACGTGCAGTACGCCGACGAGAACATCGCGGCGAACGCCGGTCCCTCGCCGCGTGCGTGGACCTTCGGGATCCGCATGACGCTCGACTTCTGAGCCACCCCCCGACTCCGCGCTTTCTTCACGGGTTCGGCACGGGGGTTTCACCGCTCTCGACGACGGTCCTGCGTCCCCCAGGCATCTCCCGAGAACGCGTATGTCCTCACTCCTCATGAAGGCGCTCGATCGTCTCTCCCGGATCCGTCCGCGCCAGGATCTCGACACGATCTGGCTGATCGCGGTCGCCGCCGCAGCCATCGGCCTCGGCGCGGCCGGCTACCGCACGCTGATCGACGGCGTTCGCCAGTCCAGCCTGCTGTCGGGCTTCGCCTGCCTCTGCACACTGTTGGCGTTCGCGATCGGTGACCTCGGCGTCATCCGGGTCACGCGGGCGGCCCACGTCGACTGCCACCTTCCGGGTGCGCGGCTGTGGGACGTGCTGCTCGTCGTGCTGCACGGCTTCACGCTGAACGCGTTGGCGCTGGTTTGCATCGGTGATCCGATCGGCTTCGTGATCGGCCTGATGTTCCTGTTCGCGATCAACGAGATCTGGCTCGCGCTGAAGCTCATGGAGCTGGATCGGTTGATCGATACCGCCAACAGCCGCGAGATCGCGGCGCGGATGCGGGAGTGCCGTCGTGCGATCCAGAAGTGGATGCTGCTGAACGGTGGCTACGCCGTGCTGGTAACCGGCCTGCTGCAGCTGTCGCGGCTGTGGAACTGGTCGATCGAACTCAACGCCGTGTGTCTGGGGCTGACGATCGTCCGGGGCCTCGCGGACTTCGGTCTCTGCCACGTCTACTACGAGGCCGTGCTCGGCGGCGACTACCGGCGCGAGAAGCTGGCGTAGCTCCGCTTCGCAGCGCGGCCCGGGTGACTCCTGGTCGCCGCGGGCCGCGGCTCGCGCTCAGTGGCCGACGTAGACGTCGAGCGCCATCGACGAGCCGATCGGCAGCGGGAAGCCGGTCAGCGCGAAGTCCCAGGCGAGCACCTGCGCGCCGAGCGGCAGTCCGGCGAACGCCGGATCGTTCGGGATCGGGATCGGCATCGAGCCGGTGCCGGTCGCGCTCGGCATCACGAGCAGCCGGGTCACCGGCGTCACGTAGCGCAGCAGGCAGGGTGGACCGCCGACGATCGGCGTGCCGGTCGGCGACGACGGCCCGATCTGCAGCAGGAACGAACCGAGGCCGGGCACCGGCAGGTTCGCGGCGGTGAGCTCGAAGCCGAGGTTGCCGATCACGGGCAGGCCGCCGGCGGTGCCGATCTCGGGCACGCCGAACGTCGTCGGACAACCCTGACCCGAGACGCTGACATCGGCTTCCCAGCCGACGAAGACGCCGAGCGAGACCTCGAAGCCGCCGTTCTGTGCGACGACCGCTGCGCTGCCTTCGCCGACCGCCGTCAGCACGCCGTCCGCCGACACCGCGACGACGTTCGGGTCGCTGGTGAGCCAGGTGGTGCCGAGCGCCGGCGACGTGACGTCGCGCTGGACGCCGTCGCTGAAGTCACCGATCACCGAGACGCCCTGTGCCTCGGCGACCTTGGTGAAGTACACCCGCTCGGTGTAGAGCTCGATGCCGGTCAGGGTCGCCGAGATCGTGACCGGGAACGCGATCGGGCCGTCGCCGGCGATGAACTGGCCCGCATCCTCGGCGATCGCCATCACCGAGAAGTCCCCGATCGACGTGGTCGGCACGGTGAAGGTCGCGCTGAACGGTGCGCTGTTGTCGACCAGGAACTCCTGCGACGAGCTCACGAACAGCACCGCGGTCGGCACGTAGCCGCCGAACGCCTGGACGTCGACCGTGACCGTCGCGCCCGGCGCGACCGGGCCCGGCGTCGTCGTGATCGTGATGCCCTCGCCCGCGGGCGCCGGCATCGGGTCGTCGCCGAACACCGGCGGTGCGAGGTTCGGCGCCGGGAACGCGGCCGCGAAGGTCGCACCGGTGCTCCGGGCGTTGAGCAGCGTGACGCACTGCGTCGACGCCGGCGCGTGGCCGGTGATCGAGGTGTGGATCGAACCGAGGCCGCCGAACGTCGAGATCGCGGCGCCGGCGAGACCGCCGTGCTGGCTCGGCAGCAGCACGATGAAGTCGTGCTCCTGGCCGCGGTAGATCGCCGCCGTGGTCGCGGCGCTGAGGAAGCCGAGCACGCGGAACACCGCGTTGTACGGCGGCGGCGCCAACGCCGATGCGGCGGCGAGGCCGATGTCGGCGACACCGATCGCCTGCGAGCCGCCGCGGCCGCCGATCGCGTGGCCGCGTACCGGCGTCGGGCCGATCGCCGCGAGCGCCGCGCTGCCTTCGGACAAGTCGTCGATCGCGCCACCGACCACGCTCATGCCGAGCCGTTCCATGCCGATGACGAGCAGGTCGCCGAGGAAGAACGTCTCGCGGATGCCCACCAGCAGGTTCGCGAACGGGCTGCCCCAGTGCGGCGTGTTGAGCGAGATCAGCTTGTGCAGATCGCCGCTGCCGAAGTTGTCGGGTCGCCGGTAGAAGCCGGTCGCGACGAACGAGCGCGCCAGCAGGCCGCCCATGCTGTGTCCGATCCAGTCGACCTGGGTCGACGCGATGCCGCGGCGGCGCTTGCTCGCGTTGGCCTGGTCGGCGACGCGGCGGACCTGGAAGCGGTTGACCGCGATGCGGCCGGCGTTGTTGTTGGAGTAGTCGACCCGGCTGATGTCGAACAGCCCGCTCGACAGCAGCGGGTCGAACGCGTTCCAGGTCGCGGGGTTCGACCACAGGCCGTGGCAGAGCACCAGCGGCGGTCGCTCGATCGTCAGATCCAGCGTGCCGTTCTCGACCGGGCCGGCCATCGGGGTGTAGGCGGTGTCGATCGTCAGCGTGCGCATGCGGGCGTTCTGGTCACCGGCGACGCCGGCGCGCACGAAGTCGAGCGGGGCGTGGAACACCGCGTAGGCCTTGTCGCCCTTCGTCGTGTTGACCGAGTTGACCGTCAGCATCGCGCCGGCCGGCGCCGCGCCCGGATTGCCGAGTGCGCCGTACTCGTCGGCGACGGTGAAGCCGGCGATCGTGAAGTCGACCGTGCCCGGCGCCGGCAGGTTCATGCGCAGCAGCAGACGCGAGGTGCCGTCGGCGCAGATGCCGATCCGGGCCTCGCCGCCGGCCGCGAGGGTCTCGGGATCGTTGGTGAGATCGTTGCCGGCGAGGAACATCGCGTCGCCGCCGTCGAGGACCTCGAGACTCGAGAACTTCAGGTTGTCGATCAGCACGGCCGAGTCGAGGATGTCGTCGCCGAGATCGCCGATCCCGAACGCGATCGTGATCGTGTCGCCGGGCGTGACCGTGCCGCTCGCGGAGATCCAGTCGGTCAGCCCGGCATCGGGCAGACCGCCGTCGAACACCGTGTCGACGCCCTCGGGATCCTCGGTGAAGATGTCGAAGCCGGTGCCGCCGGCATTCGACGTGAACGCCGGGAAGAAGCTCACGCTGTCGACCTCGATGCGGCGGCCGGCGCCGTCGAACGCGAGCTCCTGGGTGCCGCTCGAGGTCGTCAGGCGCGCCGAGAACGTGTCGTTGAAGCCGGCCTGCACGAAGTCCGGGTACTCCGCCGACAGGAACCGGCAGTCGAACGACAACGTCGTCGCGCCGGGCGGGACCGTGATCGTCAGGGTGACGCTGGCGGTGTCGTTGCCGAACGCGCCGCCGAACGCGCCGAAGCCGGTGCCGGGCTCGGGGCCCGAGGTGCCGGCGACGCCGGTCGACAGCAGCAGCATGTCGTTGCCCTGCTGCGGCGCGATGACCCCGAGCGCGGTGGGCGCGGTGATCTGCGAGCCGTCACCGACCGCGACGATCGAGCTCGCGGTGCCGGCCGGCAGATCGAGCGCCGCTTCGATCTGCATGGCGGTGGGGGTGTCGGTCGACGGCACCGAGCGACCGCTGAGCTTGGCGGCGATCGCGGCGCGGTGGGCGAGCTGCTCGGGCGTCTGGGCCGCGAGCGGGATCGCTGGCAGCAACGCCAGCGCGAGAACGAGAACCTTGCGCATCTGGACTCCTCCGGGGGTGGGAAAAGAACGAGTCCGACGATACGTCTCCGCGTGCGGAGCGGGCGCGCCCGCCGTGAAGAATCGGCGGGCACACCTGCTGCGCGGTCATCGCCGCTGTCGCTACAGCACGGTCAGCTGGCGCGCGTTCGAGACGACGATGCCGAGTCCGTTCGTCGGCGTCGCCTGCAGCTCGGCCCACTGGCGATAGAACGACAGCCCGGTCATGTTCGCCGGCAGCGCCAGCGGGATGGTCGCCTGGCCGCCGCCTGCACCGCTGCCGCCGGTGACGAGGAACTGCGAGAACAGGTTGCCGGTGCGCACGAAGCAGCCCGGTGCGCCGAGGCCGGTGAGGTCGGCCGGCAGCGGCACGCCGCCGATCGTGACGTTCTGGAAGTCGAGCAGCAGCACGACGAGGTCACCCGGGTTGGCACTGAAGAGACCGAAGCGGAAGCCGGTGCTGCCGGCGACCGGCGCGCCGAACGACGAGTCGGTCGGCGTCCAACCCTCGTTGCCTTCACATCCGAGGCCGTAGCTGACGTCCGCCGGCGTGGTCGAGACCGGGAAGTAGTGCAGGCCCGCGACGCGGTTGGAGGTCGCCGTCGGATTGGTGCCGAGGCCGACGATCTTGTCCTCGGCCTGCTGGTCACCGACCCAGCGCTCGATCGTGCCCTCGCGGGTACCGACGATCCAGTCGCCGGCGACCGGGTCGAACGCGAACGAGTCGACGGACCCGCTCGCGAGCGCGTTGCCGCCCGCGTTCATCACACCGGTCCAGACCGACGAGGTGACGCTCGCCGGGGTCGCGGGATCGACGTGCAGGATGTCGCCGTAGACGCCCTGCAGCACGAGCATGCCGGGAGCCTGCGGGTCCTGCACCATGTTCACGATGCCGGTGTTCCAGGGGTTGCCGAGCGGCGCGAAGCCGCCGGGCGGCAGGTTCATCACCAGCTGGCCGGTCGAGCTCACCGTGTCGTACACGAAGATCTCGCCGGGCGAGGTCGCACTGTTGGCCGGGCTCGAGTTGAAGGTCGCGACGTAGACGTAGGTGCCGATCGCACAGCATGCGTTGGCGAGGCCGGTGGCGCCGAGCGTCGAAAGGTCGAGCTCGGTGGTCACCGGGCCGCCGGTGTCCGGCACGCTCTGCAGGATGCCGAGCGCACCGCCGGCGTCCTGGGTGCAGAAGTAGATCCTGGTGCCGACGTGCACGAGCTGCGCGACGTTGGCGCCGGCGGTCGCGGTGGTGTTGAGCTGGCTCTCGATGACGGTGTTGCCCGCGACCACGATCGAATAGACGTTGCCGGTCCCGGCCGGGCTGGTGCCGACGAACCCGGTGGCAGCGTTGTCCATCAGGACGCAGTTCGGGGTTTCCGCCGCCAGCGCCGCGCTCAACACGAGCTGGCTGGCGGTGCCGGCCTCGTGGTCGATGTCGTACATCTCGCCGGGCTGGCCGGTGACGCGCACGACCGCGATCGAGTGGCCGGGCAGGATCTGGCCGAACGCCGGCAGCGTCAGCAGGGCGGTGGCGAGAGTCGCGGATACGGAGCGGGTGGGCATGAGCCTGGTCCTCTGTGGTCTTCTGGGGTCAGGTCCGCCAACGTGGTTCGGTCCGCGATCGCCGTCAAGCGGCCCTGCGCAACGTCGCGGCAACGTGACGAGCCGCCGATCGTCGGTCGAGAAGTCGTTGACGCCGGCTGCCGAATCCCTAGACTCCCGCGCCCTTCCGACAGCCGGAGAGGTGCCAGAGCGGCTGAATGGGCTGGTTTCGAAAACCAGTGTGCGCGCAAGTGTACCGGGGGTTCGAATCCCCCCCTCTCCGCCATTTTCCGCGCGCGACCGCGCGCGATCAGTCGTGGCCGCGCAACAGCGCCCGGATCGCATCGGCCTTGCCGAACGCGAACAACACGTCGCCGACGTGGATCTCGTCGCTCGCCGCGGGCGGCACCAGCAGATCGCCGGCCGCGCGCCGGATCGCGACGACCATGACGCCGCGTCCCGACAGCCCCGATCGCGACAGCGGCTGTCCGACGTAGCGCGCGTTCGCCCCGACCTCGACCTCGGCGAGCTCGAGTTCCTTGCCGGGTGTCGAGACCACCTCGATCAGATCTTCGACCCGCGGGTTCGCCATCAGCTGCGCCATCTTGGTGGCGCCGGTGGCGTACGGGCTGATGACGCGGTTGGCGCCGGCGCGGCGCAGCTTCTCGCCGTCCTTCTCGGTGGTCGCGCGCGACAGGATCTGCAGATCGTCGCGCAGCAGCCGGGCGGACAACACGACGTAGAGGTTGGCCGCGTCGCTCGGCAGCGTGCACGCGATGCCGCGGGCGCGATCGATCCCGGCCTCGACCAGCGTCGAGTCGTCGGTCGCGTCGCCGACCACGATCGGCCAGCCCTTCTCGAGGCAGCCGTCGGCGGCGGTCGGGTCGGCCTCGATCACCACGAACGGCATGCCGCGCGCGGCGAGCTGCTCGGACAGGCTGCGACCGAATCGGCCGTAGCCACAGACGATGAAGTGGTTCTGCATCTGCTTGATCGCCTTGGCCAGTCGCGTCCGCCCGATCCATTGCCCGAGCTGCGCGCGCACCACGACCTCGCCGAGGCTCACGACGCTGTGCATGAACAGGCCGAGGCCGACGACGAGGTAGAAGATCGTGAACCAGCGGCCGGCGGGCGAGAGCGGGTGGGTCTCGCCGTAGCCGACCGTCGTCAGGGTGATGACGGCCATGTAGAGCGAGTCGAGCAGGCTCCAGCCCTCGATCAGCATGAACGCGACCGTGCCTCCCGCCGTCAGCGCGGCGAGCACGAGGGCGACGCGGAGGAGCTGGTTCATCGGACGGCCGTGACACTACGGCCGCGACTCCGCCTCCGGCAGCGCTACTTCAGCGTCCGCCAGAGGAACGTGTAGGCCAGCGCGGTCATGAACGCCGCCTGCTTGTTGTCGGCGGCGCCGCCGTGACCGCCCTCGATGTTCTCGTAGTAGAGCGCGCGGTGACCCTGCTCCATCATGCGGGCCATCATCTTGCGGGCGTGGCCCGGATGGACGCGGTCGTCGCGCGTCGATGTCGTCAGCAGCAACGGCGGGTAGGCGCGGTCGGCCTGCACGTTGTGGTACGGCGAGTAGCGCACCAGGAACTCGGCCTCGGCCGGCACCTCGGGATCGCCGTACTCGCCGACCCAGGACGCGCCCGCGAGCAGCGTGTGGTAGCGCAGCATGTCGAGCAGCGGGACCTGACAGACGACGGCGCCGAACAGCTCCGGATACATCGTCAGCATGTTGCCGACCAGCAGTCCGCCGTTGCTGCCGCCCTGCACCCCGAGGTGCTTCGGCGAGGTGATCTTGCGGGCGATCAGGTCCTCCGCCACCGCCGCGAAGTCCTCGTAGGCCTTGTGGCGGTTCTGCTTCAGCGCCGCCTGGTGCCAGCGCGGGCCGAACTCACCGCCGCCGCGGATGTTCGCGACCGCGAACACGCCGCCGCGCTCGAGCCACGCCGCGCCGGTGACCGCGCCGTAGTTCGGCGTCATCGAGATCTCGAAGCCGCCGTAGCCGTAGAGCAGCGCGGGGTTCTCACCGTTCGGTTCGAGGTCGCGCCGGTGGACCAGGAAGTAGGGGATCCTGGTGCCGTCCTTCGAGGTCGCCTCGGCCTGCTCGACCGTGAGCCCGTCGGCGTCGAAGAACGCCGGCAGGCTCTTGAGCTGGCTGGCCGGGCCCTGGCCGACCGTGCCGAGCCAGAGGCTCGTCGGCCGCAGGTAGTCGGTGATCGTCAGGAAGTAGTCGTCGGACTGCTCGGCGTCGACCGCCGACACGCCGATCGTGCCGAACTCGGGCAGTCCGGGCAGCAGCTCGCGTTCCCAGCCGTCGCCGTCGCGCTTCGGGGTCAGCACCCAGACCCGGTTCTTGACGTTGTCGAGCACGTTGACGAGCACGCGGTTGCGCGTCGGCGTGTAGCCGGCGAGCGAGCTGCGCGGCGTCGGCGTGAACAGCACGTCGAAGTCGCGTTTGCCGGCGAGGAACGCCTCGAGCCCGGTCGCGAGCAGCGCGCCCGCCGGGTAGGTCAGATCGCCGATCGTCCAGTCGTCGCGCAGTTCGACGAACAGCCACTCGCGGTGCACGCTGGCGTTGGCGCTGTCGGGCTTCTCGATCTTGACCGGGCGGCCGTCGCGCAGCACGAACAGCTCGTTGGTGAAGAACGTGACGCCGCGCAGCAGCAGGTCGCGCTCGTAGCCGACGGTCTGATCGTGCGACGCCGAGAAGAAGACGTCGGACGGTTCGCCCTGGCCGACGAGCTCGGCCTCGGCGAGCGGGGTGCCACGCTGCCAGCGCTTCGCCACCCGCGGATAGCCCGAGTTCGTCAGCGAGCCCGGGCCGAAGTCGGTGGCCACGAACACGTGGTCGCGATCGATCCACGAGACCATCGTCTTGTTCTCGGGCAGCGTGAAGCCGCCGTCGACGAACTCGCGCTGCTCGACGTCGAACTCGCGCACCACGACGGCGTCGGCGCCGCCGCGCGACAGCGACACCAGACAGCGGCGGCGTTCCGGCAGCAGGAACGTCGCGCCCTTCCACACCCAGTTCTCGTTCTCCGCCTGGCCGAGCGCGTCGACGTCGAGGACCACGTCCCACGCCGGCTGCTCCTTCGCGTACTCCTCGATCTTGGTGCGGCGCCACAGTCCGCGCGGGTTGGCGGCGTCCTGCCAGAAGTTGTAGTAGTACTCGTTGCGGCGCGCGACGAACGGGATGCGCTCGTTCGAGTCCATGATCGCGAGGATGCGTTGCTCGAGCTCGCGGAACAGCTCGGTCTCGGCGAGCTCCTTGGTCGACGCCGCGTTGCGCTCGCGCACCCATTCGAGCGCGCGTTCACCGCCGACGTCCTCCAGCCAGAGGTTCGGATCTTGTGGGGCAGGCATGGGGCTTTGCTGCGCGGCCGAGGTGACCGCGAGGGAAAGCAGGGCGAGAAGGCAGCGGAGCATGGCGATTCCTGGGCCGGATGGACAGGGCGTTGCCGAACCTAACGTTCGACGCCGCACCGCGGCGAGCCCCGGCCGTGGAATCGACGTCGGGACTTTCCCCGACGTCGAACGGATCCGTCGCTGCTCGTGGACTTTCCGCGCCGGGAAGTCCGCGTCGCGATCCTCAGTACGTGCCGATCACGGCGCGGAGCGCGTTCGAGGCGCTGAGCTGCAGCGGGTTGCCCTGCGCGGTCAGCGCCAGCTGCAGGACCTGGGTGAACAGCGGCAGGCCGGCGAAGGCGGGATCGCCACCGACGTCGAGGCGGAAGGTCGCGACGCCGTTACCGGGCGCCAGGAACAGGGCCGCGTCGGGGCTCGCGAGCAGGTTGCAGTTCGGCACCCCGGTCGGGTGCAGCGCCGCGAGCGGCGTATTCGGCGAGCTCAGGCCGATCAGCACGGCGGCGAGCGCCGGGGTCGAGAGACCGCGGCACTCGGCGGCGTAGGCGCCGCCGGTCCACGGCGGGGTCGAGACGGTGAGCGCGAGCGGGCCGGCGGCGTTGGCACACGGTGGGCTGAGCTGGGTCACGCTCGCCGGGCAACTCGGCTGCCACCGCGCGAGGTTGGTCGCGACCTGGCCGCCGGCGATCGAGAACTCGCCGCCGACGATCAGCGTGCCGTCCGGCGCGAGCGCGAGCGCCGCGGCCTGGCCGTTGACGCCGCCGCCGATCGACGACCAGGTCGCGCCATCCCACCGCGCGAGGTTGCGCGCGTTCGGCGCCACGTAGAACGTGCCGGCCGCCACCAGCTCGCCGTTGGCAAGCGTCGCGAGCGCCCAGGGCGGGCCCGAGAGGCCGCTGCCGAGCGCTTGCCAGGTCGTGCCGTCCCAGCGTGCGATGTTCGCGGCGAGCACGCCGTAGATCGAGAAGAAGCTGCCGCCGACGATCAGGTCGCCGCCAGGCAGCGCGGTGGCCGAAGCGACATCGTCCGCGACGTTGCCCAGTGCGTGGCCGATCGCCGACCACGACGTGCCGTCGAAGCGCGCGACGCCCGCCGCGAACGACGTCGTCGCGAGCGTACCGACCGCGACGAGGTCACCGTTCGGAAGCTCGGTGAGATCGCGCACCCAGCCGAACAGACCGGGCAGGAACGTGAACGTGGTGCCGTCCCAGCGCGCGAGCGCCGTCGCCTGGCCGCTCTGCCCCGCGAGCAGCACGCTGCCGTCGGCGAGGGCCTCGACCGATTGGCCGACGGTGACCGGGAAACCGGCGACCGCGTGCCATGCCACGCCGTCCCAGCGTGCGAGTCCGGTTGCCGCGATGCCGCCGACCGTGGTGAAGTCACCGGCGATGACGAGATCGCCGGTGCCGAGCCAGGCGGCGTCGTGGACGGCGCCGTCGGTGCCTCCCCCGAGCGTCGACCATGTCGTGCCGTCGAAGTGCGCGATGTTGCCGGACGAGAATCCGGCCACTGCCCCGAACTCACCCGCGACGACCAGCTCGCCGCCGCGTGCCAGCACGGTCGTGATCCGCCCCTGGGTGCCGAATGGCATCGGCTGCCACAGCGCGCCGTCGAAGCGCGCGATGCTGCGCAGCGCGAGGCCGCTGGCTTCCTCGAAGTAGCCGCCGGCGAAGACGTCGCCATTCGGCGCGACCGCCGCGGCCCGCGCGTACGAGGTGCCGATCCCGCCGCCGAGCGCCGACCAGCTCGAGCCGTTCCAGAGCGCCGCGCGCCGCATCGGTGTCGTGCCCGAAGCCACGAACCCGCCGACGGCGTAGAGACCACCTCCGGGCGCGGGCGCGAGCGCCCAGACGTCGCCATCGAGGCCGCCGCCGAGCGCGCTCCAGGCGCCGCCGTTCCAGCGCGCAACGTGGGGCGCGCTCACCGCGCCGATGACCGTGAAACTGCCGCCGGCGATCAGGTCGCCGTTCGGCAGCACGGTCAGCGCGTGCACCGTGTCGGTCGACGTGCCGACCGTCGAGGTGAGCGGCACCCAGGTCGAACCGATCCGTTCGGCGAGGTTGAGCGCGGCACCGTTGTGGAAGAAGCGGCCGCCGGCGACGACGTTGCCGTTCGGCAGCACCGCGAGCGAGTGAACCGAGTTGCCGGAGAAGCCGAGTCCCATCGGCTGCCAGCTCGTGCCGTCCCAGCTCGCGACGTGCCGAGCGGTCGTTCCCGAGATGACCTCGAACGTCCCGCCGGCGACGATGTCGCCGTTCGGCCGCAGCGCGAGGGCGAGGATCTCGCCGATCGTGTTGCCGGCGCCGAGCTGGCTCCAGGTCGCGCCGTTCCAGCGTGCGATGTTCCGGGCCGGGATACCTCCGATCGACGTGAACGCACCGCCGGCGATCAGGTCGCCGTTCGGCAGGCTGAGCAGTGTGCTGATGCGCTCGTTCTCGCCGATGCCGCCCGCGAAACCCGACCAGGTTCCGGTCGCGAGGTCGTAGGCCGCTAGCCCGACCGCCGGCGTGCTGCCCGCGGCCGAGAACGTGCCGCCCGCCAGCAGCACGGCCGGCAGCGGGCCGGCGCCGTCGGGATCGTGCATCGTCAGAGCGAAGACCGTGCCGTCGATGCCGGCGACGGGATCGCCGGGCAACCACGAGGTGGTGCACTGACCGCGCGCGGCGGCGGCGAACTGCAGAGCGAAGAGACCGGCGAGCGCGATCGACGCGCTTCGCCCCTGGGAGAGGAGCAGGGCCACGTCTGCACCTAGGCCGGGTGCGGCGCTGCGTTACCGCGTCGGTTGCGGGCGGCGTCGCATCGAGCCGCCAACGCGCGCGTTCGCGCGTGATCCGAAGGGACTTGGGTCGCGAAAGATAATCAATACGTGCCGACGATCGCTCGCACCGCGTTCGAGGCGCTGAGCTGCAGCGGGTTGCCCTGCGCGGTCAGCGCCAGCTGCAGCACCTGGGTGAACAGCGGCAGGCCGGCGAAGGCGGGATCGCTGCCGACGGCGAGTCGGAAGCCCGCGACGCCGTTGTTCGGCGCCAGGAACAGCGCCGCGTCGGGGCTCGCGAGCAGGCTGCAGTTCGGCACGCCGGTCGGGTGCAATGCGGCGAGTGGCGTGTTCGGCGAGCTCAGACCGATGAGCACGGCGGCGAGCGCCGGGGTCGCGAGGCCGCGGCAATCGGCCGCGTAGGCGCCACCGGTCCACGGCGCGGTCGTGACGGTGAGCGCGAGCGGGCCCGAGGCATTGCTGCACGGCGGGCTGAGCTGGGTCACGCTCGCCGGGCAGGTCGGCTGCCAGCGCGCGAGGTTGGCCGCGATCTGGCCGCCGGCCCTCGAGAAGGACCCGCCGACGAGCACGCTGCCGTCCGCTGCGACGTCGATCGCGGTCACGCCGCCATCGACGCCGCTGCCGAGCGGCAGCCAGGTCGCGCCGTCCCAGCGCGCGACGTGGGCGAGCTGCGTCGCACCGCTCCGGCTGAAGCCGCCTGCGGCCACGAGCTCGCCGTTGCCGAGTGTCGCGAGCGCGTTGGCGCCGACATCGAGCCCGTCGCCGAGCGCGTGCCACGTCACGCCGTCCCAGCGCGCGATGTTCCTCGCCATCGTGTTCTCGATCGTCAGGAAGTCGCCGCTGACGATGAGGTCGCCATCCGCGAGCGTGGTCGCGGAGACGACGCTGTTGTACCAGTAGCCGATCGTCGTGCCGATCGCCGACCAACTGGTGCCGTCGAAGCGCGCGATGTTGGTCTGGAAGTTGAACGATCCCAGCGTGCCGACCGCGACGAGGTCGCCGTTGGGCAGCTCGGTGAGATCGAAGACCTGGCCGGACAGGCCGGGCAGGAAGGTGAACGTGTTGCCGTCCCAGCGCGCGAACGCGAGCGCGAGGCCGCCGGTCGTGCCGACCAGCAGCACGCTGCCGTCGGCCAGGCTCTCGACCGCCACGCCGGCGGCCAGGAAACCCGCCAACGCGTGCCAGCTGTGACCGTCCCAGCGCGCCAGGCCGTTGACGGCGGCGCTGCCGGCGGTCGTGAAGCTGCCGGTGATCACCAGATCGCCGTTGCCGAGCCGTGCCGCGTGGTACACCGGTCCGTCGGTGCCGCCGCCGAGTCCGGCCCAGCTCGCACCGTCGAAGCGCGCGATGTTGTTCGCCGTGGCGCCGCCGAACGCGTCGAACTCGCCGGCGACCACGATCTCGTCACCGCGTGACAGCACGGTCGCGACGATCGCGGTGTTGCCTCGCGGCACCGGCGACCAGGTGCTGCCGTCGAAGCGCGCGATGTTGCGCAGTGCGGTGCCGCCGGCCTCGTCGAAAGAGCCGCCGACGAAGAGGTCACCGCCGGGCGCCGGTGCGACCGCGTAGCCGATGCCCGAACCCGGACCGTGAGCCTGCCTGATGCCCGTGCCGAGCGCCGACCACGCGCTGCCGTTCCACAGCGCGACGCGCGCGAGCGCGGTAGCGCCGGAGGCACTGAACAGACCGACCGCGTAGAGGCCACCCGCGGGTGTCGGAGCGAGCGCGAAGACCTCGCCGTCGAGTCCGGCGCCGAGCGTGCCCCAGCTCGAGCCGTCCCATTGCGCGATGTGGGGGGTGGCCACCGGTCCGGCGACCGCGAAGCTGCCGCCGGCGACGAGCCTGCCGTTCGGCAGCGCCGCGACCGAGTGCACGGTGTCCGTCAGGGTGCCGAGTCCGGGGCCGATCGGCGTCCACGCCGTGCCGTCCCACTCGGCGATGTTGAGCGCCGTGCTGTTGTGCAGGAACCGGCCGCCGGCGACGACGTGGCCGTTCGGCAGCGCCGCGAGCGCCTGCACCGAGTCGTTCGGCGCGCCGAGGCTCATCGCGTGCCAGGTCGCACCGTCCCAGCGCGCGACGCGGCCGGCGACGGTGCCGCCGATGGTCGCGAGGCCACCACCGGCGACGATGTCACCGTTCGGCAGCTGCGCGAGCGCGTAGACGCCACCGATTGTGTTGTTCGACCCGAGCGGGACCCACGTGGCGCCGTTCCAGCGCGCGATGTTGCGCACCGGTATCCCGCCGATCGAGCTGAAGACGCCGCCGACGACGAGCTCGCCGTTCGGCAGGCTGAGCAGCGCGCGGATGACCTCGTTCTGCCCGACGCCGCCGAGGAACGGCGTCCACGTGCCGGTCTGCAGGTCGTAGGCCGCGAGGCCGTCGGCGATCGCGGCGCCGGCGGCGCGGAACCAGCCGCCGGCGACCAGCACCGGCGGCAGCGGTCCGCTGCCGTCGGGATCGTGCATCGTGAGTGCTTGCACCGTGCCGTCGATGCCGGCGACCGGGTCACCGGCCTGCCACGAAGTTGTGCACTGCGCTCGAAGCGAACCCGCCGCGAGCGCGAACGCGATTGCGGCGAACATCCACGGAGCGCTGCGCTCCGCCTGCGGGAAAGGGACCATTTGCCGCGGGATAGCCGGTGGGGTCGCGGTGGTCACCGCCGTCCGTAGACTCTCGACATGAGAAGGACACTGCTCCGAGCGCTCGCACCGTTCGTCGTCGCCGGCCTCGCCGCACCGACTACGGCGCAGGACGCGAGCCCCGCGGTCGTCGGGTATCGCCTGTCCGGCCGGGTCACCGAACTCGACGGCGCACCGCTCGCCGCGGCGAGGCTCGCGACCGCCGCGGGCGAAATCGCCAAGTGCGACGGCGACGGCCGTTTCACCTGCGACCTCGCGATCGGTGGCGCGAGCGAGCTCTCCGCGGCGACGCAGCTCTACGTCGTCGCCGAGGGCCGCGCGTCGTTTCGCATTCCGCTGCGGCCGCTGCTGCACCGTGCTGCGCGCGCGAACGCGATCGGCACCTACGCGGTCGATCTCGGCGAGCTGCGGTTGCCGATCGGCGTGACGTTCCGCGGCCGGGTGCGCGACCCCGACGGCGCGCCGCTCGCGGGGGTGGCCGTGACCGCGAACGACGAGCTCTGCGGCCAGGAGATCTGGACCGCGAGCTTCGGCAGCCGGACCGTGACCGACGCGCGCGGTCGCTTCGAGCTCGCCGGCGTCTTCGGCGAGGCGATGCGCCTCGCGTTCGAGCGCGACGGCTACTACCGCACCGTGGTGCGCGGCGCCGGCATCGGCACACCGCTCGACATCGCGCTCGAACCCAGCGGCTTCGTCAGCGGGGCGCTGCCCGCGCTCGACGGCGCACCGTTCGCCGGCGAGCTCTACCTGCTGAGCGAGTTCCCGGGCGAGTCGTGGGAGCGCGTGTCGGTGCAGGGCGCGAGTTACCGGCTCGGCGTCGCGACGCGCGGACGCTTCCGGGTCGTCGCGCTCGGTACCGGTAACTCGATCGGCTGGCAGAGCGAGGTCTTGGCCGGACCGCGGGACGGCGTCGCGCTCGCACCGGTTGGCAACAGCGATCGCGGCGCCGTCATTCGCGCGGTCGATGCGGCGACCGGCGCGCCGCTGACCGAGGTTCGCTGCGCCGGGCGGCGTTGGCCCGGCGACGAGTTGCCCGACGTGCTGCGCAACGATCTCCTGGAGCGAGTGCATCGCAGCCCGCCGGCGGCGGCGCCGCGGCTGCCGGTCGACACCGGCGCCGGCGCGCTGTGGCTGGCCGTGACCGCGGCGGGCTACCTGCCGGCGCTGCAGCGACTCGAGGAAGGCGCCGGCGAGGAACTGAAGATCGCGCTCGAGGCGGCGCGATCGCTGCGCGGTCGGGTCGTGGACGCCGCCGGCACAGCGCTCGCGGACGTGCCGGTCGAATGGGAGGGAGAGCGCGGCGCGCGGCTGCCGCGCAAGGGGGTCGTGCGCACCGCCGCCGACGGCAGCTTCGTGATCGCGGGCCTCGGCAACGAGGTCGCGCGCCTGTCGGTGGCGCGTTCGCCGCTGGCGCCGGTCGTGCGCAGCAGGGTCGATCTCACGGCCGTCGGGCCGGTCGACGACGTCGAGCTCGTGCTGTCGGGTGGCGTCGTGGTGGCCGGCAAGGTCACCGGCCTGGGCGCTGGCGCGGCCGCTCGCATCGCACTCCGCCCGGCGCGCGCGCCTTCGACCGACACCTGGACCGCGACACTCGAGCTGCCGGCGTCGCCGGGTGTCGCCGGACTGGTCACGTCGACGATCGCGGCGGACGGCAGCTTCGAGTTCGCCGAATGCGGCAACGGCGAGCGCGTACTCGAGCTCTTCGTGCCGGTGCCGCCGCGCTGCGGCCCGCCGGTGCGCGTGCCGTTGCACTCCTTCCGGATCGACGGCGCACCGGGCGCGCTGGCGCTCGATGCCGCGGACGCCGTTCCCGGCGAGATCGCGGGGCACCTGAGGCTCTCCGGTGCCGAGGTGCCTGCGGGCCGCCTCGCCGTGATCGCGGCGCCGGCGCAGCCGCCGAGCGACTGGTCCGAGCGACGCGCGGCGATGCACTGGCGGCTCGTCGCCGGCGACGGCGCGTTCGCGCTCTCCCTCCCGCCCGGTACGTTCCAGCTGCAGGTGCGCGACTGCGTCACCGGCATCGCGCTGCTGCGAGCGGGCGACGAACCCGAGGTCGAGGTCGGTCCGGGGGCGCGCGAGCAGCTCGACCTCCGGGTCGCCGTCGTCGCGGCAGCGGTGACGTTCACGGTCGCCGGCGGCGGGCCGACGTTGGTCGACCACCTCGAGGTCGATCTCGAGTCCGGGCGCGGGCTCCGGTTCAGCGGTGGTCCGCTCCCCTTCGGCGGCGGCACCTACGGCAGTCCCGGGGTCTATGTCGAGGGTCGCAGCGGGCCGGCGCGCTTCTTCGTGCCCCCCGGCCCGGTGTTCCTGAAGGTCGGCGGTGCGACCCGGATCGATGCCGGTTCGATCCACTTCGGTAACACCCGCGCCGAGCTCGCGGTCGAGGCCGAACCCGGCAAGCCGCTCGAGGTCGAGGTCGAGCTCGGTCCGGCGGCCGATCTCGGCGGCAAGTGACCGCGCCGCAGCGGCGGCCGAAAGGGTTCGCACGGCCCGCGAAGGTGGTGTCCATCAGGCACCCCGGGCACAAGAAGCTGCACGCTTATGGCTGCTTCCTTCCGGACCTGACCAGGTTCACGCCGCCCCCTTGCTCGGGACCCGACGGACCCCACCTTCGCGAGCCGTGCGGGATTGGCGGAGAGGGGGGGATTCGAACCCCCGGCAAGCTTTTGGCCTGCACTCGCTTTCCAAGCGAGCTCCTTAAGCCGCTCGGTCACCTCTCCACGCTGCCGCGTGGACCCCGGAACCGCGCGGGTCCCGGAGTATGGGGTCGGGCTTTGTAGCGCAGCGGGTCCCGGGCTGCAACGACAGCCGGCTCTTTCGTCGGGCGGCCCGGATCTGCAAACTGGCGGCACATGGCGGCGCGGAAACAATCGGCCGGTGGCGGCAGGGCGAACGATGCTGCGGGTGCGGCGACCGGCTACCAGGTCGTCGCCCGGCGGTTCCGGCCGCAGACCTTCGGCGAGATGGTCGGGCAGGACGAGATCCTGCAGTCGCTGAAGAAGGCAATCGAGCAGCAGCGCATCCCGCACGCGTTCCTGTTCTCCGGCAGCCGCGGCGTCGGCAAGACCACCAGCGCCCGCATCCTGGCGCGCTGTCTGAACTGCGGCCAGGGGCCGACCCCGGACCCGTGCGGCGAGTGCGACCACTGCCGATCGATCCTCGACGGCAGCAACCCCGACGTGATCGAGATCGACGCGGCGTCGAACAACAGCGTCGACGACGTGCGGCAGCTGCGCGAGCACGCCGCGTTCGCGACGATGCGCTCGCGCTACCGCGTGTTCATCCTCGACGAGGTCCACATGCTCAGCAAGGGCGCGTTCAACGCGCTGCTGAAGACGCTCGAGGAGCCGCCGCCCGGCGTCGTCTTCGTGCTGGCGACCACCGAGCTGCACAAGGTGCCCGAGACGATCCGCTCGCGCTGCCAGGTGCTGATGTTCAAGCGCGTCGGCGAACCCGACCTCGTGCGGCGGCTGCGCACGATCGCCGATCGCGAGGGCATAGCGATCCCCGACGAGGTGCTGGCCGAGATCGCCGCCGCGGTGCGCGGCGGCGTGCGCGACGCCGAGACCGCGCTCGAGCGCGTGCTGCCGATCGCGCGCGAGCTCGGTGCCGAGTTCGACCTCGCGGCCTACCGCGCGCTGGTCGCGCGCGTCGGCACCGACGCGGTGGTCGAGGTCGTCGCGACGCTGCTCGACGGCGACGCCAAAGGCGGACTGCACTTCGCCCGCTCGCTGCAGGAGCAGGGCATCGACGAACGCGAGGCGCTCGGCGAGCTCGTCGAGGTGTTGCGCTGGCTGATGCTGCTGCAGGTCGACGGCCCCGAGAGCGTGCTGGTACCGGCCGGCGGCGCGGTGCGGCAGCGGCTGCACGAGCTCTCGGGCAAGGCCAACGTGCAGAAGCTCGACGCGATGATCACCGCCGGCTTGCTCGGCCGCGAACGGCTGCGCCGGCTCGAGGACCGCGGCGTCGTGTTCGAGGTCGCGCTGGTGCGCATGGCGCAGGCCGGCACGTTGCCGACGGTCGCGGAGCTGCTCGACGAGGTGCGCGCCGGCGGCGGCGTCGCGGTTGCGTCCGGCGGCGGCCCGGCGGCGGTCGCCGCTCAGGCGCACAGCGAACCGGCGCACCCGGCCGATCTGCGCGCCCGTGTGCTCGACCTCGCGCGCGACAAGTCGTTGCTGCACGCGACGCTCGGGCTCTGCGAGTTCACCGGTCCCGACGCCGGCGGCAAGGTCGTGGTCAGCACGACCACGGCGCGCAAGATGCACCAGGACCGGCTGCAGTCGCCCGACGTCCGGCAGCAGCTGCAGCAGTGGCTGCGGCAGGCGCTCGGCCGCGACGTGCAGGTCGAGATCCGACTCGGCGCTGCGCCGGCCGTCGACGCCGGCCCGGCCGCTGCCGGTCACGGTGGGGACGCGAAGCCGGCGGCCGCGAAGAAGAGTCGCGCCGCACCGGGCCCGGCGGCGCAGCGGGTGATGGGCCGGTTTCATGGCCGCGTCGTCGAGGTCAACCCCGAGGACCGGGTCAAGCGCGAGCCGCCGGCCGACGACGACGGCTCGGGAACGCCGCCCGACGAGCCCGAGGACAGCTGAGCGGCTTTCGAACCCGGCGCGCCCGCCGCCACGCCTGGCGCTAGACTGCGCTGCGAAGCCATGCCAGCACGCTCCCTCCGCGCCGCGCTCGCGGCGTTCGCCCCGTTCGTCGCCACCCTCGCCGCGTTGCCGGCGCAGGCGTTCGTGAACTACGAGTCCGGCCCGGTGCACGCCGCGCGCGTCGCGCCCGACGGCAGTCGACTGTTCGTCGCCGACACCGTCGGCGGCCACCTGCAGGTCTTCGACCTCGCGGACCCGACCGCGCCCGTGCTGGTCGACGAGATCCCGGTCGGGCTCGAACCGGTGTCCGTGCACCCGCGGACGCGCGACGAGGTCTGGGTCTGCAACCAGATGTCGGACAGCGTCAGCATCGTCGACATCGCGATCGGCGCCGTGGTCGACACGCTGCGTGTCGTCGACGAGCCGAGCGACGTCGTGTTCGCCAACGGCCGCGCGTTCGTGAGCGCAGCGACCATGGACCGCGTGCTGGTGTTCGACGTCGCGACGCGCGCCTCGGTCGGCACCGTGCTGCTGCTCGGCAAGGACCCGCGCGCGCTCGCGGTCAGCCCGAACGGTGCCAAGGTCTACGCCGTGATCCAGCGTTCGGGCAACGGCACGACGCTGGTGCCGGAGTTCTTCGCGCCGTCGCCGCCGCTGCCGCTGAACTACCCGCTGGTGCCGGCGGCGCCGTCACAGAGCATCATCGTGCGCGCCACCGATCCGACCTGGGCGTTCGCGATCCCCTACACGCTGCCCGATCACGATGTCGCCGAGATCGACGCCGCGACGCTCGGCGTGACCCGCTACTTCGACGCCGTCGGCACCACCAACACCGGCATCGCGGTCGATCCTGCGACCGGCGATCTCTGGGTCACCAACACCGACGCGCGCAATCTCGTGCGGTTCGAGCCGAGCCTGCGCGGCCATGCGATCGACAGCCGGGTCACGCGCATCACGACCGGCGCGGCGCCGAGCGTGGTGCCGATCGACCTCAACCCGGGCATCAACTACGCCCAGCTGCCCAACCCGCAGGCGCTGCAGACCGCGCTCGCCGAGCCGTTCGGCATCGCGATCGACGCCGCCGCCGGCCGGATCTACGTCGCGGCGCAGGGCACCGACCGCGTCGGCGTGCTCGACCTGACCGGCGGCGTGATCGACCGGATCGAGATCGGCAATGCGGCGACGACGCGCGACAAGCGCGGCCCGCGCGCGCTCGCGCTGCACCCGAGCCAGCCGGTGCTCTACGTGCTGAACCGCCTGAGCGACACGCTCGCGGTCATCGACACCCAGAGCCGCGCCGTGCTGCACGAGTTGCCGATCGCGACCTGGGATCCGATGCCGCAACAGCTACGCGAGGGCCGCAAGTTCCTCTACGACAGCAAGCTCGCCGGCAACGGCACGATGTCGTGCGCCGCCTGCCACATCGACGGCGATGCCGACGGGCTGGCGTGGGACCTCGGTGACCGCGGCGGCGCGATGCAGAATGCCCCGTCGCAGCCGCTGCCGTTCAGCCTCGGGCTGCAGCAGTTCCACCCGATGAAGGGGCCGATGGTGACGCAGACGCTGAAGGGACTCGACGGCGTCGGGCCGCTGCACTGGCGCGGCGACCGCAGCGATTTCCAGGCGTTCAACGTCGCGTTCGCCGACCTCATGGGCGGCAGTCAGCTCGCGCCCGCCGACATGAACGACTTCGCCGCGTTCGGCACGTCGATCGCGGTGCCGCCGAATCCGAACCAGCAGCTCGACCGCAGCTACCGTACGACGCCCGCAAACAACAACGAGGCCGCCGGCTTCGCCGCGTTCACGGCGCTCGCCGGCAACATCCAGCTCTACGGCCAGGTCGCCTGCGCCACCTGTCACGCACTGCCTGCGACCGGTACCAACGGCATGGTCGTCGCCTCGCAGGTGCTGTTGACACCGCAGCAGATGAAGGTCGCCCAGCTCCGCAGCGTCTACCGCAAGGAAGGCTTCGTGCGCGCGTTCGGGCCGACCAAGGCGGGCTTCGGCTTCACCCACGACGGCGTCGTCGACACCCTGACCTCGTTCATCAACCTGACGCAGTTCAACAGCTGGCCGAGCGCGACGAAGGACGACATCGTCACCTTCCTGCGCGTCTTCGACACCGGCACCGCCCCGACGGTCGGCCATCAGACCACGGTCCACAGCGGCAACGCCAACTCCGGTCCGACCGCGTCCACGCTCGCGCTGCTGACCGCGCGCGCCGCGGCCGGGGACATCGATCTCGCGGTCCGCGGCGTGCTCGACGGTCGACGCGGCGGTCTGCTGTACGACCCGGTCGCGGCGGTATTCCGCAGCGATCTGACCGGCGAGGGCCCGTTCGCGCTCGCGCAGCTCGTCGCGAAGGCGACCGCGGGCGATGCGCTGCTGACGTTCGTCGGCGTGCCGCCCGGCAGCGGCGAGCGGCTGGCGCGCGACCGCGATCTCGACCTGATCCCCGACGGCGACGAGGCCGCATTCGCCTACGGCACGTCGACCGCGGGCTGTGCCGGCGATCCGACGCTGCGCGCGAGCTCCGAGCCGCGCGCCGGCAACGGCCAGTTCGCGCTCGTCGCCGGCGGCGCCGCGGCCGGGGTGGTGGGCGTGCGGGTCGTCGGATTCGCGGCGACCGCGCTGCCGCTGCTCGGCGTCGACCTGCTCGTCGATCCGACCAGCGCGGTGTCGACGCTCGTCTTCGCCGACACGCACGGCGGCGAGGTGACACCGTTCTCGCTCGCGCCGGGTTCGGCTCATGTCGGTCTCGCGCTGCGGGCCCAGATCCTCTGGCTCGACCCGTGTGGCCCGCAGGGGATCGCGAGCACGCGCGGTCTCGGCTTCACGATCGTGCCGTAGTGCGATTGCCGCGTGCGTCGCATCGGCGCACGTTACGGAGTCGGAACGACAGCCGGCGGCACCTCGCGACACTCGCCGAGCCCCCTCCCGCCCGCAGCGCCCGTTGCTACGATCACGGTCATGATGGGGCCGCGACGATTCGGAGTTCTCGTGCTCTGCTGCGCGGTGATGCGCGCGCAGGCACCGCTCGCGCAGGTGCCGGTCGATCCGTACACCGGCGGGGAAGCCGAGGCGCTGAAGCGTGCGGGCTACGTTTCGCTCGGCCCGTTCCCGTTCGGTCCGAACCACACCACCGCCGGCGTCGAGGGGCTGCTCGGTGACGAACCGCTGCACTGGATCGAGACCGCGCACTTCCGGCTCGGCTGCGCGGTGTCGGAGGTCGCGCTGCGCGGTGCCGATTCGGCCTGGATCAAGCAGGTCAAGGGCGAGCTGCAACGGCTGCGCGAACGGCTGCCGACGGTGAAGCGCAGTCCTCGCACGCTCGATCCGTGGCTGCGCACGCACCTGATCGCGCAGCGGCTCGAGGAGTGCTACGCCGAGATCCAGCGCGATCTCGGGGTCGACGACGGCGGCTTCCCGACCGAGCCGATGGATCCCGGCGACGAGAAGGCCTACCTCGGCGTCGGGCCCTATCTCGGGATGGCGCAGAAGTACTCGGTGCTGGTGCTGCAGCGCGGCGCCAGCCTCGCGCGCTACACCCGCGCCTACGCCGGCGGCGAGACGATCGAGCCGTTCCGGTTCCACGCCACCGGCTACGGCGGGCTGTTCTTCGTGGTCTGCGAGGAGTCGAGCAACGGCCTGATGAAGAACGACCACGCGCTGCACACGCAGCTCGTCTACAACGTCGTGGTCAACCTGATCAACGGCTACCGCTACTACGCCCACGACATGCCGCCGTGGTTGCTGTTCGGGCTCGCGCACTACTACTCGCGACAGGTGTCGCCGCGCTACCCGGCCTACGAACGCAAGATCGAGGGCGAGCCCGAGGACTCACCGTTCTGGAAGTGGGACGAGCGCGCGCGCGGACTGTTGAAATACGAAGCCTTCGAACCGCTCGCGACGCTGATGGCGCGCGGCGAGATCGGCGAGTTCGGCATGGAGGAGCACATCGAGGCGTGGTTCCTCGTCGACTACCTGATGAGCACGCGGCGAGCGGCGACGATGCAGCTCGTGCACGAACTCAAGGCGCCGTTCCACAATCAGTACAAACTGCCTACCACGGTCGAGTTGGAGGCCCGGCAGACGGCGGCGATCGAACGCCTGTTCGGCATCGACATCGAAGGCCTCGAAGCGGAGTGGCGCGCCGGCGCGGGCAAGCGGTCGCGCCGGTGACCGAGCCGCATGACGAGCTGCGGTGCGATTCCGCACGGGCAACGGTGCAGGTCTTTTCGCCCGTTCCGGTGGTAACGGCCCCATGGCTGCGCGCTATCCGCTACGATCGCGGCCCTCTCTCGCGTTCGTCCGTCCCGTGAGCTTGCTCCCGACATAGACCAGGAGTTGTCACCGATGTCGAAATCGATCTGCCTGTCCACGGTCCTCAGCGCTGCGGTGCTGACTGCGCTGTCCTTGCCCGCTCAATGCCCTGCGGGCGGCTACCAGACCGGCACTTCGACCGGCGGCTCGGGTGGCGGCGGCGTGGGGACCTCGAATCCGTCGCCGTCGGCGCCGTCGCCGAACGGCCCGACGACCCCGAACCCGACCGGCCCGACCACGCCCGGCCCCTCGGGTCCGACGACCGGTGGCCCGACCTACGGTGGCGGCTCACCGGCCGCTCCGACGACCGGTGGCCCCGCGGCTCCGCCCGGCGCAGCGGTGGCGGCGCGCACCGGTGCGCGCGGCGCGGCGATGACCTTCGAGCGCGGTCGCACCAGCAAGGACCGTCTGAAGCTCGACTGGGAGCACCCGGTCCCGCCCGAGCGCGGTGATCGCACGTCGGCCGCCGGCGCGCTGCCGCTCGCCGAAGCGCTGGCGCTGCTCTGGGGTGACGACCAGCGGCCGCTGCTCGTGCTGCGCGAGTGCACCGCCTGCCAGGGCACCGACCTGCCGCTGCTGCAGCGCTCGATGAACAACGACCGCACCCAGCTGCTGGCCAGCTGGTTCCGCATCGTCAAGCTGCCGCCGCACGTGATGGAGCCGTCGCACCCGTTCCACAACGTGTTCGCCGGTCAGTCGTTCGAAGGCGGCATGCCGCACTTCTACCTGCTGTCGCACCCGGGCGCCGAGCCGGTCGCGTTCTCGGGTCAGCCGACCCAGACCTACCTGCTCGCCGCGATGACCAAGATCGTCGAGGAGCGCTACCAGCTCGACCCGAAGCGCGCGGTGAAGAACTGGCTGGCGCTGCTCGATCAGTTCGACAACATCGACGCGACGCAGAAGCGCGTGCGCGAGCAGCTGCGCGAGGCCCGCGCCGACAAGGGGCCGAAGAGCTCGCGGGCGAAGAGCCTGCAGGCCCAGCTCGACGACCTCGAGATGGATCGCACGAAGCTGCTTGCGAAGGAGCGCAAGGTGCGCAACATCGTGCTCGTGCCGTTCCCGAAGAGCGACAAGAAGATCGCGGCGGCGAAGTAACGCCCGCGGTCTGGTGCTCTAATTGAGAGCACCATGAGCCGACTCTGCCCGCTCGGCGGCGTCGCGATCCTGATCGGGGTCGCGATCGCCGGTCCCTGTCCTGCCCAGCTGCAGTCGACGCTGCAGGCGCCGGCCACTACCGGCCCCGCGCTGCGCGAGTCGAGTTCGGCCTTCGATGCTGCTCGCGGCGTCACCGTGTTGTTCGCGGGGCTGCGGCTCGGCTTCCTGCGCAACGAGATCTACGAGTGGGACGGCACCGACTGGTCGGTGAGCACCGTGTTCCCGCGACCGGGTCCGCGCGGCCGACCGGCGATCGAGTTCGACGCCGCGCGCGGCGAGATCGTGATGTTCGGCGGCGTGACGTCGAGCGGCGTGTTCCTCAACGACACCGCGCGATACACCGGCGCCGCGTTCCCGACCGCGACTCCGGCGACCTCGCCGAGCGCGCGCAGCGGCGCCGCGATGGCCTGGGACGGCGACCGGCAGCTCATCGTGATGTTCGGTGGCTTCGTCGCCGGCGGCACCGACATCAACGACACCTGGGAGTGGGACGGCACCAATTGGACGCTGCGGCAGGCCGCGAACACGCCGGGTGCGCCGGGGCCGCGTGGCGCGCACCGGCTGGTCTACGACCCCGACCGCCAGCAGGTCGTGATGTTCGGCGGCTTCAGCACGCCGCAGTTCGGCACGCTCAACGACTCGTGGCAGTGGAACGGCACGACCTGGTCCGCGTTGCCGACGAGCAACACGCCGCAGCGGCGCTGCGATCAGGTCATGGTCTTCGACTCGCGGCGCGGCCGCGTGCTGATGTACGGCGGGCTCACCGCGTTCCAGCAGCCCGGCAACATCCCGGTCGTGCTCGGCGACTGCTGGACGCTGACCGCCGCCGGCTGGGAACAGAAGACGGTGCCCGGCCTGCCGAGTCCGCGGTCGTACGCGCTCGGTGCCTACGACCAGCAGCGCGACGAGATCGTGATGCACAGCGGCTTCGACAACGTCACGACGACGTTCAGCGACACCTATCTGGTGCAGACGACGGCACCTGCCGACATGCAGGCCTACGGCGCCGGCTGCACCGGCAGCAACGGCGTGCCGCAGCTCGACGCGGTGTCGCTGCCGTGGCTCGCCGACGACTACTCGGTCGCGGTCAGCAACGTGCCCGGCAGCACGCTCGGCTTCATGACGCTCGGGCTGTCGGCGACCGTCTGGAACGGCATGCCGATCCCGGTCGACCTCACGAGCTTCGGCCTCGCCGGCTGCGACGCCTGGCTCGGTCCGAACTTCAGCACGGTGTTCGTCGTGCAGAACGGCGCCGGCGAGTGGGGGACCTCGGTCTGCAACTGCGCGTTCGCGATCGGCGTGCAGTTCTCGCTGCAGGCGCTGGTGCTCGACCCGGGCGCGCCGAACACGCTCGGCGCGACGATGAGCAACGCGCAGCGCGCGACGATCGGCGCCTGGTGATCGGCGGGGCCGGGCGGGTGGGCGGTGCGGTTGCCGGGCAGGCGCCGGCCGCCTACCGTCGGGCTCCGGAGCGTCGCCATGGCCATGCAATCGATCCGGTTCGGTCCCTTCCTTCGCAGCCTGGCAGCGCAGCGGATGGCGATGGTCGCCGTCGTGTCGGCGGCCGCGGCCGGCACGCTGCGCGCGCAGCTGCAGTTCGCCGAGTTGCCTCGCCCGCGGCTGCCGCCCTGGTTCGCGGCTGCGTCGAGCTGGTTCGCGGTCGAGATCTTCGCGGGCGATTTCGACCGCGATGGCGCCGAGGACCTGCTCACGTTCGCTGGCGCCGAGCTCTGCTGGTTGCGAAACGACGGCTCCGGCCGGTTCCCGACGATGTCGCCGCTCCCGGTATCCGTCGGCCGCTGGTCCGATCTGGCAGTCGGGGACCTCGACGGCGACGGTGATCTCGACCTCGTCGTGGAGAATGACGGGCAGAACCAGCTCCTGCTGAACGACGGTACCGGCTCGTTCGTCGACGCCACGTCGGCACGTCTGCCGGTCGACTCCGACCTCACGATGGCCGTGGTGCTCGGCGACGTCGACGGCGACGGCGACCTCGACATCGTCTTCGGCAATCACGGGCAGCAGAACCGGCTCTACCGCAACAGCGGGAGCCACACCGGTACGTTCCTCGACGCTACCGGGGTCCTGCTGCCGATCGACGCCGATCCGACCCTGGGCCTGGCGCTCGGCGACATCGACGGCGATGGCGATCTCGATCTGGTGGCGAGCAACTTCCTGGCCGGCTTCGGGGCCCCCGCTGGCCAGAACCGGCTCTATGCCAATGACGGCACCGGCATCTTCGCCGACGTCACCGCTGCGCAGCTGCCAGGTGGCGCGGACCCGTCGGAGAAGGTGTTCCTGGTCGACATCGATTCGGACGGCGACCTCGACCTGGTGGTGCAGGAGCTCGGCTTTTGGGTCCAGAGCTGGCCGAGCTGGATCTACGTCGACGCTCCGAACCAGCTGCATCGGAACGACGGCAGCGGGACGTTCGGCGGGCCGGTCGCCGGTCCACCGGGGAAGGGCTTGCGCTTCGGCGACGTCGACGGCGATGGCGATCTCGATTTCGTCGCGCTGTCGTACTCGTCGCAACCGAACCAGCTCTATCTGAACGACGGAGCGGGCCAGTTCCGCGATGGGACCGCACGGATGCAGAGCAATGCCGGCGGTACCATCGCGCTCGTCGACGTCGACGGCGACGCGGATCTGGACATGGTTCACGCGACCCTGCTGGACGGACACGTCTTGGTGAACCTGCAGCGTCAGCTCGACGCTCCGAGCCGGTTCCGGATCGGCCAGACCTACCGATTCGATGCCTACCTGCGCGACCCCGGCGGAGCCGGCGGCTTCGCCTTTCCGTTCGCGGCGTTCGGGCCGGGATCGTTGTCGCTCGGGTCCTGGGGCACACTCGGCGTCGAGCTCGCGACCGCGTTCCCGCTGCCGTTGCTCGCCGTACCGCCGCCGACCGGCCTCGCGTCGGTGGCCGTCAACGTGCCCGCCATGGCTGCGCTCGTCGGGATCGACTGCTACGCGCAAGCGCTGCTCGTGCCGGCCGCCGCGCCGGCTCGCCTCTCCGCCGTGGTCGCCGATCGACTCGGGTCGGACCCACCGGGTCTGGTGGTCAACGGCGGCTTCGAACTCGGATCGTCGGGCGTTCAGCATGCGATTCCGGGCTGGA
This sequence comes from Planctomycetota bacterium, assembly GCA_020425925.1. Taxonomy (GTDB): domain Bacteria; phylum Planctomycetota; class UBA1135; order UBA1135; family UBA2386; genus JAGQRA01. The sequence goes on from JAGQRB010000333.1 coordinate 32,365, forward strand.
CCGCGTCGTCCGGTTGCGGCATCTGGGTCTTCACCGCCGGGGCCTCGGGCGTCGGACCGCCGATGGCCGGCAGCCGCGGCGTCGGGACGCGCTTCCACTGCAACGTCGGGCCGCTGGCCTTCCACCAGGACGTGCCGACGACGCCCGGGCGACACTATCTCCTGCGGGTCGGCTACGCGCCGACGCCGGGCAACGCCGACAACCACGTGGTCGTTCGCTGGGACGGCTCCACCGCGTTCGACCTGCAGCAGGACGGCACGCGGTTGCTCGGCCACGGCGCGTCGCTCTGGAGCTCGCATCGGGCGCTGGTCGCGGCGGCGGCGAGCGGTGCCACGACGCGGCTGGAGATCGCGGACGGGGGACCCGCGGGCGACGCCGGTGGCCTCGTCGACGAGGTCGCAGCCCTCGAACTCACCTTCGCGACCGCGATGCTGGTCGCCGGCGAAGTCGTGCCGGGTCACACGGAGTTCCAGCCCCTGCGCGATCAGCTCGGGCAGGCCGCGACCGCCGCCGCCAACAACGACCCGGTCGCCAAGGCGGCGGCGCTGGCGGCGTTCGTCGCCGCGGTGAACGCGCTGCCGGCCGGGTCGGTCGATCCACGCGACGCGGCGCTGCTGGTGGCGATTGCCGGCGTGCTGTAGCGGCGTCGAACCGCCGGGCGACCGCGTTCGCCCGAACCCGTTGCTCTGACCGGTTGCGTGCCGTACCGTCTCCTCGATGGCCACCGGATTCGGCGACATGAGCAGCCTGCTGAAGCAGGCCCAGGAGATGCAGCGCCGTCTCCAGGAGACCCAGAAGCTGCTCGACGAGCGCGTCATCGAGGGCACCGCCGGCGGCGGCGCGGTGCGCGTGCAGGTCAACGGCAACATGCAGCTCGTCGGCGTCAAGATCGAGCCGGCTGCGGTCGACCCGAGCGACGTCGGTGCGCTCGAGGACATGGTCGCGGGCGCGATGCGGCAGGCGCTGAGCCAGGCCAAGACGCTGCGCGACGCCGAGATGGGCAAGGTCACCGGCGGCATGAACCTGCCCGGTCTCGGCTTCTAGGCTCCCAGGCTCAGGCTTCCGGCCTCCCGCGCATGGTCGCCCGCGACCGCAGCATCGAGAACCTCATCGAACGCCTGAACCGTCTGCCCGGCATCGGGCCGAAGACGGCGGAGCGGCTCGCGTTCCACCTCTTGCGCATCGAGCGCGCCGAAGCGCTCGCGCTCAGCAAGGCGATCGAGGACGTGCGCGCCGCGGTCAAGACCTGTTCGGTCTGCTTCAACCTCGACGCCCAGGACCCCTGCGGCGTCTGCAGCGACGACAGCCGCGATCGCACGATGCTGCTCGTGCTCGAGGATCCGCGCGAGCTCGCGCGCTTCGAGGACGTCGGCTACCGCGGGCTCTACCACGTGCTGCAGGGCCGGATGTCGCAGCTCGAGAACATCGGGCCGGACGACCTCACGATCGCGCCGTTGCTGCTGCGCGTGAAGCAGGCGCCGCCGGCCGAGATCTGCCTCGCGACCAATCCCGATCTCGAGGGCGAGGGCACCGCGCGCGTGCTGGCCGAACGGCTGCAGCCGCTCGGCATCAAGGTGACGCGGCTCGCGCGCGGGCTGCCCGCGGGCTCGTCGATCGCACAGGTCAGCAGCTCGATCCTCGCCGACGCGATCGAGGGCCGGCGCACGCTCTCGTGAGCGAGCCGCTGCCGATCGACGACATGCTGCCTGCGATCGCGCGGGCGCTCGCCGGCCGGGGCCGCCCGCTGCTGCTGCTGGCGCCGCCGGGCTCGGGCAAGACGAC
>JAGQRB010000334.1 GCA_020425925.1 Planctomycetota bacterium
AGCCGCGGAACTCACCGCGGTCGCGATCGGCCCGCCCGAGCGCGCCGCCGGTGCGGAAGCAATCGACGAAGACCTCCTGGACCGCATCGTCGACTTCACCGGCGAGCATCGTCCGTTGCCAGCGCCCGGCGAGGAAGCTGCGCACGAGCGGAAGGTAGGCGCGGCCGAACGTGGAACGGGCTCCGTCGTCGCCGTTGGCGGCGCGCACCACGAGGCTCCAGTGCGTCTCGGACTCCGCCGTCATGCCGCGAGTATCGGGATCGGCACCTGCTCGGGCCAGTCGCGCCAATGGCGGGATCCGAGCGATTTGTCAGAATGTCGCGAGGAAACCGCGGCGCGACGCGGAGGACTGGTGAGCGCGATGAACAGTGGACCCGACGACACCTTCCCCAACCAGCAGGTCGACGCCGGCCTCGAGATCGCGTTCGGCGCCGCGGAGATCTCGGATGCCAGCGTGCTGAGGATCCTGCGCGAGCGCATCGGGTCGAGTGCCGGCGTCTACCTCGACGCCCCGGAGCCCGATGGTGCGCCGGTCAAGGTCACCGAGGCCGGGCGCGCGCTCCACGACCCGACCGGCCGCTACCAGGTGGTCGGCGAGATCGGTCGTGGCGGTGTCGGCATCGTCTACAAGGGGCGTGACGTCGACCTCGGCCGCGATGTCGCGATGAAGGTGCTGCGTGACGAACACGCCGGCAATCCGGACGTCCTGGAGCGGTTCGTCGAAGAGGCGCAGATCGGCGGTCAGCTGCAGCATCCTGGCATCGTCCCGGTCTACAGCCTCGGCCTGCAGCACGGCGAGCGGCCCTATTTCGCGATGAAGCTCGTAAAGGGCGAGACCCTGGCCGCGTTGCTGGCGCGGCGCGGTGACGTCGGCGCCGATCGTCGGCGTCTGATCGGCGTGTTCGAGCAGGTCTGCCAGACGCTGGCCTATGCCCACGCCCGGCGCGTCGTGCACCGCGACCTCAAGCCCGCCAACATCATGGTCGGTGCCTTCGGCGAGGTGCAGGTCGTCGATTGGGGATTCGCCAAGGTCCTGCCCAAGGGCGGTATTGCCGACGAAGCCGAGGCCGGGCGCGGTGCGGGGCAGCGCAGCGTGATCGCGACCGTGCGCAGCAACGCCGAAGTCGGCTCGCACTCGGCGGCGGGCTCGGTCATGGGAACGCCGCCGTACATGTCGCCCGAGCAGGCCAACGGCGAGGTCGATCGCATGGACCAGCGCAGCGACGTGTTCGGCCTGGGCGCGATCCTCTGCGAGATCCTGACCGGCGAACCGCCGTATCGCGAGGTCGACGGCAAGGTCCTGCTGCAGGCGGCCCAGGGCGCGGTGCAGGGCGCTCGCGCCCGGCTGGCGGCGTGCGGTGCGGACCGCAGCATGATCGAGCTCGCCGTGCGCTGCCTGTCGCCGGACCAGAAGGCGCGCCCTGACTCCGCCGCCGTAGTCGCCGAACACGTCGCCGCCTGGCTGGTGTCGGTCGAGGAGCGCGCCCGGCGAGCCGAGCTGCGCGCTGCCCGGGCGCGATACAAGGCGCGCACGACCGCGATCCTGGCGACGGCGGTCGTCCTGCTGCTCGCGGTCGGCGGCGGTGCCTGGTCCTGGATCCGGAGCGAGAACCAGGCCCGGCGGGACGCGGCCGCGGGTCGCCTCACGACCGCGACGGCGGCGGCCAGTGGCCTGCTCGGCGAGGCCCGCTCCGCCAGCGCCGACGCCGGACGATGGGATCGGGCGATGGCTGCCGTCGAACAGGTCGCCGTGTCGGCTGCCGACCCGATGATCGACGCGGAGAAGCGCCGCGCGGTGGGCGAGTTCGTTGCCGCCGCGGAACGCGACCGCGACCACGCACTCGCGGCCACGCGCCGGCAGCAGCGCGACCGCGCCATGCAGGAGCGTCTCGTCGCGCTGCGGATACCCACCGACGACGATGTCCGCGCGTCGAGCTGGGCGGCGCGCGAGGCAGCACGGCTCGACCGCGAGTACGCGGCCGCCTTCGCGGACTACGTGGCGGGCGACATCCTCGCTGCGCCGCCTGCCGCGACCGTCGCGACGCTGAAGCGGAGCGCGATCCCCGGCGAGCTCGCCGCCGCGCTGGATCACTGGGCGATGGTCCGCGACGGCGTCGACGCCGAGCCGGAGCGGACCGCGACCCTGCGCCGCATCGCCCGCGCGATCGACGACGCCAACGACCCGTGGGGCGCGCGTCTGCGCGCGCTGCTGCCGGTCGCCAGGAGCGAACGTGCTGCCATCGAACGGCTGGCGGACGAGGCCGATCTGACCGCGCTGCCCGCGATCAGCACCCTGCTGCTCGCCGAGGCGTTGTGGCAGGCCGACGCCCGCGATCGTGCCGTCGCGGTGTGTCGCCGGGGCCGCGAGCTCCACCCCGCCGACTTCGGCCTCTGCTTCCGACTCGCGGTGCTGCTCGAGCTCGTCGCCGAACCCGACTGGGAAGGCGTCGTAGAAACCCAGAGCGTCGCGCGGGCGCTGCGCCCCGACATGGCGGAGGTCTTGCATCGCAAGGGCATGGCGCTCACCCGGCTCGGCCGCTACGCCGACGCCGTCCGGATCTTCGGCGACCTCCTCGAGCTGCAGCCGGACCACGAACACTGGCTGCGGCACCGCGGGTTCGCGGCCTACAAGCTCGGCGATCGCGCGCTCGAACTCGCCTGCTACCGACGCGCCAACGAGCTCCGTCCGGATCGCATCGACACGCTGGCCAGCCTCGCTTTGGCGCTCGAGGCCGACGGCCAGTTCGAGGCTGCCGCGGCCGCAGCGCGGGAGGCGCTGGCCCTGCCGAGCGAGGAGCACGCCGAACCGCCTGCAGCGCCGGCGGCCGAGGACCTGTTCCGCGCCGACGCCAACGGCGTGGTCGCGCGGGCCATGGCAACCGCCGGACGGTTCGAGGACGCCGTCAGGCATGCCGCCGCGGCGGCGGCGCTGGCGCGGAACCCCGACTCCCGGGTCTGGCTCGCACGCATTCATCTCGCCGCCGGCGACTTCGACGGTGCGTCCGCCGCCCTCGCCGGCGCGATCGCGCTCGACGCCGGGTGCATCGATGCATGGGAGGGTCGTGGCGAGGTCGAGCATATGCGCCACGACTACGAGGCCGCGATCGACTGCTTCCGCCGCGTGATCGAGCTCGACCCGCAGCGCGTCAGCGGACATTGTGGTCTCGGCAACGCGCTGGGCGCATCCGGCCGCGTCGACGACGCGATTGCGGCCTTCCGCTCGGCGCTGCAACTCGATCCCGCTCAGCCGATCCTGCTCTGCAACGTCGGCACCGCGCTGCTGAATGGTGGCCGCAGCCCGCAGCAGGCGAGGGCTGCGTTCGAGCAGGCGTTGGTGATCGACGACGCGTGCGCCCCCGCGATCGCCGGACTCGGCATGGTCGAGGCGCAGGAGGGCGACCATGCGGCGGCCATCGCCGCCTTCGAGCGCGCCATCGCGATCGATCCCCGATGCGAGAACGCGCACTACAACCTGGGCGTCTCGTTGGCGCTGACCGAACGGCACGAAGCGGCGGCGAGTTGCTACCGGCGCACGCTCGAGCTCAACCCGTTCCACCTCCACGCGATGGTGTTCCTCGGCGACGCGCTCGCCCGCCTCGACCGGTTCGACGACGCGGTTGCCAGCTACCGTCGCGCCCTCGCGTTGGCACCCGAGTGGCACGAGGCCCGCAACAACCTCGGCATCATGCTGGGGAACGCAGGTCGTCACGACGAGAGCATGGCGTGCTTCCGCGCGATCCTCGCGCGCGACCCGGAGCACGTGCTGGCGCTGTTCAACCTGGCCGATGGTCTGAGCACGCGGGGCGACTACGTCGGGGCGCTCGAAGCGCTGCGGCGCGCTGCATCCGGCGCCGGGGCACGACCGGAAGGAAACGACTGGATCGCGCGCGTCGACGAGGCGATCGCGACGATCGAAGCCGCCCGCGACCGACTGCCTGCGATCCTGTCCGGCGAGGCGGCCGCCGCCGATCCGGGCGAATGGGCCGCGGCGGTGCAGCGCGCCGTCACCGCCGGCGACCATCGCGCCGTCGTCACGCTGACGGAGCGGACGCTGACCACCGCCGCGCAACTGGTCGAGGCGAGTCATGCGGGCCTCTACCCGTCGGCATGCAGCGCGGCGCGCGCCGCCGCCGACCCCGCTGCGCCGGCTGCCGACGGTGCGCGGTGGCTTTCGTTGGCTCGGACCTGGCTGCTGCACGACGTCGAGCGGTGGGAGGTGTGGTGTGACACCCCTCAGCGCGCCGACGAGGGCCGACGACGACTCGAACTGGCGCAGACCGACCCCGCCTTCGCCGGCGTGCGCGGTGAGGCGATCGCGACCTTGCCGCCGGCAGAACGAGCTGCCTGGCAGGCGCTGTGGCAACGCGTCGCAGCGGCCGCAGCGAAGCACGACTGACCATCTCTCTCACCCCACGAACCGCAGAGGAGCGAACGATGTCTCTCCGAGTCCACCATTCTGTACACACCCTGGCCGCCACGCTGCTGGCCGCGACACTGAGCGCCCAGTCGCCGACGTGGATCCGCAAGGACGTGCGCGGCGACGGTGGCGGCCCCAACGCGGGCGCCTTCGACGCCGCCCGCGAACGTCTCGTGATGTTCTGGGACGGCACCTGGGAATGGGATGGCGTCGCCTGGACGCGGCGCATCTCCGCTACCGAACCGCCGCCCCGTGGCGGCGCGATGTTGGCGTACGACGCAGCCCGCCGCGTCGTCGTGATGTTCGGCGGCGGCTTCCTGCAGCCGTTCGGGGACACCTGGGAATGGGACGGCGTCGACTGGGTCAACCGCACGGCGGCGACGAGTCCACCCGCCGGCGGTGGCTACGGCATGACCTACGACCCGGTTCGTCAGCGCACCCTGCTGGTGACCTACACCTCGGCGACGTGGGAATGGGACGGGGCGACCTGGACCCAGCGCGCGCCGGCATCGAGCCCGCCGCCGCGCGGCGGCTTCGCCCTGGCCTGGGACGAAGGCCGGCAGCGAGCCGTGTTGTTCGGCGGCTCCGATGCGTTCCAGACGGTCTTCTTCGCGGACACCTGGGAGTGGGACGGCAACAACTGGTCGGCGGGTCCCGCGGGTCCGAGCGGTCGGACGTTCTGTGGCATGGCCTACGACAGCCAGCGTGGACGCATCGTCCTGCAGGGCGGCATGGCGGGGCCCTTCCAGGCCACCTCGGAGACCTGGGAGTACGACGGCCTGCAATGGACGTTGCAGCCTGGCGCGCAGCAGCCGCCCGCGGTCTGGGCCCCGCTGCTGGCCTACGACCGGGCCCGCCAGGAGATGGTCATGTTCCGCGGTCAGCGCTCGAGCCTCGGCTTCTTCGCCGAGACCTGGGTGCGGCGCTGCGCCAACGGTTGCAGCGGCACGACATGGACCCGTCGCCTCGACGAGACATCGCCACTCGGCGTCTTCGGCGCGGGTCTGGCGTTCGACCGCGCACGCGGCCACTTCGTCTTGTTCGGTGGCAGCGACGTCAATACGGAATACGACGAGACCTGGACGTGGAACGGTCTGCGGTGGTCGCTGCAGACACCCGCGGTCCACCCGTCGGCGCGGGTCTACCCGGCGATGTCGTTCGACGCAGCGCGCGGTGAGACGGTGATGTTCGGCGGCACGACGCTCGGTGCGTTCGACGCCGAGACCTGGACCTGGAGCAACGGCCAGTGGGCCCAGCGGACACCCGCGGTAGCGCCACCCGCGCGCACGGCCGCGGCGATGGTCTACGACGACGCGCGGGCCGAGACCGTGCTGTTCGGCGGGATCGGGTCCAATGCGCGACTCGACGACACCTGGATCTGGGATGGGACGACCTGGGCGCAGCGCACGCCGCCGCAGTCGCCACCGGCTCGCGGCATCCATGCGATGGCTTTCGACGCCGTCCGTTCACGAACCGTCTTGTTCGGCGGCGCCGGTATCGGGCTCGGCCGCTCGGACACCTGGGAATGGGACGGGGCGGCGTGGTTGCAGCGGATCGCGGCGACCACGCCACCCGGCCGGATCGCGCACGCGATGGCGTTCGACCCGGCGACCAGCCGCGTGTTGATGTTCGGCGGTGAGGACGGCTCGGGAATCGCCACCTACGGCGACACCTGGGCCTGGAACGGCGTGGACTGGCAGGCGATCACGATGGCGCCGCAGCCGCAGGCGCGTTCGGATGCCGCGATGGCGACCGACACCGGCCGCGGCCAGGTGATGCTGTTCGGCGGCTTCGACTGGGGGCTGCTCGCGCCGCTCGACCCGATGTGGCTGTTCACCGGCCGGCCCGCCGCGACGGCGACCGCCTACGGCTCCCCGTGTCCACCGGGCTCGCCCACGCTTGCGGCCTACGGCGTGCCGACGCCGAGCTGCGAGCGGTTCGGCATCGACGTCACGGGCGCCGGCGTCAATGCGGTCGGCATCGTCGGTGTCGCGGTGACGCCGGCTTCGGTGCCCGTGCTGGGCTGCACTCTGCACATCGGCCCACCGATCGGCTACCTGCTCGTCGCGACCAACGGCGACGGCTTCGGTGCGGTAACGACGGGCGTGCCGTCCGACCCGGTCCTGCTCGGCGCGGCGCTCTACGCGCAGGGGTTCGCGCTCGATCCGACGGCATCGAGCGGCGGCGTGCGGTTCAGCAACGGTCTGCGGCTCCTGGTCGGCGAGTGAGGCGGTCGGACCGATGGCCCGCCCGGGCGGTGCCGCCGCGGTTTCGGCTCTCGTCGATCTCGAAGTCGGCGCCGGCGTGGCCGCTCGGAGCGAGGTCGGGCAGCTTTCCGTGGTCTGGACGAACCGCAGCCGCGGGTTTTCTATTGTCATGCCGATGTCATTCGGCAGATCGTCCAAGCGTTCGGCCACTTCGATCGTGTCCGGCCGACGACCGCAGCCCGCCCGCCCCCGATGAGAAAGAAGACCGTCGTGTTCCTCGCCGTCGCCGTCGTGATCGGCGGCGCCATCACCTGGCAGGCGCTGAAGCCGCCCGAGCCGACCAAGGTGCTGACCGCGCAGGCCGAGGTGCTCGACGAGCTGCGTTCGATCGTGTCCGCGACCGGCGAGATCCGCGCCAAGGAGTTCGTCGACATCCAGGCCGAGGTCTCCGGCATCATCGTCGAGGTCGACGTGGTCGAGGGCCAGAACGTCGCCAAGGGCGACATCCTGTTGCGGCTCGAGGACCTGCCGTTCCGCGCCGACGTCAACGCCGCGACCGCGCAGCTCAAGGCCACCGAGGCCGACGCCAAGAACGCCGAGGTCGGCGTTGCCACCGCCGAGGCCAACCTCGCGGCCGAGAAGACCGCGCTCGCCGGGCTCAAGGTCGAGCTCGAGCAGGCCCGCACCACGCGCGACCGTTCGGACTCGTCGTTGACCCGCAAGAAGGAGCTGTTCCAGCAGCACCTGATCGGCAGCGAGGAGTTCGAGATCGCCGCGGCCGACGCGCGCATCGCACAGCAGACCTTCGAGCTGCGCCAGGCCCGCATCGAGCAGGGCGAGGCCAACATCCACGCCGCCGAGACCCGCGTCAGCGCGGCCGCGTCGGTGCTCGACGGCCAGCTGCAGCGCATCGAGGCGGCGCGCGCGTCGCTCGACCGGGCCAAGGACATGCTCGACAAGACGGTGCTGCGCGCGCCGATCGCGGGCCTGATCACCAAGCTCAACGTCGAGAAGGGCGAGCGCGCGGTCCCCGGCATCCAGAGCAACCCGATCGCGACGCTGATGACGATCGCCGACATGTCGGTCATCGAGGCCGAGATCTCGGTGGCCGAGGCCGACATCGTGATGGTGCAGCTCGGCGCGCCCGCGGTGGTGGAGGTCGACGCGATGCGCGACGTCGAGATCCGGGGCGAGGTCACGGAGGTCGGCCAGAGTCCGATCCAGGACGCCGCCACCAGCGGCGCCGGTCAGGAGGGCAAGGACTTCAAGGTGGTCGTGCGGCTCGACGCGCCGCCGAAGGCGCTGCGGCCGGGCTTCACCGCGACTGCCGACATCACCACCGCGACGCGTCAGAACGTGCTGGTCATCCCGCTGCAGGCGCAGACCGCGCGCGAGGTCGAGCTCGACGCCGAGAAGCGCTACGTGCCGCCGCCGGAGCCGATCGACGACTCGCTGGTGACACCGGTGGCCGCCGCCGACCGCCGCAAGCTCGAGGAGGTCGAGGGCGTGTTCGTGATGCTGGACGGCCGCGCGCGCTTCCGGCCGGTCAAGCTCGGCATCATCGGCGACATGGACGTCGAGGTGCTCGACGGCCTCGCCGCCGGCGACACCGTCGTGATCGGTCCGATCAAGGCGCTGCGCACGCTGCGCGAATGGGATCGCGTCGCGATCGACGAGAAGCGGCAGCGCGAGAGCGTGATCCGTCTCGGCAAGAAGTCGCGATGAGCGTCGCCGATGGCAACGCCGCCGGTGACGCTGCCGACGTCATCCGGACGGAGGCGCTGACCCGCTCGTTCGCGATGGGCTCGACCACGGTGCAGGCGCTGCGCGGCGTCGACCTCGTGATCCGGCGCAACGAGTACGTCGCGATCATGGGCCCATCGGGCTCGGGCAAATCGACGCTGATGAACCTGATCGGCTGCCTCGACACGCCGTCGAGCGGCGAGTACTGGCTCAACGGCAATCCGGTTGCGAAGCTCGGCGAGGACGAGCTGGCGCGGATCCGGAACCGCGACATCGGCTTCGTGTTCCAGACCTTCAACCTGCTGGCGCGCGCGACCGCGCTGCGCAACGTCGAGCTGCCGCTGATCTACGCCGGCGTCGCCCCGGCCGAGCGGCGCGAGCTCGCGGCCGACGCGCTGCGACAGGTCGACCTCGGTGATCGCATGGACCACCGCCCGAACCAGCTGTCGGGCGGCCAGCGCCAGCGCGTCAGCGTCGCGCGTGCGCTCGTGACCCGGCCGGCGCTGCTGCTCGCCGACGAGCCGACCGGCAATCTCGACACCAAGACCTCGTACGAGATCATGGCGCTGTTCGACCGGCTGCACGCCCAGGGCAACACGATCGTCGTCGTCACCCACGAGCGCGACATCGCCGAGCACGCCGAGCGTATCGTCACGATCCGCGACGGCCGTATCGAGAGCGACGAACGCTGCGGCAAGCGGCGGACCTCGGCACCGGCCGCGAGCGAGCAGGCGGAGGTGTCGTGAACTTCGCCGAATCGACGCGTCTCGCGCTCGAATCGATCTGGGCCAACCGGCTGCGCTCGTTCCTGACGCTGCTCGGCGTCATCATCGGCATCGCCGCGATCATCGCGACCGCGGCGGTGATCAACGGTCTCAACAAGTACGTCGCCGAGAAGCTCAGCAACCTCGGCAGCGGCGTGTTCACGGTGCAGCGCTTCGGCATCATCACGAACCGCCAGGACTTCCTCGACGCGCTGCGCAAGAACCGCGTGCTCGAGCCCGCCGACGGCCGCGCGATCCGCGAGCGCTGCCCGCTGGCCGAGGTCGTCGCCTGGGAGGCGCACTCGACCCGTGATCTGACCCGTCGCGGCCACGAGCTGCGCGACGTCGACATCGGCGGTGTCACCGCGGGCATCCTCGAGATCGAGCCCTACGAGGTCGAGGCCGGCCGCATCTTCAACGACAACGACGACGAGCACGGGCTGCCGGTCGCATTCGTCGGTGCCGACATCGTCGAGCAGCTGTTCCCGGCGGTCGATCCGATCGGCAAGACGATCCGCGTCGAGGGCCTCGAGGTCCGGGTCGTCGGCGTCGCCAAGAAGAAGGGCTCGTTCCTCGGCTTCTCGCAGGACAACTACGTCAAGGTCCCGTACGGCCTGCACAAGAAGCTGTTCGGCGCCCAGAACTCGGTCAACATCAGCGTCAAGGCGGCGAGCGACGTGGCGATGACCGAGGCGATGGACGAGGTGCGCGCGGTGCTGCGCGCGCGTCACCACCTGCGGCCGGCCGATCCCGACGACTTCGGCATCGTGACCGCGGAGGGCATCAACGACCTCTGGAAGAACATGTCGCAGACGATCTTCGCGATCGCGCTGTTCGTCGTCGGTATCTCGCTCGTCGTCGGCGGCATCGTCATCATGAACATCATGCTGGTGTCGGTGATCGAGCGGACCCGCGAGATCGGCGTGCGCAAGGCGGTGGGGGCGCGCCAGCGCGACATCGTCGAGCAGTTCCTGATCGAGGCGGTCCTGCTGTCCTGCATCGGCGGCGCGATCGGGATCTCGATCGCCTGGGCCGCTTCGACCGCGGTGGGGCGCTACACGCCGCTGCCGGCCGATTTCCCGGCCTGGGCGCCGCCGGTCGCGTTCTTCGTCTGCACCGCGATCGGTGTCTTCTTCGGCATCAGCCCGGCGCGTCGCGCCGCGCGTCTCGACCCGATCGAGGCGCTGCGTTCGGAGTAGCCCGTCATGCGGCGCCTGCTCTTCTCGATCTGGGAGAACACCAAGCTCGCGGGCGAGACGTTGCTCTCCAACCGCATGCGGTCGGGCCTGACCGTGCTCGGCATCTTCATCGGGGTGTTGCTCGTCGTCACGGTCGCGTCGGTGCTCAACGGCTTCCGGCAATCGGTCGTCGATCAGGTCGAGGAGTTCGGCACCAACAACATCTACATCTACCGGATGCCGTTCGTGCAGATCGGCCGCATGCCGCGCGAGATGCGGCTGCGCCGTGAACTCGAGCTCGAGGACGCCTGGGCGATCCGCGACCTCTGCCCGTCGGTCGAGCTGGTCTCGCCCGGCGTCAGCGCGCCGACGTTCCTGAAGCGTGCGGTCTACCGCGACGAGGAGGTCGACGGGCCGCGGGTGCGCGGCGTGTTCCCCAACAACGCCGAGGCCGCCAACCGCGTGATGGCCGAGGGCCGCTTCCTCTCCGAGCAGGAGAACGCCCACCGCATGGCGGTCGTCGTGCTCGGCCACGCCTCGGCCGAGGCGCTGTTCCCGGCCGGCGGTGCGCTCGGCAAGGAGATCCTCATCGGCGGCAACAAGTTCACCGTGATCGGGGTCTGCCAGAAGCGCAAGGAGGGCCCGTTCGGCGGCCAGAACGAGGACGACACGCTGTTCCTGATCCCGTACTGGACGCTGCAGCGCTACTACCCGGGCCGCGACGACCACTTCATCGCGGTGCGCAGCCTGCCCGGTCAGATCGATTCGGCGAAGGACGAGATCTCCGAGGTGCTGCGGCGGCGGCGCCGCGTGCGCTGGAACGAGGCGGACGACTTCGAGATCGGCACCGCCGACTCGCTGATCCAGTCGTTCGACGCGATCGTGTTCGCGACGCTGGCGGTGATGTTCATGCTGTCGACGGTCGGTTTCATGGTCGGCGGCGTCGGCGTGATGAACATCATGCTGGTG
>JAGQRB010000335.1 GCA_020425925.1 Planctomycetota bacterium
AAGGTCTACGACAACGTCGAGGTCGTCGCCGACGATCTCGCGCACGGGCGCGTGACGGTGAAGAACGGCTACTTCTTCACCGACCTCAGCGAGTTCGAGTGCACCTTCGAGGTGCTCGAGGATGGCCGCGTCGTGCACTCCGGGCCGCTCGGCCGGCTGGCCGTGCCACCGCGCGAGTCCCGCCCGCTGACCCTGCCGCTCGCTGCGGTGACACGCCGGCGGGGGTGCGAGTACTTCGTCGACGTCCGCTTCGCACTGCCTGCCGACACCGGTTGGGCCGAGGCCGGGCACGTCGTCGCGCGCGAGCAGCTTGCGCTGCCGTTCGAGCCCGATCCCGGACGCGCCGACGTCGGGCCGATGCGGGGCGCGGTGGAACGGCCGTTGGAGTTCGGGCAGGGGCGCTGCACGGCGCGCTTCTCGCCCCGGACCGGCCTGCTCGAGTCCTACGTCCTCGATGGCGTCGAGCTGCTCGCCGCACCGCTGCGGCCGAACTTCTGGCGCGCGCCGACCGACAACGACAAGGGCAACGGCATGCCGGCGCGTTGCGCGATCTGGCGCGCGCCCGCGATCCGCTTCGACGAGCCGGTGGCGGCGTCGATCGAGAGCGCCGGCAAGCAGCCGTTCCAGGTCGAAGCGAACTTCGTGCTCGAGGACGGCCGCTCGAAGGGGCGCGTCGTGCAGCAGGTGCTCGCGGACGGCGCAATCCTGATCGACTACACGTTCTCGCCGAGCGGCGACAAGCTGCCCGAGATTCCGCGCGTCGGTCTGACGTTCGAGATGTCGTCGCGCTACCGCGAGGTCGCGTGGTACGGCCGCGGGCCGCACGAGAGCTACAGCGACCGCAAGAGCGGCGCGTTCTTCGGGGTCTACGAGCTGCCGGTCGCGGCGTTGAACCACGACTACCTCGAGCCGCAGGAGCACGGCAACCGCTGCGATGCGCGCTGGCTGACACTGGCCGACGGGCGCGACGGCGGTCTGCGAGTGCGTCGCGTGGTGCGGCCCGACGGCGTCTCGGAGCCGTTCTCGTTCAGCGTCTGGCCGCACACCCAGGCTGCGCTCGAGGCCGCGGCGCATCCCCACGAGGTGGCGCCGAGCGACCACCTGACGGTGAACGTCGACGCGGCCCAGACCGGAGTCGGCGGTGACGACAGCTGGGGGGCACGGCCGCATCCGCAGTACACACTGGCGCCGCGCGGCGACTACCGGCTGCAGTTCGTGCTCGAACCTCTGCGCTGAAGGCGGCGGTCGCGGCATGGACAAGAACCGTCCGCCACGGCGTGCGGTTGGACAGTGAATGTTCCGCCCGGCGTCGCGGCGGGGCGCGGCCGGGCCGCGCGTTGGCCCGATGCGCGGGAAAGCTGTTTCGGTACGCCCGTTGCTGGCATAGGAAGCGCGCGAGCCATACCGATGATGCACTCCCTTCCGTTGCGGGTCTCCCGGACCCTCGTCCTGTTCGCCGCTTCGTCGGCAGCCTTCGTCACGGCCCAGTCGGATCCGGTTCCGGCGGCCCCGATTCCGGCGGCCCCGGCGCCGGCGGCGGCCGGCTCCGCGTCGTTCGGCGCATCGCAGCAGCGCGGTGTCGACTATCTGCTGGCGCACCAGCAGGACGGCAAGTTCCTGCAGAAGGACGAGCCGCACGTCGGCGTGACGGCGCTCGCGCTCGCGGCGGTCCTGACCAAGCCGGCCGACCTGCGCAATGCCGAGGAGAACGCGTTCGTCGCGGCCGCGACCGACTTCCTGCTGTCGCAGCAGCACGACGACGGCGCGTTCGGCGAGGGCACCACCAACTACCAGACCAGCGCCGCCGTGCTCGCGCTGGCGAGGCTCGGCGGCGAGCGCGTGAAGGCGCCGCTGCAGCGGGCGCAGAAGTTCCTGCTCGGGGTGCAGAACAGCGAGGCCAACGGTCACTCGTCGGACGACAAGGACTACGGCGGCTTCGGCTACGGCCCCGGCAGTCGCGGCGACGTCAGCAACACGCAGTTCGCGATCGAGGCGCTGCGGGCCAGCGGATTGCCAGCCGGTGACGAGGCCTTTCGGCGCGCGGTGACGTTCATGCAGCGCACCCAGAACCTGCGGCGCGTGAACGACTATCGCACCGAGGTCGCCGAGGAGGGTTCGGACGAGAAGCACCCGGTCGAGCCCGGTGACGATGGCGGGGCCTGCTACCTGCCGGGCAATTCGAAGTTCGGCTTCGACGTGATCGCCGACGGCGTGCGGGTGCCGCGCAGCTACGGCTCGATGACCTACGCGCTGCTGAAGACCTATGCGCTGTGCGGGCTGTCGAAGGACGACGAGCGCATGCAGGCCGCGACCGGGTGGATCCGCCGGCACTGGACGCTGGCGACGAACCCGGGCAGCCACGCCGGGCTCGACGAGAACGCCGAGTACCAGGGTCTGTTCTACTACTACGAGACGATGGCGCGGGCGCTGACGCTGTGCGGCATCGACGAGGTCGAAACCCTCGGCGACGACCCCGAGACGGTCGCCTGGCGCCTGCAGCTCGCCGCTCATCTCGAAGCGATCCAGCGCGACGACGGCTCGTGGCTCAACGTCAAGAACGGGCGCTGGTGGGAGGATCAGCCGGTCATGTGCACGATCTACGCGCTGCTGGCGCTCGGTGACTGCCGGCACCCCAAGGCCGAGTAGTGCATCGGCGCGCGCGGCTCGGGCTTCGGATCGCCGCCGTCGTGACGGTCGCGGCCGGGGTGGCGGCGGCGCAGGCGGGCGGCGAACGGTTGCTCGGACTGGTGCGCGACGCCAACGGGCGCGCGGTCGTCGGTGCGAGCGTGCGCATCTTCCCGCTGCCCGAGCTCGCGGTCGCCTGGCGAGATCCGGCGCCGTCGGCGGCGCTGCAGACGACGACCGACCGCGGTGGTCGCTTCGCGGTTGCGCTCGATCGCCGCGCCGCGCTCTGGATCGAGCATGCCGGCACGGGTGCGTTCCTTGCAGCTGCCGCGCCGGGCGTGCCGGTCGTCGTGACGCTGCGGGCGCTGGCGGCGGTCGACGTCGGGCCGCGGACGCGCGGAGCCTACGTTCGCCTCGACGGCGTGCCGGTCGGCTACGTGCCGAGCGCGTTCCTGCCGTTGCCGGGTCGCCTCGCCGAGCTGCTCGTCGAGCGCAAGGACCTCGAGCGCGTGTTCGTCGCCGGCTGCGAGCTCAGCTCCGGCGAGCGCGGCCGCGTGCGCTGTCCGCGCAACCCTCCGAGCCGGCTCGCCGGGGTGCCGATCGACGGCTTCGCGACGCTGCCGCCCTGGCCGGAGCGGCGCTTCCTGCCCGATGGCCGCGGCGAGATCGAGCTGCCGATCACCGCCCGACCGCAGCGTGTCCGCCTCGCGATGCCGACCGACCGCGCCGGTGAGTTCGTCTTCGAGGAAGTCTGGCTCGAACCCGGCCGCGTGCATCGCGCGGCGCCGGCGGCAGCGAGCTGGCGAGCGGTGCAGGTGGTCGATCGCGATGGGCAGCCGCTCGTCGGAGCGTCGGTGTTCACGGTGCGCACCGGGCCGGGGCTGCCGGTCGTCGTCGCCAGCAGCGTCAGCGACGACGCCGGCCGGGGCCGTTGCCGCGTCGACGTCGACAACGTGCGCATCGTCGCGGTCGCGGCGGATCACGCGCTCGCGAGCGCCGCGCCGATCGGCGATCCGATCGAGCTCCGGCTCGAGCCCGCGAACGCGCTGCGGCTGCGCGTCGTCGATGCCGACGGTCAGCCGCTGCCTGACGCGCTGGTGACGGTGGGCACCGACCCGGAACTGTCGCAGAGCGTGCGAACCGATCTGCGCGGCGGCGCGCTGCTGCAGCGGCTCCCGGCCGGCGAGCTCGCGGTCGCGGTCGAGCATCCGGACCGCGTCGCGCGGGCCTTCCGCGTCGCGGTGCCGACGACCGCCGTCGTCGAGTGCGCGCTGGCGTCGGGTCTCGAGCTGCGCGGTGTCGTCGCGTGCGCCGATCGCTCGGACCTCACGGACGTGCTCGTCGAGGTGCGGGCGCGCGGCCGCGCCGACGGCTTCCGGTCGCGGCTGGCGCCGGTCGCGGCCGACGGCAGCTTCGTGGTGCGCGGCCTCGCCGGCGAACCGGTCGATCTGTTCGCGCGCTGCGTCGATCGCGGCGTGACCTGGTCGGGCAACGCGGTCGGGGTCGCTCCCGGCGGCGACCCGGTCACCATCACGATCCGCTGCGACGATCCGGTGCCCGGCGGCGAGGTCGCCGGCGGCGGTCGCTGAGGCATTGCACGGCCGCGCCGCCCGCGGCGGTCACTTCGGCTGCCAGTTCTTCTCTTCTTCGATGATCTGCGGGATCACCTCGCGCAGCTTCTCGGCGCGCGCCAGCGGGTGCGGGTGGGTGCTCATCCACTCCGGCGTGCCGCTGCCGAGCTCGGCCATGCGCTCCCAGAGCTTCGGCGCCTCGTTCGGGTCGTAGCCGGCACGGATCGCGTAGCGGATGCCGAGGATGTCGGCCTCGCTCTCGTGCTCGCGGCTGTAGGGCAGCAGCACGCCGTACTGCGCGCCTGCGCCGATGACGCCCATCACGACGCCGCGGGTGTCCTCGGACATCTCGGCGATACCGAGGCCGGCGTCGATCGCGGTGGCGGCGACGTTGGTCAGCAGGCCCTGCGTCATGCGCTTGCCGCCGTGGCGCAGCACGGCGTGCGCGACCTCGTGACCGAGCACGGCGGCGAGACCGTTCTCGTTCTGGGTCAGCGGCAGGATGCCGGTGTAGACCGCGATGCGACCGTTCGGCAGGCAGAACGCGTTCGGCGTGTCGTCGGCCTTCAGCAGCTTGACCTCCCAGGCGAAGTTCTCCTCGGAGGCGGCTGCGATCTTCTGCGCGACGCGCCGCACCATCTCGTACTGCGCCCCGGACTTGATCTCGGTGTATTCGGTCGCGACCTCGGCGTAGGCCTGCGCGCTCAACGGCTCGAGCTCGTCGTCGCTGTAGAGGTTGAGGTTGCCGATGGTCTCGCAGCCGGCGAACGGGAACACGAGAGCCGTGGCGAGGAGGAGGCGGAGGGAACGCAGCATGGCCGGGATGCTACGGGTTCGCCCCGGGGCGCGCGACGGTCCGCCCGGCGACCCCAGGGGCGGGGACTCGAACTTGCCTCCCGGACGGGCATGGCCGATGCTCTGCAGATGCAATCCGAATTGGTGATCGTCGGCGGCGCGCGCACCGCCATGGCCGAGTACTCGGGCACGCCGGGTTTCGGCAAGTTCAAGGACGTGACCGCGATCGACCTCGCGACCCACGCCGCGAAGGCCGCGCTCGAGCGTTCCGGCGCGAAGGCCGATCAGGTCGACCAGACCTTCGTCGGCAATGTCGCGCAGAGCAGCTCCGACGCGATCTACGGCGCGCGTCACGTCGCGCTCAAGGCCGGCGTCCCGGTCGATCGGCCGGCGCTGACCGTCAACCGGATCTGCGGCTCGGGCATCCAGTCGGTGGTCTCGGCGGCGCACGCGATGCTGCTCGGCGAAGCGAAGCTCTGCCTCGCCGGCGGCATGGAGAACATGAGCCAGGTGCCGCACGTGCTGCGCGGCGCGCGCGACGGCTTCCGCTTCGGCCAGGAGCCGAAGCTCGAGGACCTGCTGTTCGCGGCGCTCTACGATCCTTACTGCAAGTTCTTCATGGCACAGACCGCCGAGAACGTCGCCAAGAAGCACGAGATCTCGCGTGAGGAACAGGACGAGTACGCGCTGCGCAGCCACCAGCTCGGCGCCGCGGCGGTGAAGTCCGGCAAGTTCGCCGCCGAGATCGCGCCGCTGACCGTGCAGCTCGGCAAGAAGGAGCTCGTCGTCGACACCGATGACCACATCAAACCCGAGACCTCGCTCGAGGCGCTGAGCCGGCTCCGCGCCGCGTTCGGCAAGGACGGCACCGTGACCGCCGGCAACGCCTCCGGCATCGTCGATGGCGCCGCGATGCTGGTCGTCACGACCGCCGACCGCGCCATGGAGCTCGGCCTGAAGCCGCAGGTCCGGATCCGCTCGTGGGGCATCGCCGGTGTGCCGCCCGAGGTCATCGGGCTCGGGCCGGTGCCGGCGATCCGGCAGGCCTGCGACAAGGCCGGGC
>JAGQRB010000336.1 GCA_020425925.1 Planctomycetota bacterium
CACGACGTTGTCGTGGCCGGCGCGGCGCAGGATGCTGATCGCGCTCGCCGAGCGGTTCGACGTCCGGCACAGGACGGCCAGCTCGCGGTCGCGCGGCACCTCGTCGACGCGGTCCTGCAGCTCGATCAACGGCACGTGCAACGCACCGTCGATGTGGCCGTTCTGCCACTCGGTCGGGGTCCGCACGTCGAGCACGAGCGGCGGTGCATCCGAAGCCAGCTTGTCGCGCAGCGTGTCGAGGTCGATCTGCGGCGTCTGCTGCCGCAGGCCCGGGTGGCGCTGCAGCTCGAGCTCGAAGCCGTCGACGAAGCCGACGACCCGGTCGAGACCGATGCGCGCCATGCGCGTGACCGCCTCGCGCTCGCGGCCGGGCGCCGCGATCACGATGACGGGCTGATCGAGCGCGAGCAACGATCCCGCCCAGGTCGCGAACGAACCCGACAGCGAGATGTGGAAGGCACCCTGCAGCGTGCCGCCGACGACCTCGTTGTCGTCGCGGACGTCGACGAGCTGCGCACCCTGTTCCTGCGCGGCGAGCGCCTGCTCGAGCGTCATCGGCACCAGGCTGCCCTCGATGACCTCGTCGAGCGTCGTGCGCGGCCGGCGGTTCATCAACGCGTCGTGCAGGAAGTAGGCCGGTGCCTGCGGCTGGCCTTGCGTGATCATCGCGATGAAGTCGGCGCGCGGCATCGGCTGCAGCGCGTAGTTGACGAGCTTCTGCTGTCCGATCGTCGAGACGGTCTCGGTGCTGAGGTTCTTGCCGCACATCGAGCCCGCGCCGTGCGCGGGGTAGACCAGCGTGGCGTCGGGCAGCCGCAGGAGCTTGTCGTGCAGCGAGTCGTAGAGGCTCGAGGCGAGGTCCTCGGGCTTGATGCCGACCGAGCCGAGCAGGTCGGGGCGGCCGACGTCACCGATGAACAGCGTGTCGCCCGTCAGCACGGCCTGCGGGTTGGCGCCGTCCTGCGCCAGGTCGAAGACCAGGTAGCACATGCTCTCGGGGGTGTGGCCGGGGGTCGCGAGCGCCTGGATCCGCACGTTGCCGAACTCGAGCACGTCGCCGTCCTCGAGCTTCTCGCAGTCGTATTCGGGTGCCGCTGCCGCGCCGACGTAGATCGTCGCGCCGCAGGTCTGCTGCAGCTCGCGGTCGCCGGCGACGAAGTCGGCGTGGAAGTGCGTGAGCAGCACGTGCTTGATCTCGACGCCGAGGCGCTTGGCCTCGAGCACGTACTGCTCGATGTCGCGCTGGGGATCGACCACCGCCGCGGTGCCGGTGCTCTCGTCGGCGATCAGGTAGGAAGCGTGGGCGAGACAGCCGAGGTAGTACTGCTTGAGGATCATGAGCGTGTCCGGGTCGGAAAGGGTCTGGGCGTGCCGGCGGCCTCGGCCGTCAGAGCGCGCGGTAGGTGAGATAGGAGCCGCCGTTGTCGGCGATGTCGGCCAGCGTGTCGGGTGCCGGACGCAGCACGTCCTGGCCGGGTTGCCATTCCGCCGGCGTCGCGATGCGGTGTTCGACGGCAGCCTGCAGCGCCCGCACGAGACGCAGGATCTCGTCGATCGAACGACCGGTCGTCATCGGGTAGAACGATGAGGCGCGCAGCATCCCGTCCGGGTCGATGACGAACGTGCCGCGCACGGTCGAGGTGTCGGAGGCGCCGCGGTGGATCATGCCGTAGAGGTTCGCGACCTTGCGGGCGCTGTCGTCGAGGATCGGGAACGGCACCGTCACGCCGAGGCGCTGCTCGATGTCGGCGACCCACTGCAGGTGGCTGAAGACGCTGTCGACCGAGAGCCCGAGCAGATCGCATTCCAGGGCCTGGAAGTCGGGCCAGCGCTGCGCGAAGGCGACGAACTCGGTGGTGCAGACCGGCGTGAAGTCGGCCGGGTGCGAGAACAGCACGAGCCAGCGACCGGCGTAGTCCTCGAGCGAGCGCGGGCCGTGGGTGCTGTGGGCCGCGAACGGCGGCGCCGGCTCGTTGAGCCGCGGCACCGAGGGGTAGATCGCGAATTGGTCCGTCACGTCCCGCCCCCTACCAAACCCCGTGCCGCGGTGGGCGATGTTCGGAGGGGCGATCGGAAGATCCTGCAAGGACGCGAGTTGCGGTGTCTGGAGTGGCGGCGGAGCGGCCCCGGGCGGCTGCCGGGGGTGTTGCCCGATGTCAACCCGTGTCAACGTCGCGTCAACCGATGTTAACGGCGACCGCCTCAGCCGCGGCGGAAGACACCCTCGTCGATGCGGTACCGCCGCATCTTCTTCCACAGCGTGACCCGGCTGTAGCCGAGGGCCTGCGCCGATGCGGTGCGGTTCCAGTCGTGGCGCTCGAGCGTCGCGAGGATGCGCTGGCGATCGTCGGCCTCGCGCGGCGAGAGCGCGAGGGCTTCGCCGGTGGCGGGGTCCTCGATGCGGCGCGACGCCGCGCCGACGTGGGGCGGCAGGTCGGGGGCGGCGATACGGTCGCCGACGACGCTGACGTAGGCGTGCTCGATCGCGTTCTTGAGCTCGCGCACGTTGCCCGGCCAGTCGTGTGCCAGCAGGCGACGTTCGGCCTCGGGCTCGAGCCCGAGCACCTCGACGGAGCGCCGCGGGTTGAACTCGCGGCAGAAGTGCTCGACCAGCGGCAGGATGTCGCCGCGCCGCTCGCGCAGCGGCGGCATCGCGATCTCGTAGACCCGCACCCGATAGTAGAAGTCCTCGCGCATCGCACCGCCCTGGACGAGCTGGTCGAGGTCCTTGTTGGTCGCGGTGATCAGGCGGACGTCGATCGCGATCTCGCGGCTGCCGCCGACGCGCCGGATCTGGCGTTCCTGCAGCGCGCGCAGCAACTTGACCTGGAGCATCGCGCTGACCTCGCCGATCTCGTCCAGGAACAGCGTGCCGTGATCGGCCTGTTCCAGCACGCCGCGGTGCTCGCGCAGTGCACCGGTGAACGCACCCTTCTCGTGGCCGAAGAGCTCGCTCTCGAGCAGCGACTCGGTCAGCGCACCGCAGTTCACGGCCAGGAACGGCTGCTCGCGGCGGCTGCTGAGGGCGTGCAGCGCACGGGCCGCGAGCTCCTTGCCGGTGCCCGATTCGCCGGTGATCAGCGTCGTGACCTCGCTGTGGGCGGCGAGGCGGATGCGTCGGAAGACCTCCTGCATCGGCTGGCTGCGGCCGACGATGCCGAGCAGGGCGGCGGCGGGATCGTGTTCGGTCCGAAGGTCGACTGAAACCTCGGGCAGCGACTGCGGCAGGTTCGGCGGACCCGGGTGCAGCATGCCGAACGCACCCTCGAGCTCGCCCTGGCCGTCGCGAATCGCGACGACCTTGCCGGCGAGATCCTCGCGCGAGCCGTCGGCGCGCTGGATCGCGAACCGCAGTTCGAAACGTCCCGGGTCGGCGTCGGCGTGCAGCCACTCGACGAGGGCGCGGAAGCCGCGCTCGCCGGCGACGCGGATGGCGCCGGCCGGCCGGCCGACGACCGCGTCCTGGTGCAGCTCGGTCAGATGTTCCGCGCCGCGGCTCCACGCGGTCACGCGGCCCGTCGCGTCGACCGAGAAGCAGCCCTCGCCGAGCCGATCGAGCAGCTCGGCGAGCGCCGCCGGGTGCGCGGTGAAATCGAGGTCGGCCGCGGCAGCCGGATCCTGCGAAGGCTCGGTCATGGGCAGCGTTGCAGGATAGCGCGGCGACTGGCGGCGCGATGGTCAGACCTCGAAGGTGTCCTCGGCCCCGTGCCGTTCGAGGATCGCGCGCGCCCTCATCGCGTCCGACCCGGCGGCGCAGGTCACCAGCGCGCCGCCGCGCTGCACCCGTTCGGCCCGCAGCGCTGCCTCGTGCTCGGGTATGCCGAGGCCCACGAGGGCGCCCGCGATGCCGCCGGCACCGGCACCCACGGCCGCGCCGCCGAGCCCGGCGACCAGCGGTCCGA
>JAGQRB010000337.1 GCA_020425925.1 Planctomycetota bacterium
AAGCTCGTGCTGACGGTCGGTGGCGACGCCGGCCCGTTCCTGCCGATCGCGCTCGTCGTGTTCCCGACCAAGACCTGATGACCTCCCTCACGCCCGCCGCCGCACTGCTCTTCGCCCTCGGAATCGGAACCGTCGCCGCCACCGCGACGCAGTGCACCGATCGCGATCTCGTGTCCCGGCCGGCCGGCCCGAGCGCGGCCCCGGAACGTCCTGCGCAGCAGGATCCCGGCGGCGGCGGCGAGCGCATTCGTCTGCTGGTCTCGGGAGCGATGCTGGGTCGCCTCGAACCCTGCGGCTGCGCCAGCGGCCAGCTCGGCGGTCTGCCGCGCCGCGTGCAGCACATCGGCGAACAGCGCGACTACGACCTGCTGATCGAAGGCGGCGACCTCGTCGAGGGTGCGACCGAGCTCGACCTGCTGAAGGGTCTGACGGCGCTGCAGGTGCTGTCCGCCACGCACCCATACGATGCGGTCGGCGTCGGTCCGAACGACCTCGCGCTGCCGCCCGAGCAATGGGCCGCGTTCCTCACGATGGTGCCGGCGGTCGCGTCCGACCTCGAATGCGAGCTGCCCGACTGGCCTGCCCGCCCCTTCGTCGAGAAGGACGTGCGCGGCCAACTCGTCCGCATCGCATCGCTGACCGTCGCGCTGCCGGCCGAGCCCGGCGAGGGCAACCCTGCTGCCGAACTGCCGTTCAAGATCGTGCCGCCGCTCACCGCCTGGCAGCGCGCGATGGCCGATGTCGCCGACTCCACGCTGCGCGTGCTGCTCTACCACGGCGGCGACATGCCCGCCCGCGATCTGGTGCCGCAGCTCGAGCCGAAGCCCGACCTCGTGGTCTGCTTCGACGAGAGCCACTCCGAGCCGCCGGCGCAGCCGGAGACGGTCGCCGGCGTGCCGCTGGTGTTTCCCGGCATCCGCGGCCGCGTGATGCTCGAGCTGACGCTGCAGCGCACCGCGACCGGTCCGAGCCTCGGCTACAGCCCGGTGCCGCTGCCGGCGAGCAAGACGCTGCCGGGCGGCGGCGGCGATCCCGACACCAAGGCGATGCTGCTGCAACACCGCCAGGACGTCGCCGCCGATCACGTGCTCGAGAAACTCGCCGAGCAGCACCCGACCAGCAACGGCGCCAGGTACGTCGGCTCGCAGACCTGCGCCGGCTGCCATCCGAGCGCGTCGCAGGTCTGGCAGCAGACGCGCCACGCGCACGCCTGGCAGACCCTGGTCGACGCCGAGCAGGACCCGAAGCGCTACGGTTGGCCGGTGACCCAGTATCCCGACTGCGTGTCGTGCCACGTCGTCGGCTACGGCGACGTCTCCGGCTTCGTGAACCCGAAGAAGACGCCGCAGCTCACCGATGTCGGCTGCGAACGCTGTCACGGCGCCGGCTCGGACCACATCGGCAACCCGGCGGCGAACCCGCTCGGCATCCGAGGTGGCACCGCGCCGTCGATGCTCTGCGTGCAGTGTCACGACTTCGAGCAGTCGCCGGACTTCCTCTACGGCGACAAGTGGAAGCTGATCGAGCACGGGCTCGAGCCACACATGGTGCAGGCCAGGAAGGCCAGGGGCATCGAGCCCAAGAACGGCGACGCGAAGAACGGCGACCCGAACGACGGCAAGAAGTAGCGCCGCGGAAATCGCGATGGCGGAGCGTAGACTCGCCGACATGTCGGGCTCCTCTCGTCGTGAGTTCCTGCTGGCCACCGCTGCCGGCACCGTCGCGTTGTCCTCCGCCCCACGCGCGCAGCTGCTGCCCGCACCGGCGCGGCCGCGTTCGCCGAACGAGCGACTGCGCATCGGCGTGATCGGCTGCGGCGGCAAGGGCCTGTCCGACATGCAGGGCTGCGCCAAGACCGAGGACATCGTCGCGCTCTGCGACGTCGACCACGGCAAGGCCGCGGCCGCGCGCAAGGAACAGCCGAAGGCGACCTTCTACGAGGACTGGCGCGACATGCTCGAACGCGAGCAGCTCGACGCGGTCACCGTCAGCACGCCCGACCACTCGCACGCCGGCCCGGCGCTCGCGGCGATGGCGCGCGGCATGCACGTGTTCGTGCAGAAGCCGCTGACCCACACCGTGCACGAGGCCAGGCTGCTGCGCGACGCCGCGCGCAAGCACCGGGTCATCACGTCGATGGGCAACCAGGGCACCTGCCTCGACGGCTTCCGGACCGCGGCCGAGTGCGTCCGCGCCGGGGTGATCGGCGAGGTGCGCGAGGTGCACGTCTGGACCAACCGACCGGTCTGGCCACAGGCGATCCCGCGGCCCGAGCACGTCGACGCGATCCCGAAGACCCTGCGCTGGGATCTCTGGCTCGGCCCGGCGCCGTGGCGGCCGTACGCCGCCGGCAACGAGGGCACCGGTTTCAACGGCTACGCGCCGTTCAACTGGCGCGGCTTCTGGGACTTCGGCACCGGCGCGCTCGGCGACATGGCGTGCCACGTCGCCAACCTGCCGTTCTTCGCACTCGAGCTCGACGCACCCGAGTGGATCGAGGCCGAGACCAGCGAGCGCAACGACGAGACCTACCCGCAGTCGTCGACGATCCGCTATCGATTCCCCGCGCGCGGCGCGCGCGGCCCGGTCGATCTGACGTGGTACGACGGCGGCCGCAAACCCGCACCCGAGAAGCTGCCGGGCGTCGACTTCCACATCGGTGGCTTCCTGCTGATCGGCAGCGAGGGTTCGCTCTACTCGCCCACCGACTACGGCGAGCGCTTCGAGCTGCACCCGAAGGAGAAGTTCGCCGACTTCCAGAACCCCGAGCCGAGCCTGCCGCGCTCCCCCGGCATCCACGCCGAATGGCTGCAGGGCATCCGTGACAACGTGCAGCCGATGGCCAACTTCGAGTACGCGGCGCCGTTCACCGAGGCGATGCTGCTCGGCAACCTCGCGATGCGCGCCGGGCAGCGCATCGAGTGGGACGCCGCCGCAATGAAGGTCACGAACCTCGAGGCCGCGGCGGCGTGGATCACGAAGCAGTACCGGCGCGGCTTCGAGCTCGAGATCTAGCGCTCGAGCCGAGCTCGTCAGCGCGCCGGCTTGACGTGTGTGTCCATCCAGTCGCACATCTCGGCCAGGCACTGCAGCACGCTCTCGCGTCCGCGGTAGCCGTGGCTCTCGTGCGGCAGGAAGCAGAGCCTGGCGGTGCCGCCGTGGCCCTTGATCGCGGCGAACAGCCGTTCGCTCTGGATCGGGAACGTGCCCGAGTTGTTGTCGTCCTCGCCATGGATCATCAGCAACGGCTCGTCGATCTTCGGCGCGTGCATGAACGGCGACATCGCGAGGTAGACCTGCGGCGCTTCCCAGTACGTGCGCTCCTCGTTCTGGAACCCGAACGGCGTCAGCGTGCGGTTGTAGGCCCCCGATCGCGCGATGCCGGCGGCGAACAGGTCGGTATGGGCCAGCAGGTTCGCGGTCATGAACGCGCCGTAGCTGTGACCGCCGATCGCGACCCGTGTGGTGTCGATGCGGCCGGTGTCGGCGAGCGCCGCGAGCGCCGCGCGCGCGTTCATCGCGAGCTGTTCGATGAAGGTGTCGTTGGCCGAGCGGCTCGGGCCGACGACCGGCATCGCGACCTGGTCGAACACCGCGTAGCCGGCGAGCAACAGGAACAGGTGTGAGGCGCCGCTGATGCGGGTGTAGCGCGTCGGCGCCGCCCGCACCTGCCCGGCGTCGCTCTTCTGCACGTACTCGAGCGGATAGGCCCAGACCAGCGCCGGCAGCTTCGCGCCGGGATCGACGCCGGGCGGCAGGTAGAGCGTGCCCGACAGCGCGACGCCATCCTCGCGCTCGTAGGTGATCAGCTGTTTGGTGATGCCGCGGGTCCACTCGGCGGCCGGGTCGCCGAATTCGAGGAACGGCTCGCGGTCGCCGGTCGCGGCATCGACGACGACCAGCGCCGGCGGCGAGGTCGGCGACTCGGTGCGCACCAGGAGCCGCCGCTCGCCGCCCTCGAGGAAGCCGACGAAGGTCTCGTAGCGACCTTCGGCGCTCTCGAACAACCGATCCTTGGCGCCGGTCGCGACGTTCCAGCGATCGACGAACGGGCGGTCGCCGGCCGGCGACGCCCCGCTGCCGGCGAGGAAGAGGCAACCGTCACGGCACCGCAGCAGCGCGCTACCGGCGCCGTCGCGCT
>JAGQRB010000338.1 GCA_020425925.1 Planctomycetota bacterium
GGCTCGCCGGTACCGTCAGCGCGTCGCACAGGTACATCGCGAGCGGGTCGTCGATGCGTTCGCCGAGCGGGAACGGCGGTACCGGCGAGGTCGGACAGAGCAGCACGTCGAACTCCGCGAACGCGCGCGCGAAGTCGGCGCGCAGTACCTCGCGCACGCGCGTCGCCTGACCGTAGAACTCGTCGTGGTAGCCGGCGCGCAGCGCGAAGGTGCCGAGCAGGATGCGCAGCTGGACCTCGTGGCCGAAGCCGGCGGAGCGCGTCGACGCCATCATCGCCTCGAGCCGGCGGCCGTCGCGGCGCGCGCCGAAGCGGACACCGTCGTAGCGCGCGAGGTTCGACGACGCCTCGGCCGTGGCGATCAGGTAGTAGGTCGGCACGGCGTGCTCGACTGCCGGCAACGAACACTCCGTGACCTCGGCACCGAGCGCGGCGAGGCGTTCGGCGGCGGCGGCGACGGCGGCGGCGACCTCGGGGTCGACGCCCGGACCGTTGAGCTGCCACGGCAACCCGATGCGGAGCCCGGCGAGACCGTCCGCGCGCGGCGGCACGGCGACCGTGTCGACGCTGGTGGGGTCGCGCGGATCGCGGCCTTCGGCGATTCGCAACCAGAGCTGCAGATCGTCGGCGTGGCGCGCCACGGCGCCGACGCAGTCCAGCGAGCTGGCGTAGGCGATCAGGCCGTAGCGGCTGACCCGGCCGTAGGTCGGTTTGAGGCCGCTGACGCCGCAGAACGCCGCCGGCTGGCGCACCGAGCCACCGGTATCGCTGCCGAGCGCGAGCGGGCAGCAGTCGGCTGCGACCGCGGCCGCGGAGCCGCCGCTGCTGCCGCCGGGTACGAGCTCGGGATCCCACGGATTGCGGGTCGGCCCGAACCCCGAGTTCTCGGTGGTGCTGCCCATGCCGAACTCGTCGAGGTTGGTGCGACCGAGCAAGACCGCGCCGGCGCGCTCGAGGCGCTCGATCACGGTCGCGCTGTACGGCGAGCGGAACGTCTCGAGCAGGCGGCTGCCGGCGGTCGCGAGCTCGCCGCGGCGCACGAGGTTGTCCTTCCACGCGACCGGCACGCCGGCGAGCGGGCCGAGCTGGTCGCCGCGGGCGCGCGCGGCATCGACGGCTTCGGCAGCGGCGAGCACGGCGTCGGGTTCGATCCCGAGGAACGCGTGCAGCAGCGGGTCGCGTAGCCGGACATGATCGAGGCAGGCGGCGGCGAGATCCGCGGCGCGGAGCTCGCCGCTCCGGACGCGCTCGGCCCAGACCGACGCGGATTCGTTCCAGAGGTTCATGCGTCGACCACGCGGGGCACCACGAAGCAGTCGCCGGCGGCGCGCGGGGCGTTCGCGAGCACCTCGGCGGTGGGCAGCGGCGCGGCCGGCTCGTCGGCACGGAGCGGCGTCGGACCGGGGTCCTGGCTGCCGGTCGGCGCGAGCATCGCCGTGGTGTCGACTTCCTTCAAGGCGGCGAACGCCGCGACGATGCGACCGAGCTGGCCGAGGTACTCGGTCTCGCGCTCGGCCGGCAGGTGCAGTCGGGCGAGGTCGCAGAGGCGCTGCAGTTCCGTACGGTCGATCGGCATCTCGGACATCGGCGGAATCCTCGCCCGTCGGAGCAGATCGGCAAGGGTGGACCGGGATCTTGATGCCGCCGGCGCCCCGGGTGCCCGTTCTCTTGACGCCACCACCCGTTGGATCCGGTTCCGGGGGGTGGGCGACCGGTCGCGTTCTGCCGCCGGCATTCCCGGATTCGGCGAAACGCGTCCGGGCCACAAAGCGCTTGGCTGCCGCGCCCGCTCCGGGCTAGCATCCCGGGGTGCGACCCGTCTCGGGCCGCATCGTTCCCACCTCGGGGGTCAGCTCGGGGAGCGGAGCGTCCGCATTGGCATGCTGCACAACATGGACAGTCCTGAACTCGCCGTAGTCGGCTTGACCTGCAACGTCGTCGGGGTCTTCTTCCTGGCGAACTCGATCCGCCTGCGCGAGCCGCGCAAGGCGCTCGCGGACGCGCTGGGGGTGGGGGTGAAGAGTGTCATGCGGATTCGCGACACCGCCCTGAACAACATGCAGGTCATGCTGGGATTCTTGTTCCTGACGACCGGGTTCCTGCTCCAGGTCGTCGCGCAGTGGAACATGGAACTGGGCACGCTCGTGCTCTGCGCCGCGATCATCGGCTTCGCGTGCGCGGTCTACGCCGTCGGGGCCTACAGCTCGCGGCGCGCCTTCAAGCGGATGCTGCGCGAGTTCTTCCAGAGCGAGGCGTGGTCGTTCGTCGACGACATGGAGCTCACCAAGGAGATCGGCGCCATTCTCGGCGTTCCGCACACGAAGGACATGACGGTCGAGGTCTACGTCCACCGCGTGCGGCAGGCGCTCGGGGTGCAGGATGCGCCGAAGCCGAAGGCCTCGAGCGCGGCCGAACGCGCCCGCCGGATCGCGTTGCCGGGGCGCTAGGCGGGGCGCCTGCGACCGACCGCCGATTCGGCCGTTGTGGGGCAGAATCCGGCCGTTTCGGTGGGTCTCGATGCACTCGATCGTGACCCCGCGACTCCTCCGCGCGGCTCGGCGGCCGTGGCGCGAGCTCTGGCAGATCGGACTCGACAGCGTCCTGGACC
>JAGQRB010000339.1 GCA_020425925.1 Planctomycetota bacterium
CTTCATTGCCACATTCTACCAGTTGTGCAGGCCGTAGAGCGACTGCCGGACCAGGCGCACGACCTGGCGCAGGCGCTGGACGGCGGGATGGGTCGACCGCTTCGATGCATGCTCGAGGCCGGAGCGCGCGGCGACGCGGATGTCGCGGAGCTCGCCCTCGAGGTAGTCGCGCTGCGCGGTCAGCACCTGCTCGTTGTGCCGACACACCTGGCGATGGTAGTCGTCGAGCTCCTTCTCGACCTTCTTGCGCTGCTGCTCGAGCTCGTGGATGCGAGCGCGCAGGCCGCTGATCACGTCGCGCAGCGCGAGGTTCTCGCCGACCACGACCTCGCCGTCCTTCGGGAGCTCGAGCTCCGCGCGGTCGGCCGCGCTCAGGTTGGCCTCACGCACTACGCGCTTCGCATCGTCGACCATGGTTGGCTTGTCCTCCCATCGATGGCGCTCGCCGTCGTGGCCCAGGTAGCGGCGCGCTGTCACTTCGGCACCACCGTGATCTTCTCGAGCGTCTCCTGCATCCCCTCCAATGCGTTGCGGATCGCGGTGACCTCCCCATCCTCATAAGAGAGCGCGTCGAGGTTCGCCTTGATCTCCTCGAGGGCATCGGCTGTGCGCGTCTGCTGCACTACCATCTCGTTGAGGATTCCGACCAGGTCGTTCAGTTGTTGGTGTTCCATCGCCGCATCTTACCGGCCGAGTGGCCGAGCATCTACTTCGGCACCCCGGTGATCACCTGCACGGTGATGCCGCCACCGAGCTCGTGCTGCTGCTTCTCGTTGAACTGCGGCAGCATCCTCGAGGCGAACCACTTCCTGGTCTCGACGCGCAGCCGGTCGCGGTTCACGGCCGCGGCGTCGTCGACAGCCACGCGCGGCTTGCCGGTCTTCGGGTCGAGCCCATCCGCGATCGCACAGGCCTCGTCGACCAGCACCCACGCTCGAGCCTCGCGCGCGCGTGTGTATCGTTCACTGAAGTCGGGGAACCGGCGCGTCCAGTCGATGACTGTGGCAGGTGCTGTTCCCTTGCCGAGTCGCTTGTGGATCGCGCTCAGCGACAGCCCCTCGCACAGCAGGTCGATCACCTTCTCGGCGATCGGCGGTGGTGCGTCAGCCTTCGCTCGGCCCGCCTTCTTCGTCGTCTTGCGTGTCGTCATCGATCAGCTTCCACTGCCGCACGACGCTGGCGCGGCGCTTGTATTCTACGATCTTCCGCACGGTGCCGAGCGCCAACCGGACATTCTGCCGGTGGAGCTCGTGCGTGATGCGACGATACCCCATGCCGTCGAGCTCGGCCATGTCTCGGATCCTGTTGACCAGGTCGTCGGAGATCGTCGAGTTGTGATGGGTCTCGCCACAGCGTCGCCCGTTCTCATCCAGCCCCACCAGGCGCTTGCCCGGCAGGGGGTTCCTGATCCGCTTCATCTCCATGCGCGACCTCCTCGCGTTGCGTCGGCAGCTTGCCGGCCTGCATCTCGTCGAACACCGAGGTAGGGATCAGCCTGATCCGCAGAATCTCCTGGTCGCCCTCGACGATGACCGACTTGCCGGGCACGCCCCCGGCCTCGAGCTCGTGCCGCGTGAACTCGACCTGCATGAGGCCGAGTCGATCCATGTGCAGCGCGAGGAGGGTGAGGGAGCTCGCTCCACCATCCGATGCTGCGTGTCTGCCCTTGTTGCGCTCCATCAGCCGGCGCTGCTGACGTGCCATCATCTTCGCTCGACCCTGTCCCTTGCTCATCGTCGTCCCTTCCGCGCCGACCAGGCGCGTTCGCGTTTGCGGAGCTCGAGCCGACACTCGTCGATGCTGTGCCGAGCTCCATACTGGTTGTTGTCAGTCGGCATGGGCACCTCGATCGGCTCGAGCTTCGCGAACTCCTCGAGTTTGCGGTAGAGGGTCGCCTTGCCGATGCCGAGCAGCCGCGCTGCGCGGCCGACATTGCCTGTGATCTTCACTGCGCGCTCGAGGTGCTCGCGTTCGACGTCGGCCCACGGTCTGACGAGCTTCTGCTGTCGCGCCTCGAGCACAGCCAGGCGTCGTCTGAGCGCGGCCAGGTCGTGGTAGCTGCGCCTGCACGCTCGGCACCTCGAGTCGAACCTGTCGAACGGCTTCTTTGCCTTGCTGTTCGGCGTGAAGTAGGCCTCGCGCATCGGCAGATCGCGCCGACACCAGCCGCACGTTCGCCGCGGCTCTGGTGGTGGCTCGAGCTCGAGCTCGGGGTCGTAGGTGACCGGGTGCTCGAGGAGTTCGACCGATCGCGGCCGTGGTGTTGAGCGTCCCAGCTGACGCCGCTGCTCGTCGATGATGTCGCCGCGCACGCGCAGCTGCACCCAGGCCTCGAGCGGTCCCTTGCTGGCGTCGTGGCTCTGCTGCGCCTTCCACGCGGCGAGCCTGCCGATCTGCATGTAGTCGTCGCGGTCCTGTGCTGGGATCCGCTGTCGCTTCACGACGGCCGCGACGAGGCCATCGAACGACTGGAACGTCACGGGCCGACAACGAGCTCGAGCCCCTGTGAGACGAGCACCTCGGCGAAGTTCTCGCCAGGCGCGTGTATGGCCAGCTGCACGTAGATGCTGTGGCCGACGAGTTCGGGGTGAGGTCGCAGCAGCAGCATCGCGTGAGCCCCCTCACGCCAGGCTGCAACGCGCTGATCGACCGGTAGGTCGGCGTCTGGCACTCGATCGAAGCACCAGAGCACCGAGTCAGGCCTCACCAGGAGCCAACATCCTGGGGCCAGCGCGGTGCTGAATGGCGGTTCACTCTTCGACGTGCTGACGATCCATGCGAACAGTCCGCTCTCGTCAGCGATCGGTGTGGTCCCTCGGGTGCCGTAGAGCACGAACCAGGTGTTCGCTCGAGGCACCGCCTTGCTGTCCAGCTGAAAGATCCAGGGCAACACGTTGCTGGTGTGCCGACACCCGGTGCGGCCGGTGAAGTGGCGCACGCGGCCTGGCGTTGGCGCGTCGAGCGTCGCGGCCGCGGTGGGGCCCGTGTCCATTTTCTCGACCAAGTCTGAGGCCGTGCCGGCGCAGCTTGTCACCTGGAAGATCAGCACAGCGACGACGGTCCAGAGCACGAGCGCCACGAGGAACGCGGCCGGCGACGGTCGGTAGGTCGGCTTCATGGGGCCCAGGTTCTACCCGGTCGAACGGAAGCGCGCAAGCACCGCCTGGTGCCGGGCTCGAGCCGGCAGCGCGCCCCGCCAGGGGGCGTTGCGCTTCCGGCGCAGCCCTGGGGGGTATGGGGGGGGGAGCGCGCACACACACGCGGAAGTAGGTTCGGAAGCACCTAACACCATGGTATTGCGGCGCTTGCGGCTCTGGCGGCCCGACCTGGCACTTCCGAATACCGCGGAAGTGCTCCGGCCGATCGACGTAACTGGACACCGTATATTGAGTTGTGACGCTTCCGAGCACTTCCGCGGAAGTGGATCGGATTTCGGAAGTTGGGGTATTGCATTCCGGCCAATTGGCCGATAGGCTCTCCGACATGGCAAGCACCTTCACCGTCTGGTCCCGCCGCGAACGCCGCGCGACCACGTTCGTTTCGGCGTTCGAGAGTCTCGCGAGCGCCTACCACTTCCTGGCCGGCCAGCGCCGCAAGTCGCAGTTCGTCGGCGAGCTCCTCGCCTCCGCGCGCGGCCGCCGGCTGACGCAGCAGCAGGTCGCCTGGATGCACAAGATCGCGACCGACGACCTCGAGGCGGCTCGCGCCTACGCGCAGGAGACGGGCAACTGCTCGTTCTGCCACCGCGAGCTCACCGACGCGCCGAGCGTGTTCGCCGGCTACGGCCCGGTGTGCGCCGCGAAGCGCGGCCTGCCCTGGGGCGAGGTCGCCGCGCCCGAGCTCGAGGAGGTGACGTCGTGAGCTCGCAGCGCAACGCGATCCTCGAGGCCGCCGGTCGCTGGATGACTCGCCCCTCGATCGTGCGGCGCGGCGACGCTCGCATCGTCGTCGGCCACGACATCGACGAGCCGCGCCGCTGGACGGCCCTGCGGTTCGTCAAGATCGACGTTCGCGGCGTCTGGTGGTCGGACCACTCGGTCGGCTTCCACATCCGTGGTGCCGCGATCGAGGCGGCCCACAACAACTAGCGTATTGACTTCCGGCCCTTTGGCCGATCTGCTTCTGGACCCTCAAGGAGACGAGATGACTGCACGACTGATCACGGGCCCCGCGGCTCAACGCGAGGCCATCACCCAGCTGCGCGCCGCCGGCCGCAGCTTCCGCGTCCCGCACCACAGCTGCTCGACGCGGACCATCGTCGGTGCGCTGCTGTCGCGCACGACCGACAACGCTCGCGAGCAGGATCTGGTGCTCCAGCCTGGCGAGCTCACCCTGGCGACTGGCGGCGTGCTGATGCTGACCGACGTCGCCGAGTGGAGCATCGACACGCTGCTCGCGGTCGGTCTCGCAGTGAAGCACGGCCGCGCCGTCGTCGTCGCGCGCACGTCGAAGAACGTCGCGCGCCTCGAGGTGCCGGTGATGTGCGACCTGGTCGCGACGTCACCGTCCTGCCCGTGCAACGCGAGCGCGGGGACGTGGTCGTGCTCATGCACGACGCCGATGAAGGCGCGCTGGTCGAAGCGCATCGAGGACGCGATGCTCGCGCTGTCCGGCGTCGACCCGCGCCTCGAGCGCGAGCCCTACGATCCCGCGGAGGCGCGCGGCTACGGTGGCCGACCCGGCCGTGTCCACACTGGAGACTGATCCATGACCACCACCAACAAGCTGTTCATCTACTCGCTTGCGCCGATCGACTTCTTCATCGGTGCCGTGCCGCGACACCTCGAGGAGCTCGTCAGGACCGAGGGCTTCCAGGGAGGCGACCACGGCGTCGAGCTCCTCGCGCTGCTCGCGAACGCGCAGCGCGCGTTCCTGTCCATCGGCTGGGACGTCTACCACCGCGTCGGTCCCTACTACTTCGCGATCCCAGACACCGACGCGATGCTGCTCGGCATCGTCGTGAAGCAGGACAACAACGGCAGCACGTTCGTCGCGTCGCCGATCCCGTTCCCGCACCTCGGCGAGCCGGCGTGCACCTGGAGCTACACGTCATGACCGCACAACGTCAACGTCGCGCAGGGGGCCGGGCGGTCCCCGCTCACGACGATGGCTCGTGGCTCGGCAACGCGCTCATCGGGCTCGCTGCCGGGCTGCTTCTCCTTCTCGCGATCTACGGATGGTCGCTCTGCCCGTAACTCTGAACCCCTGAACCAAGGAACCCAAACGATGGCAATCTCCCTCTCCGATGTGAAGCGCAACGTGATGGGCCCGCCGCGGCTGCTGATCTACGGCGTCGCCGGCATCGGCAAGACGACGCTCGGTGCATGCGCGCCCGACGCGATCTGGATCCCCGCCGAGGACGGTCTGGCCGGCCTCGACGTCGAGGCCTTCCCGAAGCCCGACACGCTCGA
Organism: Planctomycetota bacterium; assembly: GCA_020425925.1. Taxonomy (GTDB): domain Bacteria; phylum Planctomycetota; class UBA1135; order UBA1135; family UBA2386; genus JAGQRA01. Next base: position 5,412 of record JAGQRB010000339.1, read on the forward strand.
CGACACCATCGCCTGCATGCAGGCGCTCGTCGACGAGGACCACAACTACCGCTGGCTGGTGATCGACAGCACCTCGGCGATCGGCGACCAGATCGACAGCTGGGTTGTCGAGAACGTCCCGCACGAGAAGGGTCACCAGGTGACCAACCTCGAGGGCTACGGCTACGGCAAGGGCCTGAAGCAGCACGTCCCCGACGCCTGGCGCTCGTTCCGCGACGGTCTCGACGCGATCCGCGCGAAGGGCATGGGTGTGATCCTCATCGGCCACAACTCGGTCGAGAAGTTCGAGGATCCCGAGACCGACCCCTACGACCGCCACCAGCTGGCGATCAACCGCTTCGCCGAGCCGGTCATCTACGACTGGTGCGACGCCGTGCTGTTCCTCAACTACCGCGTCCGCGCGGTCGAGAAGGCCGGCAGCGATCGGCGCCGCGGCACCGGCACGGGCGAGCGCCGCATCTACACGCAGGAGCGGCCGGGCTTCAAGGCCAAGAACCGCTACCGCATGCCGTTCGAGATCGAGCTCGCGAACGACGACCCGCAGGCCGCCTGGTCGGTGATCGAGCAGTGCATCGGCGACGCCGCCGGCACCGCCGAGAAGCCGCAGAAGCCGAAGAGCCGGAAGGCCAAGGCCACCGCGGCCGCGGCCGAGTAGACCAAAAACGCGCGAGCTCGGTCTCCTTCCTTCACGGGGGCCGAGCGACGAGCTCGCGCGGCAGCATGACTCGCTCGGCCCCCACTTCACTCCTAGCAACGAGAACCCGAACGATGGGAAGCCTGAACTTCAACGCGGAAGAACACGTCCCGAACAACTCCTTCGAGCCGATCCCCCCTGGCACCTACGCCTGCACGGTCGTCGAGGCCGAGTGGGTCGAGAGCGACAGCGCCGGTCGCGGCATCAAGCTGAAGCTCGAGGTCGACGCCAACGTCCACCCCGAGATCGGCAACCGCTCGATCTTCGATCGCCTGTGGATCAACCACCCCTCGCCCGCGAAGCCGGGCAAGCGCAGCACCGCGCAGATCGCGATCTCGAGCCTGAGCTCGCTTTGCCACGCCAGCGGCCGCATGCAGCTGGACGAGCCCGACGACCTGCTCGGCGCCGAGGTGGCTGTCAAGGTCAAGATCAAGCCGGCCACCGAGCAGTATGAGGCCGGCAACGACGTCGTCGCCTACAAGCCGGTCGACAAGGCCACGGGCGCGATCGCGGCCGCGACGAAGGCGGCGAAGCCGACCGTCGCGAAGGCCAACGGCGGCGCCGCCAAGCCGACCGCGGCCGCGAAGGCCGCGCCCGCCGGCCGCAAGCCCTGGGGGGCGAAGTAGCATGGGCGCCGCGAAACCCCTCGCGGCGGCGCTGCACCAGACGCAACACCGACTGCACGAGCTCTACGCCGAGCGCGCAGAGGACTGGCGCCGAGACCACCTCGGTGCCAGCGTCGTCGGGCACGAGTGCCTCCGCTACCTGTGGCTGACGTTCCGCTGGGCCATGCCTGGCAACCTGGAAGGTGACGGCCGCATGCAGCGGCTGCTCGAGCGCGGCAAGCGCGAGGAGGCCTGGATCGTCGCAGACCTGAAGGCGATCGGCATCGAGGTCTGGAACGTCGACGAGGAGACCGGAGAGCAGTTCCGCATCAGCTGGGGCCACGTCGGCGGCGGCGTCGACGGCGTCGTCAAGGGCCTGCTCGAGGCGCCGAAGACCCCGCACGTCCTCGAGGTCAAGACCAGCAACGCGAAGCGTTTCGCCTACCTGAAGTCGAAGGGCGTCGAGAGGGCGAATAAGCGGCACTGGATCCAGATGCAGGTCTACATGCTCGGGCTCGGCCTCGAGCGCGCGTTCTACGTGGTGGTCTGCAAGGACAACGACGAGCTCTACACCGAGCGCGTCTACCTGGACCGCGACGCGGCGCAGGCCGCTGTCGACCGCGCGCAGGACGTCGTCGCGATGGACGCGCCGCCGCCCGCGAAGGCGCCCGCGTTCCCGCCGTGCATGCTCACGTCGAAGGACGGCACCCAGTGGCCGTGCGACTACTTCGAGCTCTGCCACGGCGCCCGCCTGCCCGAGAAGAACTGCCGCACCTGCGTGAGCTCGACGCCGCGCCCGGACGGCACCTGGCACTGTGAGCACCAGGACGAAGAGCTCACGCCCGACGATCAGCGCGACCACTTCGACTGCCACATGACCATGCCCCAGATGGTCTGCCCCGGTGCGGTCCAGGTGCTCGAGCTCGACGAAGAGAAGCGCGTGATCACGTTCGCGCGCCACAACGGTGAGGTGATCGAATGAGAACGCGAGAGTGTCTGCGCAACGTGCAGACGAACATCCAGACCCGGCTCGGCTACCTGGCGCAGGCGCGCCAGGGCGCCGGGGTGCCGGCCATCTACGACGAGGAGGCCCGCGCGCTGCGCGAGGTGCTCGGCAGCCTGGCCGCGATCGAGGAGGCGCTGACCGAGGATATGATCTCGGCCACGCCGCTGCGCGTGCCGGCGATGCTCGAGCGGTTCGGCAAGGTCGAGAGCCGCTTGACCGACCTCGAGAGTCGCGTGTCGGATCTCGACGACCAGGTCGTCGAGAGTCGCGTGTCGGATCTCGACGACCAGGTCGTCGACTACGACGACGAAGACGACGACGGCGACTGGCCCAACGACTACCGCGACGTCAGCGCCGACTACTACGAGCCCGCGATGACCACGCTGCCTGATGGCAACGAGGCGCAGCGAGCTCGAGAGATCCTCGCGAAGCGCAAGGCGGCGACACCGATCGACGACCGCGACCCGGCGCAGTTGCACGAGACGATCGACGGCCTGCGCCATCGCATCCGCGACCTCGAGTCTCAGCGTGACATGCTGAGCGGCAAGGTGCAGCGGCTAACGAACCCTGGTCGCGAATCGCACGACCTCACCCCGCCGTCGAAGTGATGGATCCAGCCCCATACGGCGTCGTCGATCTTGATGCATGGGTAGACCTCAAAGAGCTCGACGAGCACGGCGAGGGCCTCACCCAGTGGGAGATCGACTTCGTGGAGAGCCTGACCGGTCAGCTGCGCGCCGGAAGGTTCTTGTCCAATGCGCAGCGTCAAACCCTAAATCGAATCCGAGAGGAAAGACTCTGATGGTGAAGCCCGGAACCCAAGAACTGCGCAGGCGGTTCTTCTACCACCCGCCGCGCGATGACCAGGCGCGGCAGAATCACGAGCGCGTGAGCGAGCTCACGCACGCCCTGGCGATCGAGCTCGTCGAGCTCTGCCCCGAGGGTCGCAACCTGTCGCTCGCGCTGACGGCCCTCGAGGACGTTCGCATGCGCGCCAACGCCGCGATCGCGGTCGACGATCCGAGGGCGTAGTGATCGAGCTCCGCGACTACCAGACAGCCGCGGTTGACTCGGTCTTCAACTGGGACTTCGACCAGGGCCAGCCTCTGGTCGTTGTCCCGACCGGTGGCGGCAAGAGCCTGATCCAGGCGGCGCTGATCCGCGACGTGCTCGCCGACGCGCCCGACCTCGTGATCCTCTGCGTCACCCACCTGCGCGAGCTCATCGCGCAGAACCACGCGGCGCTGTGCCGCTACGCGCCCGAGCTCGAGCGCAAGGCCGGGATCTACTCGGCCGGCATCGGCCAGCGCAAGGTCCGGCAGATCACGTTCGCCGGGCTCCAGACTGTCTACTCCAAGGCCGAGATCCTCGGGCGCGTCGACCTGGTTGTCGTCGACGAGGCGCACCTGATCCCGGCCAAGGGATTCGGCATGTATCGCACGCTGCTCGAGGCGCTGCGCGCCGCCAACCCTGACGTCCGCCTGGTCGGCCTGACGGCGACGCCGTTCCGCACCGACAGCGGCGAGCTCGACAAGGGCGACGGCGCGCTGTTCGGCGGCGTGAGCTACACGGTCGACATCCTCGACCTGATCGACCGCGGCTTCCTGTCGCCGCTCACCTGCCGCGGCGCCGCGGCCGCGATCGACACGACCGGCGTGCGCCGACGCATGGGCGACTTCATCCGCGGCGAGCTCGAGGAAGCGGCGACGCGCGGCGACCTGGTCGAGCGCGCGGCCGCGGAGATCAAGCTGCGCGTCGAGGGCCGCAAGGCCGGCCTGGTGTTCTGCTGCGGCGTCGAGCACGCCGGCCGCGTTCGCGACGAGCTCGAGCGGCTCGGCTTCCGCGCCGGCCTGGTGACGGGCGAGTCGAAGAAGGAGGACCGCGACGCAGCCACGGCCGCGATCAAGGCCGGCGAGCTCGACTGCCTGTGCAACGTCAACGTGTTGACCACCGGCTTCGACGCGCCGAACATCGACTGGATCGCGCTGCTGCGACCGACCGAGTCGCCAGGCCTCTACGTGCAGATGGTCGGCCGCGGCCTGCGCACCGCCGAGGGCAAGACCGACTGCCTGGTGCTCGACTTCGGCGGCAACGTACTGCGTCACGGCCCGATCAACGAGGTGAGCGTGCGCAAGCGCAGCAGCAACGGCGAGGGCGACGCGCCGCCGGCTCCGCAGAAGGAGTGCGAACAGTGTCACCTGATCGTGCACGCGGCCACCGCCATCTGCCCCGACTGCGGCTTCGAGTTCCCGGCGCCCGAGCCGACGCACGACGCCA
>JAGQRB010000340.1 GCA_020425925.1 Planctomycetota bacterium
CTCCGCGAGTTCGACCTCGCCGCATCGCACCGACGCGGTGCGCCACGACCACGGCTGGTTGTGCGGATACGCCGCCCCGAGGTACGGCACGAACGTCATGTCGCCGTGGAACGAGACCTTGTAGTCGTCGCCCGCGGCCCAGACACCGTACTCGAGGCCGAGGTCGGGCGCGGCGGAGTGGATCGGGACGCACGTTCCGGCCGCGATGGCGGTCGGGCGGATCGCAGTCGAGTCGACCTGGGCGAGCGTCGCCGGGGCGAGAGTGGCCGCGGCGAGCAGGGAAACGGCGATCGGAAGGGTGTGCATGAGCGGCGGAGGTCGGGCGAGCGGGGAGCCGGCGCGATCGGGGACAGCAGCGAGAAGCCCGGCTGCCGCGTTCGCAGAAAACCGGGCGATCGCGTGTCGCCGATCGCAAGGCGCCTTCGGACCGCCGCCGTCGCTCACCAGAGCCGCAGACCGCTCACGTTCGAGACGTTGAGCGCGCCGCTGCCCGCGATCGCGAGCGCCTGGTAGTGCCATTGCACCCCGACGAGCGTCGGATCGATCGGGATCGTCACCGACAGCGAGCCCGTGCCGATGCCGAACACGGTGCCGGTGAACGAAGCCGGATCGAGCAGCACTTCGCAGGTGACGCCCGGCAGCGAGATGCCACTGCCCGGCGCGACGATGCCGAATGCGAGCCCGACGAACCACGCCGTCCCCGCGCCGGCGCGCACGTCGAGCGCCGCGACGCCGCCGTTGGTGGCGCTTGGGGTGCCTGACGAGCTCAGGCTGATCGCCGACGTGCTGCACGGATCGATCGGCGAGGTGCCGGCCTGGATCTCGGCCCAGTTCACCTCGGCGTCGCCATCCATGTCGCCGAACGGAGCGACCACGAGCGAGTAGTGGAACGGTGTGCTGACGGCTGAGGACGAGCCGGTCGCGGCGTTGCCACCGAACTCGAGCAGGGTGTCCATCTCGCGCGTGCCGGTGGCCGGGTCGATGCGCTCGACCTCGCACGGCGGACCGACGCCCGAGAACGTCACGCGCTGCACCGCCAGCACGCGCCCGAGGCTGTCCATCGAGACCGCGAACACGTTCGGTGGCACCTGGTAGGTGTTGGCTACGATGCCGGCGACCGGATCGAACTCGTAGAGGTCGCCGGTCGAGTAGTTGCCGACCCAGATGTGGCCGCCGAGGTCGTAGGCCGGCCCGACACCGCCGAGTTGCGATGCGGGCATCGGGTAGACGTTGAGCACGTTGCCCATGTTGTCGAGCTCGACGAGCTCACCGCCCGAACCCGGGTCGCCGGTGACCCAGATGTGGCTCGCCATCCCGAGGCCGCGGTAGTCCGCGATCGGCCTCACCGCCTGCATCGTGGCACCGGTGAGCGGGAAGTTCATGACCGTGTTGCCCGGGTCGATCCGCGTGATCGTGCCCGGCACCGTGCGGTGCGCGATCCACTTGTTGCCGATGTCGTCGATCGTGATGCCGAGCGGTGCGGCGTTCGCCAACGGGATCGACTGGACCAGCCCGCCGTTCGGGCCGTACTGCTCGACACCCGTGCCGCCCGAGACCCACGCGGTGCCCTGGTTGTCGAACGCGATGTCGTAGGGGTTTCCCAACCCGAACACGACCGGCGTCGCAGTGCCGCTCGCCGGGTCGTAGATGTCGAAGGTGCTCTGGATGAAGCGCACCACCCAGACCTTGCCGTCCGGGGCGACGTGAGCCGAGCGCAGCCCGGTCCCCATCGGTACGCGTTCGACGACGGAACCCCACGCGGTGATCCGCATGAGATCCTGCGAGCCACGGTTCGCGATCCAGTAGGTCTCCTGCGCGGCGACCGGGAGGGCGAGAAAGATCGAGAGACTGCCGGCAAGGCAACGAGGGGTCATGGGAGCTCCTCGAGAACAGGGGGAAAGGGGCAGACAGCTGCACTGTAGAGTCGCGCCCTGCAGCCACCGCCCACCGCCAGCCGGACCGCGCGACGATCGGCGTAACACGAATGTCCGCCAGCGAAGCCGCTACCGCCGGAAGCGGAACAGCTGCGGCACGAATCGCAGCGCCGACACCGCGAACCGCGTCATCGGCGACATCGGCATGTGCGCGGGCCACTGCAGCGGCGGCGCGCTGTGGCAGTGGTGGTCCTTGCCGATCGGACACTTCACCACCGGGTCGAGCACCGGCGCCTGCGGCGGCTCGAGGCACGGCTGGCCGTCGCATTTGCAGCACGGCTGGAACGAGTCGGAGATCGACGCATCGCCGAGCTGTCCGAACGGGCGCCCCTCGACCAGCAGCACGTCGTGCACGCGCAACCACGGCCCGAACTTCGGATGCAGCAGCAGACCGGTCACCGGCGAAACGGTGCCGAAGCCGGCGGCATCGGCGAGGCGCGGGAAGCTCAGCTTGTGGGCGCGCGTGCCGGCGATCACGGTGCGGTGACCGGCGACGCGGAGTCGGTCGCTGACCCGCTGCAGGCCGACTTCGACGGTGTGCGAATCGAGCTGCACGCCGGCGGTCCCGAGCACGATCGCGGTCCCGCAGCGCGGCAGCACGCGCGTGAGCCGCTGGTCGCGTGGTTGGCACGCATCGAAGGTCGCCGCGTCGACGGGCCCGAACAGGTCGAAGCCCACCGCGGCAGCGAGATGCCGGACATCCGCTAGCAAGGTCGAAGGCATGACAAGGGACAACGGGAGGCAGCATCGACGTAGGCCGCCGTCTCCCGCACGGTTTTTTGGGCCGTCGGAACGCCGCTGGCAACCCCCCACCTCGCCGTTCCGGGGGTCGGGCCGATCGCCGCGAGCTTGACCGACCGGTCCCCCGACGGCACCATGCCCGTCCCGACGCGGGGAAGCCGGTGTGAATCCGGCGCTGTCCCGCAGCTGTGACCGGGAACGAACGCTCTGGGGCAAATCCTTGCCCGACACGCCACTGGGATCGCCGCGTCGGCGACCCGGGAAGGTGAGCCAGTAGGTCGATCCGGAGCCAGAACACCCGCGCCGGGGTGGCCTCAGCGGCCGCATACCCCACCTCCCGGAGGGCGCGAGCGACGCCCGAAGGCCATGATGCCAGCAGTCCCCGCGTGGACGGCTCCGTTGTTGTGCTGCGTGTTGACCGCGCAGTCACCTGCGGGCCCGTCCGTCTCCCCCGGTTTCGCCGCCCGGGCCGTTCTCACCGAGACCGCTCAGCCCGCCGCCGTGCGGGCCGTCGCCTGGACCGGCGACGCGTTGCTCGTCGCCAGCGGCAGTGACCTGACTCTGCTCCGGCCGGGCCATGCGCCCGAGCCGCGGCTGCAGCTCGCGGCCGGCGCCGACTTCGCGTTCGTGGCGACGCGGAGCGGCGGCCGCGCGCTGGTCGGCGAGCTCACTGCCGGCGCGATCGTCGAACTCGACATCGCGACCGGCCAGCGGGTCACGACGTTCGCCGGCCCGCGCAACGCGTTCGATGCCGCGCCGCTGCCGAGCGGTGACGTGCTGCTGAACGCCAATCCGGCGTGGCCCCAGCCCGGTGCGCACGCCGGCGTCTGGCTCGCCGGCCCCGGTCGCCAGCCGCGCGAGCTGCTCGCGCTGGTCGGCCCGTCCGGGCCACTGCTGCTGCTCCCGAACGGTGACCTCGTCGTCGCCGAGCTCGGTCCGGTCGTGCCGCCGCCTCCCGGCGCGGCGCGCCTGCTGCGCTTCGCGGCGACCGACCTGCAGCAGGCGATCGCGTCATCCGGCACGCTGACCGCGAACCAGGCGATCGCGAACGTCAACGGCTGGTCCGGCCTGTTCGATCTCGCGCTCGACGACCGCGGTCGGATCCACGCCAGCGATCCGGCGCAGAGCCGGGTGCTGCACACCGCACCGGGCGGTCTCGCACCGGTCGGCTCGAGCATCGACCTCGGCAACGGTCAGTACGGGCTGTGGCTCGCGTTCGACGATCGCGGCACCGCGCCGTTCGCTGCGTTCCAACCCGGCGAGCGGGCACCCGCGCTGCTCACCTGCCACTCCGACTTCGCGACACGCTTCGCGGTGACCCGCGTGGTGCCCACGCGCCCGACGCTCCGCGCCGACGTCGCTGCGGTGCTGCCCGCGGGCGCTACCGCGACGTTCGCGCTCGCCGACGGTCCACCTCTCGGTCTCGCAGCGCTCGTCGCCGGCGCGACGGCGCCGACGCCGGAGCACGTCGCCCGCACCGTCGGCGGGATCCCGCTCTGCCTCGCGATGCCGACCGGCGCCGCGGTCGAGCTGCCGCCGTTCCTGCTCGACGCCCACGGCGCCGGCCGCGTCACGTTCACCAACCCCGGCGGCTTCGCGCTGCCGCTGACGGTGCAGGCCGCATGCCTCGGCACCACCGGCACCGAACCGACCTTCGCCACCTCGAACCCCCTCGCACTGCACCTCCTGCCATGAACCTCGATCGCCTTCTCACCGTGTCCCTGCTCTCTGCCGCCTTCGTCACCGCCGGTCTCCGCGCCCAGCTGCTGCCCGAGGGCTACGACAGCGCGGTGACGAGCCTGCCGCCGAGCGCGAACAACGTGCTGACCTGGAGCCCCGGTCTGACGATCTGGTTCGACGGTACCGACCTCGTGCTCGACGGCCTCGGCCAACACGTCACGCTGCTGCGCTTCGCGGTGCCGGTCTTCGGCTCTTTCACGCTGCGCGCCGATCCGGGCCATGTGCTCTTCGGCGAGAGCTCGATGGGCAACCTGTGGCTCGTGCCGGTGAACGGCAACTCGCCCACCCAGCCGCTCGCCAACCTCCCGTTCAACTTCGACGCCGTGATGCTGTCCAACGGGATCGCGATCGTGTCGGCGAAGACCGGTGGTTTCGGCAGCGCGTTCAACGACCTCCATGTGCTCGATCTCCAGACCGGCAACACGCAGCAGCTCGCGATGCTGCCCGGCGCGTCGGGCCCGGTCGCGGTCGATCGCGTCGGCGATCTCTGGTACGCGACCGCGAGTCAGAGCTTCCCGACCCCGTCGGGGCAGACCGACCTGCTGCGCTTCCCGCGCGCGCTCGTCGACCAGGCGATCGCCAACCAGCAGGTGCTCGGCAGTTCGCACGCGCACACGGTCGTAGGCGGTCTCGACAGCGCCAGCGATCTGGAGTTCGACAACGACGGCGATCTGCTGTTCGTCGACTGGTACAACGCCACCGTCGGCGAGATCGACGACGCCCGCGGTCCGAACCCGACGCCGAAGGTCCTGGTCGACCACGGTGGCACGGCGCTCTCGGCCGCGAGCCTCGCCTTCCGCGAGCCGGGGAACGCCCCGTCCGGCAGTGTCTTCGAACCGTTCCAGCCGACGCTCGCCGGCGATCTGTTCGTGCACGAGACCACGTTCGGCACGCTGAGCCAGCTGCGCACGATCCGGCCGCACACCGCGACGCTGACCGCGAGCGCACCGCAGCCGCTGCCCGCCGGCCCGTTCACGCTGCAGGTCGCGGACGGGCCGGCGAACGGCACCGGACTGATCGCGATCGGTCTGACGGGCGTCGGGTCGGTCGCGGCGTTCCCGATCGCGGGGTTCGAGCAGCCGGCGATCTGGGATGTCGGGCTGCTGCAGCCGGCCAACACCTGGTTCGTGTCGTTCGACGCCACCGGTCGAGCGACCCTGCCGTTGGCGAACCCGGGGTTCGCACCGGCACTCGCGATCGCGGCTCAGTCGGCGTTCCTCGACGCCGCGGGCGTCACGATCGGGGCCACGGCACCAGCGGTGGTCCTGCTCGGCCCCTAGCAAGAGCCAGCGCCGACGGTTCCGGCGCTCCGGATGCATAGTCGTTACAGCGACTTGCTGTCGTCAACCGGCGCGTGCAGCCGTTACCGGGGAGACTATGTCGCGACTCCGGCGGCCCGCGGCGCCGGCACCTGGATCCAACATGCAAAAGCAAACTGCAGCCCTCCTCGTCGGCGCCCTGCTGGCGCTCTCGGTCGGAGCCCTGACCTTCACCCAATTCCTTGGTGGGCAGGAGATTCCGATCGTCGAGTGGAACGAGGCCGACGAGGTCGAGACGGCGCAGGCGAGCGTCATCGAGACCGGCGAGGCGGCCCAGGCGACGACTGCGGATCGCACCGCGGTCGAGGTCTCGGAAGGCCCGGAGGCGGCCGGTAGCGACGAGCGCGTCGGCGTGATCGTCCGCGGTCGCGTCGTCGACAAGTTCCAGGGGCCGGTGGACGGCGCAATGGTCTGGCTCGAGCACTCGCGCACCAACCGGCGCCGCGGCGGCGACGGCAACCGGCGCCGTGTGCCCGATCCGGTCCAGACCGACGCCGAAGGGCGGTTCGCGTTCGCCGGACAGGCCTTCCGCAATCTGCGCGTCTCGCTGCAGGTGAAGAGCTCGCGGCACGCTCCGGGCATGTTCGATCGCGACATCGGCGACGTCCGCGAGATCGCGGCGGTGAGCGGTGACAGCGCAGTGATCGAGCTCGGCGATCTCGTGCTGATGAACGGCGGCGAGATCCTCGGTCGCGTCACCGACCTCGAGGGCAACGGCATCGCCGGCGCGACCGTGTCGACCGCGCCGCAGGGCCGCAACGCGTGGCGCTGGATGCGCAATCGCGACGACTTCCTGACCGAGCTCACCACCGACAACAACGGCTACTACCGCCTCGAACACGTACCGGCTGGCGACTGGAGTGCGACCGCGACCGCGCGCATGCACACCGAAGGCCGCTCGCCCGACTTCAAGGTCGAAGAGGACAAGCGGACCGAGGTCGAGGACATCCGGCTCGGGCCGGGCTTCGAAGTCACCGGCATCGTCCGCAACGCACGCACCGAGCCGGTCGCGAACGCGCGCGTCACGCTGCGCAGCACCGGCGGCAACGGAGGCGGCGGCGATGGCGGTGGTCGCGGCGGTCGCGGCGGCCCCGGCGGTCCCGGCGGACCGTTCGCGTTCTTCGGCGGACGCAACCATTCGACCGTCACCGACGAGCAGGGTCGGTTCTTCCTCGAGCACCTGCCCGGCGTGACGATGAGCCTGGAGGTCCGCGCCACCGACTACCTGTTGTTCGAGCTCGAGGAGATCGATCCGAAGCTCGGCCAGCCGATCCACGTCACGCTGCAGGACGGTCTGCGCATCGCGGGCACGGTGCTCGACGGCGTCGACGGTCAGCCCGTCACGCTCTACGCGTTCGAGGCGCGGCGCGTGCGCGGCCTGCCGGTCCCGGGCCTCGAGAACGTCGACATCGGCGAACTCATGCAGCGCCTGCGCGACGGCGATCTCGACGAAACGACGCGGCAGCAGCTGCGGCTGCAGATGGAACAGCTGCGCGGCGACTTCGGCAATCGGGGCGGCGGTCGGGGTCCGAACGGCGACCGCGGCCAGGGAACCGACAACCAGGGTGATCGCGGCGGCCGCGGCGGCCGCGGCGGCCCGGGCGGCGGCTCGGACGACCTCGGCAAGGCCGAGCGCCACCCGGACGGCACGTTCGTGGCCACCGGTCTGCAGGAGGGCATCTACGAGGTGCGCGTCAAGTCGCCCGATCACGCGTTCCTGCGCAGCCAGGAGATCGAGGTGCGAGCCGGACTCGCGGCGCCGAGCGTGACGCTGCGCCTCGACCGCGGCTTCTTCTACGCCGGCATCGTCGTCGCGGACGACGGCACGCCGATCGCCGGCGCCGAGCTCGACCTGCGCGCGGTATCCGCCGACGAGGTGACGGCCAACCAGAACCAGGGCGGCAACCGCGGCGGACCCGACATCGGCCGCATCGCGCGCGATTTCCGGCGGCGGGCCATGGGCGCCGAGCTGCGGCTCAACGCGCGCTCCGACCGCACCGGCGAGTTCGTGTTCACCCACGTGCCGGCGGGCACCTACCGCCTCGGCGTGTCGGCCGACGGCTTCGCCGCGCCCGACGAGCTCACGGTCGAGATCCGCGCCGACCGCTCGGACGGTAAACTCGTGCTCGGCCCGCTCGGTTCGCTGGTCGGCGAGGTCACCGGCCTCGCCAAGGGCGACGCGAGCGAAGCGCGGGTGACCGCGGTCCGGCTGCCCGACGAGGGCGCGAACGGCGGCAACCCGATGGGCCGGATGTTCGGCCGCGGTGGCCCCGGCGGTTTCGAACGCGCCAACGTGCAGCCCGACGGGTCGTACCGCATCGACGGACTCGAACCCGGCAAGTACATCGTGCGCGCCTACGTCGGCTCGCCGCAGGACCTCATGCGCCAGCTGATGCCGCAGTTCTTCAGTGGCGAGCTGCTCGCCGACGTGACGATCGAGGGCGGTGAGACGACGCGCTACGACCTGCAGATCACCGTGCCGCAGGTCGGCCGCGTCACCGGCTCGGTGATGCACAACGGCGACCCGGCGAAGGGCTTCACGGTCGAACTCGCCGCCATCGACCCGAACGGCGGCGACCAGGGCCAGCAGCAGTCGTTCGGCGGGCGGGGCGGTCGCGGCGGGCGCGGGCGCTTCGGCGGCCCCGGCGGTCGCGCGACGGTCGCGGCCGACGGCACCTTCGAGATCGGCGACGTCACCGCGGGGCAGTACACGCTGTCGGTGCGATCGCCGCAGCGCGCGACCCTGCACGAGGAGACGATCTGGGTCAGCACGAACGGCACGACCGAATGCCACGTCGCGGTGTCGACCGGCAGCGTCGCGGGCTCGATCACCTTCGACGATGACACCGACCCGAAGACCGCCCGCGGCCAGGCCAGCCTGCTCGCCGGCGTCGACGCAGTGCCCGAGGACCTCGGGCAGTGGCGCCGCACGCCCGGCAACCGCTCGGTCAGCGCGCAGATCGCCGACGGCCGGTTCGAGTTCGAAGCGGTAACGCCCGGCAGCTATCTGCTGGTCGTGCGGGTGCGCGGCCGCGAGACGACCAGCCAGCCGGTCGTCGTCACCGCGGGCGCTCAGTCGGTCTCGATCGCCGCCGGTACGCCGTCGACGGCAGCTCCCGGAGCGAGCGCACCGCGGCTGAACCCGAACGGCGGCGGCCGCTGACGTGGTAGCATGGTCGGCGCCCCAACGGAGCGCCGCCCCATTCGCACGCTAGTCAATCTGCTCGCCGCCCTGCTCGTCGCGATCGGCCTCGTCGTCGCAGGCTACAGCTTCGCGCTGACGTTGCAGCGCCCGGCGGTCACCGTCGCCGAGGCGACGATCCCGGCCGCGACGATCGTGCCGCCCACCGCACCCGAGCGACTCCGGTTCGAAGGCGAGCCGCGCGCGTTCGCGGCACCGGCGGCAGCACGTGGCGCGAGCGCGACCGCGAGCGCGACCACACGGCACCTCGTGGTGCGCGGTCTGGTCCGCGACCAGCTCGGCGAACGCGCCGGTCTCGCCATGTTCTCGCCGGAGGGTGGCACCGTCTTCGCCTGGATTCCACTCGCGGTCGGCGAAGCGACCGCCGACGGCGCGCTCGACTTCGAGCTCGAGATCCCCGCCGGCGAGGTGACGCTGACGCTTGCGCCGGCCGAGGAGTTCGTCCATCACGGCTACCTCGCGCGCACGGATCTCAGCCCGGGCGATCCGATGCTTCGCACCGTCGAGTTGGGGGCCCACGCGACGGCGTTCACGACGGCCGACGGCCGGGCCGCGGGGCCGCTGCGACTCGTGCGCCGCGACGATCCCGAATGGCGGCCGCTCGCGGCTGCACCGAACGGCCTCTTCGTCGAAGCCGGAGGCACCACCGTCCTGCTCGGGGACGGCGCCTACGAACTCGTCGATCCGATCGATCCCGCACTGCGTCAGACGTTCGATGTTCCAGCCGCCGGGCCTATCGCGGTGGAGCCTCGGCTTGCACGGCCTCGAGCCCAGAAGCCCTGACCCGGAACACGTGCGGCGAGACCGGGTGGGCGGCGCTGCGCGCGAGCTCCTCGGTATCCGCCATCAGGCTCGGCAGGTCGACCTCGCTCTCGCTGCCGACCCATAGCAGATCGCGGTCCGGGATCGCCACGAGCAGGCCCTCGATCTCGTCCAGCAGGAGCACACGCGCGGCATCGTAGCCGTCACCGACGGTGACGCGCTGCGGTCCGGAGACGTTGCGCAGCGCATCCCGACGCGCCGGATCGAGCCGCTCGAGGTTCGCCAGCGCGAGGTTGTGGAGGTCGGCCTCGGACTTCCGCCAGCGCTGCAGATGCGCGCGACAGACGAACACCATGCACTGCGGGTCGTCGATGACGTAGACCGTGACGAGCTCGTCGTTGAGCCGCCGGTAGACCAGACCCGAATCGCCGAAACAGCCCCGAGCCTCGAGCCAGGCCCGGCTGCGCACCTGCGGCAGCACGTGTGCCACCGCGATCGCGAGGTCGACATCCCCGACGCGATCGAGCCCGACCTCGCGGATCTCCGCGATGAGCTGCGTCACGTACGACCCGAAGCCGCTCGGAAAGGCCTGCTCGTGCCGGAACGCATCGTGCAACGACAGCGGTGTCTCCTGACCGTCGACCTCGAGCAGGCAGGCGAACTGTTCGGGGAGCATCGTGCGGAACTCCACGCCCGGGTGTTGTTCTGCGATCAGCGTCTCGAATCGCACGAGGAATGCCGCGACCTCGGGGGAGAAGCCCGGTTGCATGCGCTGGAATCGATGGTGCAACAGCGCTGCCACGGCCGAAACCGCGAGCCACCCGAGGAGACCCCAGAGCCACATGGCGGTGCTATCGGCTGCCTGCCGCACAACGCCTTAGCGCGGGCGGCCGACTCGACTCTGCCGACGGTTCCGGTGACCTGTCGCGGATCCGTGACTAGAGGAGACGACCGATGGGACGAGGGGCCGGCCGCGGGACGAACTCGACTGTCCAACCTCCAGGCGGCAAGAGGCTACGCCGAACGGCAAGTCCGAGTCAATCGCCGAGACTTCGATTCTCGGATCGGATGGGCACGCTTGTCAGGACTCTCCGGATTTCGGATACTCCGGCCCCATGGAGACCGAGGCGGAAGCCACCCAAACCGAGCTACGGCTTGTGATTATCCGCGATGGGTCGATCCGGACCGTGCCGCTGCTCGGCTCCCGGTGGACGATCGGCCGCGCCCCCGACTGCGAGATCCAACTGCGGGATCCGACGGTCAGCCGGCGCCACATCCTGCTCGAACGCGATCCCGACGGCGACGGACCGCACCTGCGCTTCCACGATCTCGGCGGGCGCAACCCGATCCTGGTCGACGGGCAACCGCGCCCGGGCGGAGTCCTCGTGCCCGGCCAGACGATCGCGATCGGCCTGACCCAGATCCACCTCGAACAGCGCCACCGGGTGCGCACCGTGCTGCCGGGCGGCGACACGGTCGTCGTCACCGGCCGCGAGGTGATCGATCACGAACTGCGCGAGGGCGATCCCGACTCGAGCGCGACGCGCGCCCGCCGCATCCTGGAACGCATCGAGTGGACCTTCGCCGACCTCGGCTCGCTCGCCGACGCCGCCGAGCCGCTGTTGTCGCTCGCCCTCAACCTGACCGGCCGCCGCCGCGGCATGCTCGGACAGCTGTTGCCCGCCGGCGGTCTCGAGCCGCTCGCGACACTCGACTTCGTCGACCGACAGCGCGCGTTCCAGGTGCCCGAGCCGCTGCTCCAGGAGGCCCGCAAGCTGCGCCAGGTGTCGCTGCTGACGATCGCCGGCGGCGAACCCAGTCTGCTCGTTCCGCTCGGCCTCGGACCCGATGCGGTGCTGCTGCTCGAGCTGCCGCAGCCGAACGCCACCGCCGGTCAGGAGCTGCTGCGACTCGGCGACGCCCTCGGCAAGGTCGTCTGGCACCGGCTCTGTGAAGTGCGCGAACGGCTGCGACTGCGCGAAGAGGTCCAGCGCCTGCGGTTCCGTGGCACGACCGCGCACAACGCCGTGCTCGCCAGCACCCGCTTGCAGACCGCGCGCCAGACGCTGCGCGAACTCGCGAGTGCCGCCGAGCCGATCCTGCTGGTCGGGGAAGCCGGCACCGAACGCGAGGACCTCGCGCGCTACCTGCACGCCGAGAGCGGCGACAGCGGACCATTCGTGTCGATCCACGTCGGCATGCTCCCCGACTGGCGCCTCGAGCGGACCCTGTTCGGCGACGAGCACTTCGGCTCGGCACTCGCCAAGGCCGGCGGCGGAACGCTGTTCATCGACGAGATCGCCCGACTTCCGCTCGCGCTGCAGGAGCGCCTCGCGAGCGAACCGCGCATGGCGCGGCTGATCGGCACGACGAGCCGCCTGCCGGCGTCGGTCCCGATCCCGGACCGCGACACGCGCATCCCGCCGCCCGAGGGCGAAACCGACGATTGGTCGACGGAGCTGTGCGAGCTCTTCCTCACCAACGTGGTCGAGATCCCGCCGCTGCGCGAAGAGGCCGGCGACGTCGTCGCGCTCGCCGAGCTGTTCCTCTCCGAGATGGGATCGGCCCCCGACGGCTCACCACGCCTGCTGAGCGAACGCGCCAAGCGTCTGCTCGCGGGGTATCCGTGGCCGGGCAACGTGAGGCAGCTCCGACACATCCTCGAGGACGCCGCAGCGCGGGCCGGCGGCAGCCAGATCACGCCGAAACACCTGCCAGCCGAGATCGCCAGCGGGAGCAACGGAACCGACATCTCGGGGCTCGCGTCATTGGCCGAGATCGAGCGCCGCCACATCCGCGCGACACTCAAGCGGCTCGGCGGCAACCGCGCGCGCACCGCGCAGGCACTCGGCATCGCACCGTCGACGCTCTACGACAAGCTCAAGCGCTACGGCATCGACCGGTGAACCCCGAGGCTGGCCTCGATCGCCCGGTTCCGCGATGCTTCCCCGGATGACCGCCGGTCCGATCTACCTCGACAACGCCGCCACGACGCGCCCGCTGCCCGCGGTCGTCGCGGCGATGGCCGACGCCGCCCTCGACGCCTTCGGCAACCCGAGCAGCCCGCACGCGTTCGGACCGCCGGCTCGGAAGCTGCTCGAGGACGCGCGCGAGTTCCTGCGCGGCACGCTGTCGGCCGGCCGGATCGTGTTCACATCGGGCGGCAGCGAAGCGGACTACCTCGGCATCGTCGGCAGCGCCGCGCGGCGGTCACCGGGGCGCATCGTGATGGCCGCGAGCGACCACCCGGCGCTGCTGCGCACCGACGCACTCAGCGCGCGCTGGCGCCATCGCACGACGGTGCTGCCGGTCACGCGCGACGGCGACCTCGCCCCCGAGGTGCTGTTCGAAGCGCTCGGTGCCGACGTGCGCACCGTCGCCTTGATGCACGGCCACAACGAGCTCGGCACGCTGAGCCGGCTCGGCGAGCTCATCGAGCTGGTCCGGCGCGCGGCGCCGGAGGCCCACGTGCACGTCGACCTGGTGCAGACCTACACCAAGCTGCCGTTCGACATGGACGACTTCGGGGTCGACTCGATCGCGGTCTCGGGCCACAAGTTCCACGGCCCGCGCGGCGCCGGTTTCCTCGCGCTCGCCAACACCGCCGAGCTCGCGCCGCTGCAGCTCGCCGGCGGCCAGGAACTCGGTCTGCGCGGTGGCACCGAGAACGTCGCCGGCGCGGTCGGTCTCGCCGTTGCCGCCGAGGCTGCTCTGTCGCATCAGGCCACCACGACGCGGCACTGTGAAGCGCTGGCCGAACACGTGCACCGCCGGATCGCCGAGGTGGTGCCCGGTTGCGTACGGCTCGGCCACGCCGAACGCCGGCTGCCACACGTGCTGTCGCTGCGGCTGCCGGGCATCGTCGGTCAGACCCTGCTCGAGCGCTGCAATGCGCGCGGCGTCGCGTTCTCGACCGGCTCGGCCTGTCACGGCGCCGACGACGGCAAGGCCCAGAATCACGTGCTGGCGGCGATCGGCCTCGATCGCCGCGCCGCACGCGAGGTCGTGCGGCTGTCGTTCTCGCGGCTGACGACCACCGCGGAAGCCGATACCGCGGCGACGATCCTCGCCGAGGAGATCGCACGCATGGTGAAGGTCGCCCCGACCGCCCTGTTCGGCGAAGGAATCCGGTGAGCGCGCCGGCGTCGTTGTCGCCGGCGATGCAGCAGTACGTCACGGCGAAGCAGCAGCATCCCGCGGCGCTGCTGTTCTTCCGGATGGGCGACTTCTACGAGCTGTTCTTCGAAGACGCCAAGACCGCTGCCAAGGACCTCGGCATCACGCTGACCAGCCGCGGCAAGGGCGAGGCCGCGATCCCGATGGCCGGCGTGCCGGTGCGGGCGATCGACGGCCACCTCAAGAAGCTCGTGCAGATGGGCCACCACGTCGCGATCTGCGAGCAGATGCAGGATCCGAGCGAGGCCAAGGGCGTCGTCGAACGGGAAGTCGTGCGCGTCGTGACACCGGGCACGCTGACCGAGGACAACCTGCTCGCCGGCGATCGCGCCAACCACCTCGCTGCGGTCACGCCGGGTCGCGGCAAGAGCGGCGACCGGGTCGGCATCGCCTGGGTCGAGCTCTCCACCGGCGCGTTCCAGGTACACGAATGCGCACTCGAACGGCTCGCCGACGAGCTCGCCCGCATCGAGCCGGCCGAGCTGCTGCTCGCCGAGGAGCTGCGCGGTGCGACGCCGTGGCTGCCGCAGCAACGGGTGCCGGTGACGTGGCGCCCGGGTTACGACTTCGGCGCCGACGGCGCCGCGCGCGCGCTCGAGCGCTTCTTCCGCGTCGGCACACTCGCCGGTTTCGGCGTCGCCGAGATGCCGCTCGCGGTCGGCGCGGCCGGGGCGATCGTCACGTATCTGCAGGACACGCAGCTCTGCGCGCTGCCCCACCTGCGGGCGCTCGAGGTGTTCTCCGACGGCACGCACATGCGCCTCGACCGCGCCACGCGCCAGAGTCTCGAGCTGGTGCAGACGATGCGCGACGACGAGGGCACCCCCCTGCTCACGGTGCTCGATCGCACCTCGACCCCGATGGGCGCCCGCCTGCTGCGCCAGTGGCTGCTCGCGCCGCTCGGTTCGGTCGATGCCATCGTCGCGCGCCAGACCGCGGTCGCCGAGCTGTTCGCCGACAGCGCGCTGCGGCGGTTCGTCGGCGAACGACTCGAGCCCGTGCTCGACCTCGAGCGGCTGACCTCGCGCGCCGCGTTCGGCCGCGGCAACGCGCGCGACCTGCGCGGTCTGTGCCAGAGCCTCGAGCGACTGCCCGAGCTGATCGCCCGCCTCTCCGACTGCGGCGCACCCGCGCTGGTGAACCTCGCCGGCATGGACCCGCTGCCGGAACTCGCCGCCGCGATCGCCGACGCGATCGTCGACGAGCCGCCGCTCGCGATCCGCGACGGTGGCATGATCCGGTCCGGCTACCACGACGAGCTCGACGAGCTGCGCACGCTCGCGAAAGACAGCAACACCTGGCTCGCCGACTACCAGTCCCGGCTCGCGGAGCTGACCGGTATCGCGAGCCTGAAGGTCGGCTTCAACAAGGTCTTCGGCTACTACATCGAGGTCACGCACACCCACCGCGATGTCGAGCTGCCGCGCGAGTTCCAGCGTAAGCAGACGATGAAGAACGCCGAGCGCTATGTCACCGACGAGCTGCGCACGTTCGAGGCCAAGGTGCTCAAGGCCGAGGAGAACAGCAAGGCGCTCGAGTACGAGCTGTTCGCGACGCTGCGCCAGCAGGTCGCCGACGCCTGCGAGCGACTGCAGGCGACCGCACGCGCCGTCGCCGAGCTCGACGTGCTGCAGTCGCTGGCGCAGGTCGCACGCGACCGCAACTACTGCCAGCCGACGATCGACGACTCGACGGTGCTGCAGATCGAGGACGGCCGTCACCCCGTCCTCGAGGCGACGCACGCGGCCGGCACGTTCGTCGCGAACGACACCGACCTGGCGCCGCCGGAGCGCCGACTCGTGCTGCTGACCGGTCCGAACATGGCGGGCAAGTCGACCTGGATCCGACAGAACGCGCTGATCGCGATCATGGCGCAGATCGGCAGCTTCGTGCCCTGCAAGAGCGCGCACATCGGCCTCGTCGATCGCGTGTTCACACGCGTCGGCGCGGCCGACGACATCAGCCGAGGCAGCTCGACGTTCATGGTCGAGATGACCGAAACCGCCAACATCCTCAACAACGCAACCGCCCGTAGCCTCGTGATCCTCGACGAGGTCGGCCGCGGCACCAGCACCTACGACGGCCTGTCGCTGGCATGGGCGATCGCCGAGGACCTGCTCGATCGCGTGCGCTGCCGCGCGCTGTTCGCGACGCACTACCACCAGCTCGTCGATCTCGCGGCACCGGGCAACGGCGTCGCGAACTACCGCGTCGCGGTGCGCGAATGGCAGGACGAGATCGTCTTCCTGCACCGCATCGAGCCCGGCGGCGCCGACCGCAGCTACGGCCTGCACGTCGCCCAGCTCGCCGGTATTCCGAAGCCCGTTCTCGACCGCGCGACCGCCGTGCTGACGGAGCTCGAGGCCGAAGGCGACGGCGTGCGCGAGTCGCTGGTCAGCGCCCGCGAGCGCAGCAAGCCCGGACCGAAGCAGAAGGAGCTGTTCGCGCCCGCGCCCGATCCGCTGGTCGACGAGCTGCGCCGGCTCGATCTCGACGGGATGACGCCGCGCCAGGCGCACGACTGGCTGGCGCAGCGGCAGGGCGAGCTCGGCAGACCCTAGTCTCGGCGCCAGCGGATCGCGGTGGCCTCGACCGCCCGGCCGGATCCGGCGTCGCCGCACTCTTCGCCGCCCGCCACGAACCCCGCACCGCGCCGGAGCACGATCGCGTCGGCGCCGAGTTCGCGGGCCTGCTGCTGCATGGCCGCAACGATCGCGGCGAACGACGCGTCCTCACCCTCACCGACGACGTGCCCGATGCGTTCGCTCGGCCGCGACGGCAGCGCGTCGTAGACCAGGACAGGATGCCCGGACGGCCGCGGCGGGTACGAGGCCTCGCCGAGCCGGACCGCCGAGGCCGAGGCACAGGCCCCGACCAGCAGCGCCAGCAACAGGATTGCGCTGGCGGTGTAGCGCGTTCGAAACAGAAAGCGGAGCATGCGATCGACAGAGCAAGGCGCATGCCACACCGAACGCGACCTACCGGAACCGGACCCGGCCGCGAGGTCCGTCGGGATCGACCCGGCATCGAGATCTCGCGCGCAGCGCCGTAGACTCGGCGGCGCGATGAGCGACGCGATCACCATCCGCCCGTACCGACCCGGCGACGAGGAATCGCTGCTTCGCGGCCACAACGCGACCTTCGAACCGCACCGATCGCTGCCGCACTGGCAGTGGAAGTTCCGCGACAACCCGACCGGGCTGATCCACATCATGGTCGCCGACCACGAGCAGGACGGCATCGTCGGCGCCTACGTCACGCTGCCGGTGCAGGTGCGCATCGACGGCGAACACCGCATCGCGGGACAGTGCGTCGATCTGTTCGTGCTGCCCGCGCACCGCCGCGCCGGGAAACGCCCGGGACTGTTCGTCAACCTGGCGCACGCGCACTACGAGCTCTGGGGCGGCAAGGGCGACGGCAAGAACGCGTTCCACTACGGCTGGCCGATCGCGACCTGGCGCATCGGGCAGAAGTACCTGCGCTACGAGATCGTGCGCGACTGGGACTTCTTGTTCCGGCAACGCCCCGCCGACGGCTTCCCGCGCCGCGCGACCAGCGCCGACCTGGTGGCGCGCCGGGTCGAGCGCTTCGACGGCGACACCGATGCGCTGTGGCACCGCCTGCAGGACCAGAGCCGGCTGTCGATCGTGCGCGATGCGCGCTACCTCAACTGGCGCTTCGCGGACGCGCACGACGTCGACTACGAGCTCTGGGAGTGCCGCGAACGGCAGACCGACGCGCTGCGCGGCGTTGCGGTGTTGACGACCCGTGAGTTCGTGTTCCCGGCGACGACGTTCCTCGCCGACTGGCTCGTGCCCGCCGACGACGCGGACGCCACCGCCCTGCTGGTGGCCGCGGCGGAACAGCGCGCCAACGAGCTCGGCTCGGCCGTGCTGTCGACGTTGTTCAACCACCTCGATCCGCGTTTCCTCGGCTTCCAGGGCCTCGGCTTCGCGGTCTACGGCACCAGCTACTTCCAGGTCGTGATCCCGTTCGAACAGGACGACGCGCGCTTCTACAAGGACCACTGGTACCACACGCTCGGCGACTCCGACCTCGTGTGACGTGAGGTCGCCGGGCTACTTGCCGGCGTCGTAGCCGAGCAGCGGCACCGCGATCATCGCGATGTTGCCGCCGGCGTCGCGCGCGCGACCGAGATCGAGCTTCAGCACGAGATCGCCGCGATCGCGCCGGATCGTCGCGCGCTGCAGCAGCGGTGCCGCGAGCCGCAGCTTCGGCTGCTCCGCGACGTGCGCGAGCCAGGCCCTCGCGGCCTGCTCGGTGACCTCGATGCCATCGCCGACCTTGGTGTGGCGCAGCACGACGCCGAGGTGCACATGCGGGTCGTCGGGATCGCCGATCGCACGCAGCTCCAACATGACGTAGGCGATCGCGTCGTCGGCCGGCCACTCGACACCGGGGAGGATCTTGCCGACGAAGCGGCGCTGCAGGAACTCGTTGTCGGTGTGGACCGCGATGTGCAGCAGGTCGGATCCCTTGCCCGACAGCAGCGAGAGGATGTCGGCGCACGGCATGCCGGTGTTCGGGTGACCTTCGAGCGGGCCGCGCAGCAGCGCGGTCGAACCGATCACCTGCAGCTCGGGAGCGGGCTGGGCGAAAACCTCGTCGCGCGGCTTCTCGCGCCGCATGACCTCGAACTCGCCGATCGTGTCCTGGTAGTAGCGTTGTCCGGTCGCGACGTGCTCGGGCATCGGCAGCGCCGCGTTGCCTTCGAGGAGGATCACCTGCTGCGGCTGCGGCTCGCGTCCGCTCGGGCCCGACGCCGGAATGCGCGCCACGGTCGTGACGCGATCGAGATCCGCCAGCGGCACGCCGGCCTCGCGCTCGAGCGCCGCGAGCATCAACTTCGCCGCGCCGGTCTGCAGCTCGTCCCAGACGCCGCTGTCGCGCAGGCGCTGCAGATCGACGTGGACGACGTTCTCGTAGTCGTCGGGCAGGAACCGCCGCGCTTCGATCTGCTGGGCCGGCAGCAGGTGCAGCGAGACGGCGGCCGCGATCGCGAGGATGCGCATCGATCGGGCCCCTTCAGTCCTTCTTCTGCTCGTCCGGCGCCTTCTTCTTCTCCGCGTTCGGCTCGACCGGCACCGGGGCCGCCTGCACCGGGGCCGCCACCGCCTGCGCCTCGACGGCACGGCCGAGCATCAGCATCGGCAGCAGGACCGTCGCCAGCGTGCCGGCCGCCGTGCGCGCGCGGCCGAGATCCCAGCGGTAGCAGAGGTCCGAGACGTCGCGGCTCTTCTTCACGGACCCCAGCACGGGCGCGAGCATGCGCAGCTGCGGCATCTCCTGTCCCTTCTGCAGCAGCCCATCGATCGCCTTGCCGCTGACGTCGAGGCCCTCGCCGGGCTGCGCGTGGCGCACCACGACCTCGAAGCCGATGCTCGGATCGTCGGCATCGCCAGCCGCGAACAGCCGCGCGAACAGGAACTGCGGCGCCTGGTCGGCGGGCCACTCGGCGCCGTCGAACAGCCCGTCGCGGGTATCGCCGTTGAGCTTCTCGTCGGCGAGGTCCATCACGAAGTAGAGCAGCAGACGATCCTTGCGCGACGACAGCAACGACATCACGTCGGCTGCCGGCATCCCCGGCCCGACCTTGCCCGCGATCATCGGCTCGAGCATCGCCGTCGATCCGGAGACGAACACCGACGGCCGCGGCTGGTAGAACAGCTCGTCGCCCCAGGCCTCGCGACGCTTGACCTCGCGCCCGCCGACCTCCGCGTCCTGGTACGAACCATCGACGACGAACGGCGGCGGATCCATCTCGCGATTGCCTTCGATGATCATGACGGACTGCTGCGAAGGCCCACGTTCCTCGGCGCCGTCCTCGGCGGCGGGGCGCGCGCGCGGCACCATCGTCAGGCGATCGAGCGCCGCGAACGGCACGCCGAGCGCCGCTTCGGCCTGGGCCAGCGCCAGCTTCGCGACGCCGGCGCTGAGCTCGTCGAGCACACCGGTGTCGCGCAGCGACGCGAAGTCGACACCGACGACGTTGCGGTAGTCTGCGGGCAGGAACGCGTTGGCCCGGAACGGCTCCTGCGCCGACAGGCCGGTGAGCAGCAGAGTGACGAAAGGCAGGACGGTGCGCATGATGCGCCCAGCGTAGCTCACGACCGCGGCGACAGCACGATGACGAGCGCGACCAGGCCGACGAACACGACGACGGCGACGACGATCCACCAGCCGGGCAGTCTTCCCGGGCCGGTCGAGGGCGCCCGTTCCGTTCCGGTCACGACTTGATGCCCCCGTACATCACGACGCCGAGCGAGCCGAACAGGATCGTCGGTGACCAGGCCGCGACCACCGGATGCAGGTGACCGCGACCGCCGAGGCTCTGGCAGGTCAGATCGAACAGCGCGTAGGCGCCGCAGAGCCCGATCGCGGTGAGGATGCGTTCGATGCGGCTGCCGCGCTCGAACCAGACCGCGAGCGGCAGCACCAGCATGAGCAGGATCAGGTTCGCGAGCGGGAACGTGATGTGGCGATGCAGCGCGAGCCGCACGTCGGCACGGTTGGGCCGCAACGCCATCGTCTCGGCGAGCTCGGTGTAGGACAACGTGTCGGCCTCGATCGCCTCGCGGCCGCGCTGCAGCAGTAGCTCCGGAGTGAGGTCGCCGCGCCCCAGCCATTCGACGGGCACCTTCTTGTGCACACCCTCGCGCCAGCCCTCGATCAGGTGCCAGTCCCCGCGCTCGCCGTCCCAGACGCCCTTCTTCGCCGTGATCAGCACGCTGTCGGCCGCGAGCACGGCCTCGAGCAGCATGCTGACGCCGGTCACCTCGTTCTTCGCCGGTTCGAACTCGGTGACGTAGAGCCGGCGGATGACACCCTCGTCGGTCGACTCGTCGACGAGGTGCTTCTGGGTGCCAATGCCGCGGTTCAGCTCCTCGTCCGATTCGGTGATCGCGGGCGCGACCTGCGGGACGACCCATTGCCAGCAGGCCGCCATGCTGATCCCGGACAGCAGGCCGCAGAGCATCAGCGGCCGCAGGATCCGCCGCATCGGCCGGCCGACGAACAGCATCGGCACGACCTCGTTGGCATGCTGCAGCCGCGCGATCGCGAACATGCAGGCGATCACGGTCACGAACGGCGCCATCGTCACGAAGAAGACCGGCAGGAACAGCGTGTAGTGCCAGAGCAGCGCGCCGATCAGGTCGAGCGTGCTGAAGCCCTGCTCCTCGGCGACACGGACGTAGCGCGGCATCTTCGCGAGGATGTCCATGATGATGATCAGGAGCATGAAGAAGGCCAGCGCGGCGGTGAACGAGCCGAGCACGATGCGGCCGACGTAGCGATCGAGCCGACTCATCGGCGCAGCTGCCGCCAGCACAGCGGCACCCCGAACACGACCAGCAGCAGCAGCGGGATCAGCGCGCTCCACGGGCTCTGCGTCGAATGCAGCACCCGCGCACCGATCGCCTCACCGAAGTAGAACAGCACCAGCGGCAACAGGCTGACGCTCAGCGCGAGCACGCGCCCGCGGTGCCGCATCAGCTCGGCGATGCAGTAGCCGATCGGCGCGAGCAGCACCGGCATCAGCGAGAAGCCGCAGCGGCGCAGCAGGGTGTAGGTCGCGGCTTCGGGGAACGGGTGCACCTCGCGCATGACCTCGCCGAGCAGCTGGTCGGAGCGCACGTCGTCGTCGCGGTCGGGGCGTCGCCCGCGATCGGCGATACCGTGCGGGTCGAGTTGGATCTTGAACTCCTCGGAGCTCGCCTGCGCGAACGGGCTCGGGATCGGATCGCGGAAACCCGACAGCACGATGTCCACGCTCTCGCTGTGCTCCCCCACCGGCGGGATCGAGATCCGGTCGACGCGCACGATCGGCGAGCTCACGCCCTGGATCCGACGATCGCCGGGGCAGTACACCGTGCAGTCGAGGAAGTCGGAACCCTGGCGCTCGGCGCACGTCATCACGAAGCCGGTGCCCGGGATCAGGATGCGATCACTGCCGAGCTTGAGGTTCGTGAAGACATTGCGGGCGACGTCCGCGATCACCCGGTACTTCATGTAGTGCACCTCGGGCAACACGTAGTGGTTGGCGAACGAGGCGCCGATCGACAGCACGATCCCGACGAGCAGCGCGGGCATCATCGGCACCCGCGGCCCGATTCCGGCGGCACGGATCGCGATGAGCTCGCGATCCTGCGCCGCCCGCGCGTAGGTCAGCACGGTCGCGAGCAGGAACGTGATCGTCAGCAGGTGCGGAAACGAATCGAGGGTCCAGAGCACCGTGATCAGCGCTGCGTCGAGCAGGCCGCCGCCCTGGGACCGGTTGATGCCGCGCGTCACGAGCGACACCAGCACCACCGCGAACATCACGAGGAACGTGATGCCGAAGTTGATAACGAGCTCCCTGAGGTAGTATCGGTGGAGCTTCCACATCGCGCTCTATGGTTCCGCACGGCCCGACGCCGGGCAACGAAAGGTTGCCGCATTCGACCGCCCTCCGGGACGGCCTGGTGACGGCGTCGACCGAAGTGGCCGACGCGCTGGCCGGGCTGTTGCGGCACGACGTCGCCGAGTGGCACCGCCACGGCTTGGAGCCGGTCAAGGAACGCACCGTCCGGACCGTGCTCCGCGGCCGCCTCGGTGAGGTCGCCGTGCACGTCAAGGTCTTCCGTGCCGACACGCTGTCGGACCGCGCCCGCGACGCCGCGCGCGGACCGCGCGGCGCGCGGGAGGCGGGGAACCTGCTGCGGGCACGCGCGGTCGGGCTGCCCGCGGTCGAGCCGGTCGCGTTGGGGCTGGCGACGGACGCCGGCACGGAACGCAGCTTCGTCGTGACCCGGACGGTAGAGGCAGCCCGCGAGTTCTCGTTCGCCCTGCCGGCCGAGGTGCAGGCCCGGGTCGGACGACTGCTGCGGCGGGTGCACGACAGCGGCGTGATCGCCGACGACCTGCATCCGGGCAACCTGCTGGTCGATGCCGCCGGCGAGCCGTGGCTCGTCGACCTGACGAGCTTCCGGCACGGCGGCGAGCCGGGCGCCGAAGCGCGCGCGGCCGGACTCGCACTGTTCTGCCAGACGCTCGACGGCGGCCCGCTGTCGCCGGCGGCACGGACGCTGACCGCGGCCTACCGCGAAGGCGGCGACGGCGCCGAGCGCCTCGTCGATCGACGCTTCGACGAGCTCTGCGCGCGGCAGACCCGACGCTGGCGCGCGGCAGCGCTGCCGAAGTTCGGGCGCCGCAGCGAGCGCAGCTGCCGTCACACCGAGAGCGGACCCAAGCGCCGCGGCCAGCCGCAGTGGTTCTGGCACCTCGACCCCGCGCGCCCCGAACCGGCCGCGGTCGCGCTGCGGGACGCCGCGCGCTCGCTCGCCGAGGCACCGCCAACGCCGCACAAGAGCGGCCGCCGCGGCGCCGTGTGGCTGACCGACGCCCTGGTCATGAAGCAGCGCGAACAGAGCCTCGCGCGCCGGCTCTGGCGCGCGAGCTACTGGCTGCTGTTCGCCGGTGTGCCGGCTCCCCGACCGGTCGCCCTGCGGCTGTTCCGCCGCGTCGGCCTCGTGCTCGTCGAGCGCATCGCAAACGTGTCGCTCGCCGACGAGCTCGCCCGCGGCGAGCTCGACGCGCCGACGGCGCTCGCCGGCGATCTCGGCCGCAGCGTCGGGCGGCTGCACGCCTGCGGGCTGCGCAACCGCGACCTCAAGCTCGACAACCTGGTGCGCGTTCCCGGCACGCACACGGTGGTGATGGTCGATCTCGACGGCGTGCGGCGCAAGGCGCCGACCGACACCCGCGGGCGCGGCCGCGACCTCGGCCGTCTGCTCGCGGCGTTCCGGGCCGCAGGCTCGCCCGGCGGTGACGGCGCGGTCGGCGCCTTCCTGCGCGGCTACCTGCGCAGCCATCGCGAGCTGCTGATGCCCGTATCGCTGCGCCGCGTAGTCCGGCGTGCCGAGCAGCGCGCGCGCGAGTGGGCCAAAGCCCACTCCTGAGGACTCGCGCGAGGCGCCTAGACTAGAGGGCCGGCCGGAAAGGCCTGCCCCGAAGCGTGGATTGGAATCGTCGTGTCAGGTGCGGCGCGGAAACGCAGGTGAATCCGCTGATTCGTCGAGGCTTGCGTGGCGTGCCTGGCGCGACGAGGCCGCCGCGGGTCGCGGTAGCGGCTTTCCGGCCGGGCCTCTAGACCTCGGCCGCGGCGAGCCGATCGCGCAGCGACTCGGAGCCGCCGTCGAGCACCTCGAGCGTCTTGCCGTCGCGGTAGTGGCGCTCGACGTGGTATTCGACCGTGTAGCCGAAGCCGCCGTGGATCTGGATCGCCTCGTCGGCCGCGCGCACCATCGCGTCGACCGCGAGCACGCGGGCCTGCAGCGCCGATTGCGTCGCGTCGAGGCCGGCGTCGGCGAGCCGCGCCGCGTGCATCGCGAGCTGCCGCGCGGCGTCGACCCCCTGCCGGGACTCGACGATCTTGCGGACGACGGCCTCCTGCCGCAGCAGCGGCTTGCCGAACGCGATGCGCTCGCCGGCGTGCTTCTTCGCGGCCTCGATGCACGCGACCCCGCCGCCGACCGCGGTCGCCGCGACGCCGAGCCAGGCCGCCGCGCGGGCGCGGTCGATCGCGCGCTCCGCAACGTCACCCTCGGCGACGACCGTGGCCGACGCCGCCGCGAACGTGACGCGCGCCGGCGCACTGCTGGCGAGCCCGAGGCTGCGGACCGCGGTGCGCTCGACCCCACCGGCGTCGACCGCGACCAGCTTCCAGGTCTCGCCGTCGCGCGCGGCGACGTAGAACACCCCGGCCTCACCGCCGCCCGGCACGAGCTCCGCGACGCCGTCGACCTTGTCGGCTGCGAACGCGATGCCGTGCTCGGGGCCGACGAACACCGCGAGCGCGCTGCCCGACATCACCTCGTCGAGCGCGGCGTGGCCGGCGGCTTCGAGCGCGAGCGCGCACTGCACCTGCCCGACGAAGAGCCGCGCCAGCGAGCCGCTCTGCTGGCCGATCGCCTCGAGCGCGGCGACGAACGGCACGAAGCCCATGCCGGCGCCGCCGGCGTCCTCGCCGACCGAGAGACCGAACAGGCCGAGCTCGGCGAGGCCGTCGAACTCGGCGCGCGCGAACTTGCGATGTTCGTCCTGTTCGAGCACGTTCGGCGCGACGGCGTCGGCGACGAACTTGCGGGCGGTGTCGACGATCAGGTCCTGATCTTCCGTGAGCTCCAGGTTGTGCATCGTTGTGCGTGCGCGGCGCGGATCAGCGGCCGCCTTCCCAGTAGTAGAGGAAACGCGGGCCCGAGAGCCCGGTGAGCAGCCGCCCGGCGGCGGACTCGAGCGTCGGCGGCGTCGCGCGCGAACCGAACAGGAGATCCGCGAGGCCGACGCGGCGGCGCTGGCCGACGAGCGCGACCTCGGTGTCGAGCGCGTTCTCGAACCAGCGCAGGACGTCGTCCTGGCCGCCGATCTCGTCGACGAGGTGTTTGTCACGCGCGTCGGTCGCGGAGTAGATCGCGCCGGTCGCGACCGCCAGGACACCGTCGCGATCGAGCTCGTCGCGGCCGGCGTCGACGACGTCGACGAAGCGATCGTAGAGCTCTTCGACGATGCGCTGCAGCAGCGCGTGCTCCTCGGGCTGCATCGCCCGGAACGGCGACAGGATGTCCTTGTAGGGCGTGCGGTCCGACTTGACGACGACCTGATCGATGCCGAGCTTCTTCGCCGCCTCGGCGAAGTTGTAGTTGCTCATGATCACGCCGATGCTGCCGGTGATCGTCGTCGGCCGCGCGAAGATGCGCTCGGCCGCGGCGGCGACCTTATCCGGACCGATCTTTGCCAGTTTATCCAGCGCCCTCAGCACAGCCGTCGAACGGTCGGCCAGTTCAATCCGCTCGAGCAACCCATTGAGCACCTTGCGGTTGTTGACGTGAATCGTGAAGCGTTCGAAGCCGATCGCCCGCATCAAGTCGTGGATCACCAGACCCGTCTCGACATCCGCAGCGATATTACGTGTGCCGATCGTGTCGAAGTCGCACTGCATGAACTCCCGATATCGTCCGCGTTGCGTGTTCTC
>JAGQRB010000341.1 GCA_020425925.1 Planctomycetota bacterium
CGGCGTCGGCGACTTCGTCGTCGAGGTCGCGCGTCAGCGTCGCGCCGCCGGCGCCGCGCTCTGGGGCGCGACGCTCGCCGGCCGCGGGGTCGTCGCCGTGCTCGGCGACCACACCAAGGCCTGGCACGAGGCGCTCCGTCTCAAGAAGGCACTGCGCGACAAGACCGGCCATTCGGCCCACGTCTTCCGTTACTCATCGCCCGGTGCCATCGCGTTCGGTGCGATCGAGCTGCAGCCCGTCGGTTCCGGCACGTAGTCGCTGCAGGTGATATCGTTCTGCGAGTGAACGTCGCCATGACACCGCTGCTTCGCCTGGTCGCGCTGGCGCCACTGGCCGTCGGTCTCGCGGCGCAGGTCTTCCCGCCGCCGCCGGAGCCCGCCGGCAACCCGTCGACGCCGGGCAAGATCGCGCTCGGCAAGGCGCTGTTCTGGGACGAGCAGCTGTCGTCGACGCGCACGATGGCCTGCGGCACGTGCCACCGCTGGGACAACGGCGGTTCGGACCCGCGTCCGGGCAGCACGCATCCGGGCTTCGATGGTGTGTTCGGCACCGCCGACGACGTGCACGGTTCGTTCGGTGTCGTGCGCCACGACCAGACCGGGCGCTACACCGCGTCGGTGCTGTTCGGCGCCGATCGCCAGGTCACCAGGCGGCGGGCGCCGTCGCCGATCAACTCGGGCTACCTCGCCGAGCTGTTCTGGGACGGCCGCGCCGGCGCGACGTTCCGCGACCCGATCACCAATCAGGTCGTGCTGCCGAGCGGCGGCGGGCTCGAGAGCCAGGCCGCGTTGCCGCCGGTCGACGCCGGCGAGATGAGCCACATCGGGCGGACCTGGAGCGACATCGCCGCCGAGCTGCCGACGCTGACGCCGCTCGCGCTCGCCACCAACGTGCCGGCGGCGCTGCAGTCGTTCGTCGGCAGCAGCGACTACGGTCAGCTGTTCCAACAGGTCTTCGGCTCGCCTGGTGTGACCCCGCAGCGCATCCTGTTCGCGATCGCGGCCTACGAACGCGCGCTGGTCAGCGACCGCTCGCCGTTCGATCTCGCGCTGATCGGCCAGCACTCGCTGACGACGCAGGAGAACCTCGGGCGCCAGACCTTCAACGCGCTGTGCGCGACGTGCCACACCGACGTGTTGAACGGCGTGCTCGCGAACGGCCCGGTGCTGAACGACTTCCGCAACGTCGGCGTGCGGCCGTACGGCGAGGACAACGGCCGCGCCGCGGTCACGCAGAACGTGCTCGACAGCGGCAAGTTCAAGGTGCCGGGTTTGCGCAACGTCGAGCTGCGCGCGCCGTACTTCCACAACGGCAGCCAGGCGACGCTCGCCGACGTGATCGAGTTCTACGGACGCGGCGGCGACTTCCACGTCAACCAGGACCCGCTGATCTTCAACATCATCGGCGCGCTGTCGCCGTCGTCGAAGCTCGACCTCGAGGCGTTCCTGCGCACGCTGACCGATCCGCGGGTGCAGAACGGGCTGCCGCCGTTCGACCGGCCGACGCTCTGGAGCGAGACGCAGGGTCTGCCGCAGACGTTCGGTACCGGCACGGCGGGCAGCGGCGGCCTGGCACCGCGCGCGAGCGCATGGCAGCCGGGCTACGTCGGCAACCCGCGGCTCGTGATCGGTGTCGACCAGGCACCGCCGGGCACGCTGACGTTCCTCGTCACCGACCTGTTCGCCAACACGACGCCGACGATCCTGCTCGGCCACAACGTCTACGTCGCGCAGAGCCCGGCGCTGATCACCGCCGGCATCGGCCTGACGCTGGGCAGCGGTCCGGCCGGCGGCTACCTGTCGCTGCCGATCGCGGTGCCGAACGATCCTGGGCTCGCCGGTGCGACGTTGTTCGGCCAGTGGCTCGTCGTCGATCCGGCCGGGCCGTTCGGCTTCGCGAGCTCGGATGCGTTCGGCGTGAGCCTGTTCTGACGCGACGGCGACCGGACTCAGAGCCGGTTTCGGACCCGCCGATTGTCCTGTGGCTGTCGCGGGCGCCCGCCGGGCACGATCGTCTCGGTGTAGGCCGCGCGGCTCGCGGCCTTCCAGGCGATGCGGCGGGAGAGCTGTGCGCGGTTGGTGTACTGCTGCGCCAGTCCCGAGCATTCGAAGCGGCCGTTCGCTGCGTCGGGGATGCCGGTCGCGATGTCGTGCTGGCCCGGGTTGAAGTTGTAGCGGTCCTCGGCGTGGACCTGCAGCAGCATGACGAACCGCGTCGTGACATCGCCCTTGGTGACGTCGACGGCAGCGCTGAGCCAGACCGTGTGCGCGCCGATCGCCTTCTGCCAGTTCTCGGTCTCCGGATAGGGGAACCGCGTGCTGCGCGCGCCGCACGGAATCGCGCTGCCGACCATCTGGAACTGGTCCGAGCCGCGCTGGCCGCGCTTGGCGTAGAGATCCTCGGCGCCGAGCTGGGCATCGGCGATCAGGTTGCGCAGCGTCGTGCGTCCGCTCGGGTCCCCGAGCACGTAGCGTTCGTACGAGAACTCGCGGTCCTCGCCGTTGCCGAACAGGAAGTGGCGATAGGCGGCGAGCGCGTCGGGCAGATCCGGAGCGCCCGGCAGCCCCTGCACCGCTTCGCCGACCTCGAGCTTCGTCGTCCACAGCGCAAACAGCGCGCGGTCCTCCGCCGACGCCTCGCGCGGCGTGCAAACGTCGAGGAACCCGTTGTCGTGGTTGATCTTCGGTGGGACTGGTGGGCCTACGCGATAGGTCGCTGCGGTGCTGGCCATCGATCTCCTCGGGCGGTTAGCCGGGGATCCCAACGGCGGTCGCCGCGCCGGCGTTGCACGGAAACCGCGCCGACGTTACCGCTCCGCTCGAAGGTCCTATGGTCTTGCCATGCGCAAGCTCCCGCTCCAACTCCTCGCCCTCGCGGCGCTCACCGTTCCGGTCTCCGCCCAGGACATGCTCGCGGTCGACTGGACCGGGCAAATCTACGCACTCGACTCCTACACCGGCGCGATCGAAGCGGCTGGCGTCGGGATGTTCGGGCAGAACTGCATGGCCCGCGACGAGAACGGCGACGTCTGGTCGATCGGTCAGGGCTCGCCGGTGTCGTTCGGCTTCGTCTCGCGCATCGACAACGCGTCGCTGACCGCGACGCCGATGTTCCCGTGCGCCGACGTCCGCGCGATGGCCGCCGGCAGCGGCACGACGCTCTACATGATCGTCTACACCGGCCAGCAGAACCTGCTGCAGTCGATCGATACCGCGACGGGGGTGACGACGACGATCGGGTTCACCGGCATCAGCGGGATCCAGGCGATGACGATGGTCGGCAGCGTGCTCTACGCCGCCGGCGGTGGGTTGATCGGCACGATCGACGTCGGGACCGGACAGTTCTCCCCGACCGGTGCGACGAGCGGCAACATCCAGTGGATCGCGGTGCGCGGCGACGGTCAGCTCGTCGGCGGCGGCACCTCGCTGTATGCGATCGACATCGCGAGCGGGATCACGACGCTGATCGCCAGCCTGCCGGTCTACCTCCGCGGCGCCGACACCGCCGCGTTC
>JAGQRB010000342.1 GCA_020425925.1 Planctomycetota bacterium
CGAACAGCAGTCACCGCGCCGCGAGGTCGCGCTCAAGGTACTGTCCGGATCGCAGGACGGCGGTGCGCTCGCTCGCCGCTTCGCCGACGAGGCCGCGATCCTGGCGCGGCTGCGCCATCCGGGCATCGCCGAGATCTATGCCAGCGGCACGTTCGAGGTCGATGACCGCGCCGTTCCGTGGTACGCGCTCGAGTACGTCGAAGGCGCCCGGCGGATCACCGCGTACGCACGTGCGCTCGAGCTCGACGTCGACGCCAAGGTCGCCCTGCTGCGCGCCGTTTGCGACGCGGTGCACCACGGCCACTGCAAGGGCGTCGTGCACCGCGATCTCAAGCCTGCGAACATCCTGGTCGGCCACGACGGCGGGCCGAAGGTGATCGACTTCGGGGTGGCGAAGATCATGGACGACGACCGCGGCGACAGTCTGCTGACGCTGGCGGGGCAGATCGTCGGCACGGTCGGCTACATGAGCCCGGAGCAGGCGCACGGCGACAGCGCGGCGATCGATACCCGCACCGACGTCTATGCGCTCGGTGTCGTGCTCTACGAACTCGTCACCGGCAAGCTGCCGTACGAGGTCGCGGGCATGAGTCTCGCCGCCGCCGCGCGCACGGTGGTCGAGACCGCGCCCGACCCGCGCGCGCTCGCCGGCGTGCCAGCCGATCTCCGCACGATCGTGCTGAAGGCGCTGCAGAAGGACCCCGAACGGCGCTACGACTCCGCCGCCGCCTTCGCGCTCGACCTCGGCCGCTACCTGCGCGGGGAACCGATCGCGGCGCGGGCGCCGAGCGCCTGGTACCTGCTGAGCCGCTTCGTCGGCCGCAACCGCGTGCTGTCGCTGACCGCCGCGCTGTTGGTGATCGCGCTCGTACTCGGCGCCGTCGGCACAACGCGAGGCATGCTGCGCGCGGCGCGCGCGCGCGAGGATGCGCAGTGGGGGCACGACTTCCTCGTCGCGATGCTCTACGACGCCGATCCCTGGCACGGCCGCGGCCCGCGTATCGGGCTCGGCGACGCGCTGCGCGGTGCGGTCGAACGGCTCGAGGCGGCGCTGCCGCGGCCCGAGGTCGAGGCCGAGATGCGCGCCGTCCTGGGCGAGGTACTGACACGGATAGGGGAGCCTGCGAGCGCCGAGCCGCAGCTGCGGCGGGCCGTCGAGCTGATGCACGGCATGGGTGTCGAGTTCGCCCACCGTGCTCGCCGCCTCGAGCTCGGGAGACTCTCGTGCCTGACGGATCTCGGCCGCACCGACGAGGCCGGCGCGCTCGCGATCGCGCTTCGTACCGAGTACGCGGGGCGTTTCCCGCCCGGTTCGCCGGAGTGGCTGCGGCTCGAGAATCTCGTCGGTCGCATCCACGATACGCGCGGCGATCACGCCGAGGCAGCGGCCGTGCTGCTCGCCGCGCTCGCGGCTGCCGACGCGTTGCCACGGTGCGACGAACGCGTACGCGAGACCAT
Source organism: Planctomycetota bacterium (assembly GCA_020425925.1). Taxonomy (GTDB): domain Bacteria; phylum Planctomycetota; class UBA1135; order UBA1135; family UBA2386; genus JAGQRA01. The sequence continues at coordinate 1,459 of JAGQRB010000342.1, forward strand.
CCGCGGCAATGCCGCACTGGCGCTGCGCGGGCTCGGCCGGTTCGACGATGCCGAGCGGATGCTCCGGACGGTCGTGGGCTACCGTGTCGCCGAGTTCGGCGACGCGCATCCCGACACGCTCGCGGCGCGCGGCAACCTCGCCGCCGTGCTGATCGAGCGCGGTGCGATCGCCGCCGCGCACGACGTGCTCGACGCCGTGCGGGTCGGGCAGACCGATCTGTTCGGCGCGGACGATCGGCGTACGCTGACGACCCGGCACAACCTCGCGATCCTCGAGCGTCGACTCGGTCGTCTCGGTGCAGCCGAGCGCCTCGGCCGCGCGGTGCTCGCGGCGCGGCGCAGCGTGCTGGGCGACGAGGCGCCTGACACCCTGTTGACCCAGACCAATCTCGCGATCGTGCTGGTCAAGCGTGCCGAGTCCGGCGACGACGAGCGTGCCGCGCTGCTGGCGGAGGCCGAGGAGCTGATGCGCGGCGCCGTCGTCGCTCGCGAACGGGTCGAGTCGTCGCCGACGGCCGAGCGCGCCCACGCCCACGGCACGCTCGGCAACCTGCTGCTCGCGACGCGGCGCTTCGCGGCCGCGCGGGAGCAGTTCGCGGCCGCACGTCGGATCGCCGCGACCACGATCGACGATGCCCGCCCCGAGGCCTGGCTCTACCGCGCCGGTGTGGCCGCCGCCGGCGCGGCGCTCGGCGAGCGCGCGACGTCGGTCCCCGAACTCGAGCGTTGCATGCGGGAGCTGCGCGCGCGCTGCGCCGACGCGAGCCCCGTGATCGAGATCGTCGCCGATTGGCAGCGCACCTACGGCGCCGAGCGCTGAGTCATCGCACGGCGAGTGCGTCGGCGCCGCCAGTGCCGATCGGCACCGTCCGCAGCACTGTCATCGCGGTGGTGTCGATCTCGTAGAGGTCGCTGCCGCCCTGGTCGCTGCACCAGGCGGTGTAGCCGTCGGGCGCGATCGCGATCGCGAACGGCTGGCCGGGCAGGACGACCGATTGGAACGAGAGGTAGCCCGGGCTCGCCGGATCGACGTCGATGCGCACGGCTTCGTCACTGTTGGGGCAGCCGACGAGCACGTAGTCGCCGCGCGGCGACATCTCGACGTCGGTCGGGAAGTCGCCGATCGCCGGGATGGTGGCGACGACCAGGCCGCTCGCCGTGTCGACCACCAGCATCGAGCTCGGGCCGCCGAGTCCGGCGCTCGAGACGTAGGCCAGCGAGCCGTCGCGATTCAGTCGCACGTCGGCGGTGAAGCCGGTCAGCGGCGCCGAGCGCAGGACGGTGTTGAACGTCGCGCTGCTCGGATCGACGTCGACGAGCACGATCAGCGCCGCCTGGCCGAGGCCGAGGTTGACCGCGGCGAGGGTCCTGCCGTCGGCCGAGATGCCGACGCCCTCGAGCTGGCTGATGCCGGTGGGGATGCCGGTGACGTTGCCGATCTGGGTGCCGAAGGTCGGCGAACTCGGGTCGACGTCGATCTCGATGATCAGGCCGAGGTTCGAGCCCTGGGGGCCACCCGTGACGCCGTAGGCCCGGCGGCCATCGGGAGTGATCGCGACGTCGTTCGGCAGGGCGCTGCCGACGCCGACCGAGCCGAGCACCGTACCGTTGTTGAGCGCGTCGGCGATGACGAAGTCGTGCGACAGCGCCGCACCGACGATGCAGATCTCGCCGTTCGGGGTGAACTCGACGGCGACTGGGTTGTCGGCGCCGATCGCACCGTTCCAGTCGGCTGCGATCCCCGTCGTGGGGTCGAGCGCGTAGACCCGGTCGAGCGAGCCGGCGGTGCCGGCGGCCAGCACCAGCGGCGGCGGCTCGATGTGCAGCTCGAGACCGTCGCTGGCGCTGATGCCCTGTGGGCCGCCGGGGTCGACCGCGAGCCACTGCGAGTGGATCGGCAGGCCGACGAACGACGACGAGTTCGGCACGTGGATCGCGAAGCCGGCGGTGCCGGCACCCGCGACGCCCGCGCCACCGCCGGTCAGGCCGACGAAGACGCTGAACACCGGTTGCACCAGCACCTCGACGCCGGCTGCGACCACCGAGGTCGGGGCCAGCCCGATCACCACGAAGGCCGGGCTGCCGCCGAGCGCGCGGTCGAGCTCGACCGCGAAGCTCGAGCCCGGCGACGCCGAGCCGCGAAACCAGGCTCGCGGCGTGATGCCGCCGGTCCCGGCGGTGCCGGTGCCGTAGTTCGTCTGCGCACTCGCAAGGGCGGTGAGTGCGAGCGGGACCAGGGAGACGTGCAGGGTGCGGATTCGCGGCATGGATCGGTTCCTCGCGTGGCAGGAGCGCGGGTCGATCGGTTGAGACGAGATCCCGACCTGCGGCGGCTACCGGTTTTTCGGGAATCGGTGATCCGGCTGCCTTCGACTCCGCTACATCCCGTGGCCGACGAGCGGCCGCGCGAACAGCTCGTCCCAGACCGCGAGCGCCGGTTTCGGCGAGAAATCGCTGTTGGTGAGCCCGATGTTGGTGAACAGCGGCAGGTTGACGGGCTGTGGCTGCGGCCAGGTCGAGAGGTCGGGATCGGCGAACAGCAGATGCAGCCAGAGCAGCGCGTCGATGCCGTCGAGCAGCTCCTCCTGGCGCGCGATGTAGCGCGCCTGCTTCGCGGGCGACGAGGTGCCGACGCCGACGTCCGCCGAGGTCCAGCCGCCTTCGGCGACGAACGCGGGCAGCATCGTCGGCTCGAGCACGCGCCGGTAGTAGTCGACCGGGATCCGATCGGGATCGTCGAACGCGAAGTACGGATACGACGAGAGGCCGATCGCCTCCGCGAACGGGAAGTCGAGCAGGTCCTGCGCGATGCCGCGGAACGGCCCCGGCGGCAGATGGCCCCATGCGGTCTCGACCTGCACGCTGAAGAATCGCACCGCCGGGTCGTTCACCGCGGCGAGGTCGGCGGCGGCGGCGTTGCTGACCGCGACGACCGCATCGTAGAGCGCCGGCGGCGCGACGGCGCGGATCAGGTTGGTCTCGGCGCCGAGGCCGACGTAGTCGGGCTGCAGGATGGTCGCGACCGCGACCACCCAGTCGCGCGCGAGCTGCTGCACCACCGGCTCGCTCAAGCTCCGGCTCAGCGCGCGCAGCTGCGGTGCCTCCTCGGCGCGTGACAGGCCGTCGGTCCAGTCGGCCAGAAACACCAGCCGCTGACCCCGTGACCGCATGTAGTCGACGAGGTCGACCTTGTCGCGCTGCAGGATCTCGGCCGGCGTCATGCCGGCGAGCAGGTCGGTCCACGGCAGCTCCTCGTGGATCACCGCGTACTCGGCGCGCTGGCTCCACAGGTCGA
>JAGQRB010000343.1 GCA_020425925.1 Planctomycetota bacterium
CTGGCGGCGACCACCGTCCGCCACTTCCTCTGGCACGCGCTCGGCACCGCCGTGCTGACCGCGTTCGGGGCGTGGCTCGTCACCCGCCAGACCGGCCTGCCGCTGCAGCAGCCGCCGGCCGGCGCGTTGTTCGCGCTGCTCGGTGCCGGCGGTGCGATCGGTCTCTCGGCCGCGCCGCGGCGAGCCTTGCTGCTGCTGGCCGCGGCGTTGCTGCTCGCGACCATGCCGTCGCTGCGCGCCGACGAATCCGCGCTCGACGAGGTCTTCGGCCCGGCGGCGGGTTCTCAGCTCGCCGAGGCCGAGGCGCAGTTGCTGCGCGGGCCGTACACGATCCACGACGCCCGGTCAGCCGACTACCGCGTCTTCCTGCTCGGCGGTCAGCTGCTCTACGGCCGCGCTCACGAGTCGGCCGCGCCGGAAGAACACCTCGAGGTGTTGCTCGCCGGCGATCTGCAGGTGGCGCTTGACCTCGCCGCGCCCAGGCGCGTCGACGTGCCGTGCCTGGCGACCGAGAACGCGCACGCCGCCCAGCAGTGGGACGTGTTCCGGCGGTTCTACACCGGCTACCGGCCGGGCGTGATCGTGTTCGGGGTCTCGTCGTTCGAACTCGATGCGGCGCCGGCGTCCACGGCGGCGAGCCACGTCGAGTCGCTCGGTCGCACCCTCACGGCGGTGGCCGACTACTGCGCCGAGCACGGCATCGGCCTCGTGCTGCTCGCCGACCCCGGGCTGCCGGGGGTGTTCCGAGCGGCGCTCGATCGCATCGCAGCCCGCGGGTGTCCCCTGGTCGAGATCGCCGCGGGCGAAGCGCCGACATCGATCAGCAAGCGCCTCACCGCCGCGATCGCACCCCTGCTGCGGCCGTGAGCGAGGCTGCCGAGCGCATCGCGGCGGCCGCGGCGCGGCTGCCGAGCGACGATCGCGCGACGGTCGAAGCCGCCTACCGCGAACTGCTCGCGCTGATGGCGCGCGACCCGGCGGCGCGCCCGTTCGCCGCCGCGGGCTTCGACCGACTGCGCCAGCTCGACGGTCTGCCGCAGAAGTTCGGCACCCAGCACGTCGAGCGTGACGGCCGGCGCGAACTCTGGCCGGTCGACCCGGCGACCACCGACAGCGAGCGCGCGAAGTGGGGGCTGCCGGGACTCGCCGAGCTCGCCCGGCGCGGCGCGTGCGGCGGGTGATCGCGGCGGCCGGCGAAACGGAAGTATCGGGCGGGGGTGCCCGTCGGACCGGCTGTTCCGACAGGTCGACACCGCCGTCGGACACAAGGTCGCATACACCGGCGGAGGGCTCGAGCTCGGCCCAAAGCTCCGCACCCGACGGGCTTCCCGCCCGTGTCCTTTCGATATACCCTGACCCGCACACCCGAGGGGGCCCGATTCCTGGGCCCGAACCCGAGGCCTTCGGAGGAAGTATTTTGATGGCAAGCATGACGCGTCGCATCGGCGCCCTGTTTCTCGTCGTCGGCGCTGCCGGCGGTTTCGCCGCGCCGGCGGCTGCCCAGGACTGGCGTACCGAGGCGGTTCCCGAGGCCCGGATCGAGATCACCGCACCGAGCCGCCTCGAGCGCCTGCCGATGCGCTACGGCGAGACCGGCCCGTACCACCGGGCGCGCTTCATGTCGAAGGATCTGCAGGACACCGTGCGCGGCTACGCCTGGCAGACCGATGTCTACATCTTCCCGAAGAAGTCGGCCGACGACGGCGGCATCGCGATCCCGAAGGGGATGCCGCCCGAGGCGGCGAAGGAGTTCAAGGCCGCGATGGCGCAGTTCGGCGCCAAGAGCTATGCGAGCTTCAAGGCCTGGCTCGACGCCCAGAAGAAGGTCGAGATCATTCAGGACGGCAAGGCGATGCGCGCCAAGAACGGCAAGCTCGCCTACGAGCACTGGGTCTGGCGCTACGAGAACGGCTGGGGTCCGACCGGCGTGTGCTGGTGCGAGGCGGCGGTCTACGACTTCGACGGCCAGCAGTCCGCGCTGGTGATCGAGATCCCGCTCGAGAAGGCCGACGGCAAGCCGAAGAGCAAGTGGAAGAACATCATCTCCAAGATGATCCGCAGCGGCGACGAGTACGAGGTGACCGAGGCGGCCCTCGACACCAGCGACAAGCGCTTCCAATACGCCGACACGCCGGCGAAGAAGGCGGCGCTCGAGAAGGCGATGGCGAACATCGCCAACCTCGACGGCTGGGACCTCTTCACGCAGCCGAACTACATCGTGCTCTACTCGTGGGACTTCGAGAAGTCGGACCAGGCCAACAAGGCCAAGAAGCTGGCCGAGTTCTATGCCGAGCGGCTCGAGAAGATGCGCGAGCTCTACACCACGCTCTACCCGCTCGACGCGACCGGCACCAAGGCGGTCTGGCCCGATCCGGCGACGATCCCGGATCTCGGTGGCCCGATCACCGGCGCGAAGGCGAACAAGGACAAGCCGCTGTCGCCCGAGGAGAAGGAA
>JAGQRB010000344.1 GCA_020425925.1 Planctomycetota bacterium
AGCACCCAGAGCAGGTTGCTGTAGCCCTCGACCCGTTCCGCGCCGGTCCAGGTCAGGCCATCGCCCGACAGCAGCCGGTCGGCATAGCGCAGCGAGATGAACGCGTCGTCACTGAAGAACGGCCAGACCCAGGCCACCTGGACCACCGCCAGCGCCGCTGCCGGCAGCGTCGACACCGCGACTCGTGCAGGCGAGAGGCGGCGGGCGAGGGGTGGCGGCGCGTCCAAGCGCACAATCTACCGCGGACATTTCCACAAGCCCTCGACGAAAGTCGTCGACGGGCCGCGGGCCTTCGCCGGCTACTCTGACTGTCGGACCTCCTTCCGCCGAACACCCGACGACCGCGTTCCCGTCATGCTTCGACTGCTCACGCCCGCCCTGATCGCCGCGCTCGCGTTGCCCGTGCTCCCCGGTCTCGCCCAGGAGCAGACCGCCGCCGCCGCCGGGCCGCGGCCCGTGTTGACGCTGCGGTCGGCGGATCCCTACCCGGTGAGCCAGATCGCGCGCGAGTTCGGCCACCGACAGGCACTGCCGGCCCTGGACACCGGCGAGCACTACGTGCTCACGGTCGATCCCGATCGCGCCGTGGCGGTCGCGACCGCGACCGGTGCGGTGCGCTTCCTCGAGGTCGCGGTCGAGCCGGGTGCGCTGATGGAGCTGTTCGCGGACGAGATCGCCAAGGTCAAGGGCATCGCCCAGGGGGTCGGCGTGCTGGCGATGACGCAGCAGGGCATGCCGGCCAAGGAGGCCGCCGGGCTGGTGGCGGGCATTTTCGATTTTCCGTATCTGCTCGAGCGGGCCGAGTTCGTGATGCGCAGCGATCCGTCGGCGATGGAGACCGACGGCCTCGAGATCGAAGTCGCGGTCACGGCCAAGCCCGGCAACTGGTTGGCCGGGACCGTCGAAGCCCTGCGGCCGGCGGCGAGCGGCTGCCCGGTGTTGCCGGGCAGCGAGGGCCGCATGATGGCGGTCCAGGTCTCGTTCGATCCCGAAGCGCTCGGCGAGCGGTGCGAGCCGCTGATGGAGTTCGGACTGTCGATGTCGTACCGCGACGAGGCGGTGCGCGCTCGCGCTCGCGCGCTGTGGCGCCGGATGATGCAGCTCTACGACGGCGGGCTGGCGTTCGCGATCGGCGAGGGCATGTGCATGGAAGGGCTCTACGGCTTCCGCGATGGCGAGGAGCTCGCGACGTTCGTGCAGAGCCCGGACTACGTCGAGCTGATGCGGGCGCAGCAGCCGACCGCCGGCAATGTCGAGATCGAGCTCAAGGAAGACGTCTTCGAGCACCGCGGCGCGAAGTTCTTCGAGCTCGTGATCTACAACGACGGACCCGCGAATCCGATGATGCCGGACGACGAGATGCATCAGTTCGCCGCCACGCTCGGCAGCTACATGCTCATGGGCGGCACCCCCGAGCGGGCGAAGGCGATCGCCGACGTCGTCGCCGACGGTGCCGTGCAGCGCGAGCAGCTCGCGGACGGCGCGGTGTTCGCGATGAGCATCGGGCTGCGCGAGTGGTTCGCGGCGCTCGGGCAGGGTCGCATCAGCGCCAAGGCCGAACGCATGCCGGCGCGCATGTCGATCCAGCTGACGCCGAAGGGCCGCACGCTGACCGCCGTCGTCAAGGCGCGCTGAGGCGCATCGGCACCGGCGAGGGTGCGGCGGCAGGCGGATTTTCGTTCGCTGCCGTTGACGAAGCGTGGCGGACTGGCGAGGCTCTCGACGGGGAAGACCGGGCGAGCGCCGCGGGAGCTGAGCCACGTATGACCGACGAGTTCGACGACACCTTGCCGGATGGCGGGCTGGGTCCGCCGCGCCCGGCCGTGAACGATGCGCAGCAGGGCAGCCTCAAGGGCAAGGTCGTTGACGGCTACCGGATCCTGAAGCGCCTCGGCGGCGGCCGGATGGGGGAGGTCTACCTCGCCGAGCAGAGCCTCGGCGCCGGCACCAAGCTTGTCGCGCTCAAGACCATGCGCGGCGAGTGGCTCGGGCACGACGACGCGATCGAGCGCTTCCAGGAGGAGGCCTACGCCGGCGGTACGCTGAAGACGGCCTACGTCGCGCAGGTGTTCGCGTCCGGCACCCATCGCCCCTCGGTGTTCGAGCCGGCGCTGCACTACCTCGTCATGGAGTACTGCAGCGGCGGCACGTTGCTCGACTACCTCGTGACGTTCGAGGGCGGCCGGCTGCCGCCGGCTGAGGCCGTGCGGCTGCTGCGGCAGGCCGCCGACGGCCTGCTCGCCGCCGAACGGCGGGTGGGCCCGAACCGCGAGCCCGATCCCCTGGTGCACCGCGATCTCAAGCCCGAGAACCTGCTGCTGCAGCGCCTCGACGCGGCCGACCTGCCCGATCTGCGCATCGCCGACTTCGGCGCGGTGAAACGGCACCAGCGCCGCGCCGCGACACCCGACGCCGAGCTCTCGAGTCTCTACCTGCCGATGACGCCGGCCTACGCCAGCCCCGAGCAGTGGGAGATGGGTGACGTCGACCACCGCAGCGACATGTACTCGCTCGGGGCGACGTTCTACCATGCGCTGACCGGCCGGCGCGCGGCGCCGCGCACCGGCACGATCGCGGACATCCGCAAGTTCACGCTCGACACGCGGCGGCTGTCGCCCGGCGCCGTCGTGGAGCAGATCCCGGAGCCGCTCGATCGCATCATCGAGCGGATGACGGCACGCGATCGCGACGATCGCTACGACTCGTTCGCGGACGTTCTCGAGGAGCTCCGGATCTTCGAGGCGAAGGGGCCGGTGGCGAGCGTCAAGGCCTGGCTCGCCGCGGCGCTGGTGCTCGTGATCGCGGGCGTGGCGGTCTGGTACATCTGGCCGCGCCAGGGTGTGTCGGCGGCCGACCTCGCCCGCGACTACAGCGCGCTGCACGCGAGCATCCAGGAGGCGCAGCGCAAGCCGTGGATCGCGGACCTGCCCGACGTCGCGCGCCAGCTCCAGCAGATCGAGGACCGGGTCGAGACGCAACGGCGCGAGGTCGACGCGGCGGTCGCGGCCGAGGGCGACGAGGCGACGGTCGCGGCCGAAGCCAACAAGGGCCTGGTGCGGGTTCAGCTCGAGTTCCAGCAGCTCGACCAGGCGCTCGCCTCGGCCGAGGCGCCGCTGGCGGCATTGCACCGGCTCGAAGACGGCTACTCGCAGCGGTCGCGAGCCCAGGCCAGGGAGGCCCTCGACCAGGTCGCGTTGCCGGCGGATCTGCCGGCGATCGCGACGCGGTGGAACGAGCTGAACGAGCAGGTCGAGGCGCTGTTCCAATCCCGCCGCGCCCGGCTTCGCGAGCTCGAGCGCGATTTCGTCCGTGGCGTCGGCGTCGCCGAAGGGACGAGTCCACCGCCCGACCCGAAGACCGACCCGTATGGTTCGATCCGGTCGCGGGCCATGGTGTTTCGCGACGAGGTCGGCGGAGTCGAGCCCGAGCTTCGCCCCGAGGCCGGGCAGCTGGTCGAGGCGATCGACGCAGCACGTGCGCTCGAGCTCCGGTTGCCGAGTTGGCCCGGCGCCGCCGTTGAGTCGGAGTCGGAGTCGGCGGTGGCCGCGATGCAGCTCGATGCGTTCGTCGTCGCCGTCGGTGTGATCGGGGCAGTCGCGCCGACCGGCGACACGCCACTCGCGAGGTGGTGGGCCTCGCGTCGTCGCGAGCTCGCGACGACGTGGAAGCCACGCCTGCTCGAGTTCGTGGCCGCGCGCACCGCGGCGCAACAGCAGCTCAACGACGGACTGCAGGAAGTCGAGCGCGCCGAGGCGCTGCGCCGATTGCGGCAGGAGGTGGCGCCGGCGCACGGCGCCCTGGTGACGCAGTTCCGCGCGGTCCGGGCCGCGCTGCCGGTGCTGTTCCCCGACCGGGCCGAGCTCGACGAGGTCGCGGGACGGCTGGATGCCGGGCGCGCGCCGCAGGTGGGTTTCCTGGTACAGCGCCTCCGCGACGGCTACGTCCGGGTCCAGACGCTCGGCGGCGAACTCGCGAGGGTCACGAGCGTCCTGCCGAGCGGGATCACGCCGCAGTGGCGCGCGCAGCTCGAGCGCTACCTCGGGAAGATCGAGGACACTCTCACCAGCCTCGCGGCGGAGCAGCGCGAGTGGATCGGCGAGTTCGAGCCGACGAAGCCCTGGGAGTACGACGACCTGTTCCGTCTCCAGGTCAACGGCTACCGCGATCTCGTCCGCCGCCAGTTCGTCGCGGACGAACTCGACCTCGCGCGGGCCGCCGCCGAGCTGCCGAAGCTGCGGGACGCGATCGCCCGATGGGAACCACCGGCGGACCCGGAAGACGACTCCTGCTCGAAGCGCTTCGACGCGCTCGTCGGCAGCATCGGTGGCGCGTTGGAACTGCTCGCGGGGTACGAGTCCGGCGAGCGTGCTGCGCCGCCGACCGATCTGACGAAGGCAGGCCTCGAGTCTCTGGCCGGCGCGGTGTTCGGCGTGTTTGCGATCAAGAACCGGTCGACCGAGGACCAGGACCTGGCGGCCTGGTGCGACGCCTGGGGCCAGAAGCAGCTCGACCGGCTGCTCGAGCCAATACTCAACCAGGTGCGGTCGATGGCAGTGGACGTCGTGCCGGTGTCGCGTGCGCTCGAGCCGTTGCTCGAGGGGCTCGACGAGGTCGACCCGGCTCGGGCCCAGCAGCTGCGCACCGCGCTGCGTCAGGCCGAGCAGCAGCACCACAAGGGCCGGGTCATCGAATTGCCGGCGAGCTGGTCGGGGGCGGCGAAGGCGCTCTGGCCGCCCGGCTACGACGCGCCGCCAGGGCTCGAGTGCGAGCTGCGGGGCGGCGTGCTGATCGGCTGGTTTCCGTGCCGCACGCGTTTCGACCAGGACCGCAAGCGCGTCCCGGTCGAGATGGTCCTGGTGACGGCGAGCGACGCCCCACCGTTTCTCGTCGATCGGCACGAGGTGACGGCCGGTGAGTTGCTGGCGCTCGGCGTCAGCAAGGGCAGCAACGATCCGGGCGGCTACCTCGCGAACCGCGGCACCTACTGGAGCGGCGTCATCGGCCGCGCACCGGCGGCGCTGTTGTCCTGGACCGCCCACGCGATGGCCGCCGGTTTCGCCGCCCAGGCCTACTCGCCGCAGGAGGTGATCTTCGAGCTGCCGACGGCGAGCCAGTGGTCGATCCTCACCGCGGGCGGCGACGGCTTCGAGCCCACCGCGACCGAGGACCCGACCGCGGTGGTGCCCGATGAGCGGGACCAGATTCGCGGCGTCGTCGGCCTGCGCTCCGGGCTCTCCGAGTGGCTCGCCGACGGCTCGCACGTCGGCGCGCGGAGCTATGCGCCTCCGACCTCGAAGTACGATATCGCTGACTGGAAGAAAGGAGTCGGTTTCCGATGCGTGTTGAACCTCAAGAAGTAGTTTCCCGCGGCCGTCGGAGTGCGCAGCACACGATCGCCGCGGCCGCCGCGTTGGCTCTCGCTGCCTGCTCGACGACGAGCCCGCTGGCCGAGGTCCGCAAGCTGCCGCCGAGCCCGATCACGGTGCTGATCGACGATTTCCCCGAGCTGCCGCGCCCGCCGGCCTCGGGTGAAGGGCTCTACATGGAGGCGGACGCGGCGCGCCTGCGCGATCTGCTCGCGGCCGGGCTCGGGGCGGCGAACGCGGCGAGCCGCGTCGTGCGGCGCTCCGAGCTCGCCGATCCGAACGACGCCGACGTCGTGCTGCGTCCACGTCTCGCCGGGCCGGTCAACTTCCGCTACGAGGGGTGGTCGAGCGGCTGGTGGGCCGCCGGCGGGCTGTGGCTCGTCACCTGGATCGGCGGCCTCGCGGTAGACGATGCGACCTACCGGTCGGATCTGCGGCTGGTCTACGAGCTCGAGTTCCCGCGCAGCGAGCACGTCGTCAACCGCACCTCGGATGCCACGGCCTGCGACCTCGCCTTCCTCGAGCGCAACGACTTCTTCAGCTGGTCGACGCTGCAGACACTGATCCTGCCGCCGTTCCTCACCAGCGATCAGAGCGACACCACCCGCGAGGCCTTGACCCGGCGGGCGGTCGAGGAGGTCGCGATCGACGTCGCGCGCTATCTGAAGGGCGGTTTCGACGGCGACGCGCTGCAGCACGACCTCTGCATGATCCGCTTCGATGCCCCGACCAACGGCTCGGCGATCGCGGGCGACCGCGTCGTCGTCCGCGGCACGGTGACGCCGCAGTCGCCGGTCAGGGCCGTGCTCGTCGCGCTCGGCGACGGTGAGCCGAGCGAGGCGAAGTTCACGCCGCTCGAACCACCCGACCTGCAGTATCCCAACGGCGGCACGTTCGAGTGCACGGTCTCGGGTCTGCGGCCCGGCCCGAACTACCTGCGCGTGATCGTCGGCGCCGGCGACCTGCACACCCGCACGCTGCTGGTCACTCGCCAGGACTGAAGCCGGCCCGGATCCGAGAACTGGCTGCAACGCCGGTGCGGCTGCTATCGTTACTTCCCTGACGGCGCTCCGTTCGGCGGGGTGCCGCGGCTACGGACATGGCTACCTACACGCAAGACAAACGTTTCTGTTCGTTTGCGTCGCCGCTCGGTGAGAATGCCCTGCTGCTGCGCTGGTTGAACGCTTCGGAACGGGTGTCGGCGCTGTCGTCGGCCACGGTCGGGCTGCGCTCGGAGCGCGATGACATCGATCCTCACGAGCTGGTCGGGCAGGGCGCGGCGGTCGCGATCGAGACCGCGTCGGGCGAGCGGCGCTACCTGCACGGCATCGTGACGCGCTTCCTGCAGGGCGGGCGCAGCGCGCGGCTCGTCGACTATCAGGCCGAGCTGCGGCCCTGGCTCTGGCTGCTGACGCGCCGCAACAACTGCCGGATCTTCCAGCAGAAGACCGTGCAGCAGATCGTCGAGCAGGTGTTCGAGGACGCCGGCCAGTCCGATTTCGAGTTCAAGCTGAACGGTTCCTACACCGCGCGCAACTACTGCGTGCAGTACCGCGAGACCGACTTCGCGTTCGTCTCCCGGCTGCTCGAGGACGAAGGCATCTTCTACTTCGTGCGGCACGAGGCCGACCGGCACGTCGTGGTGCTGGTCGATTCGCCGTCGTCGGTGCCCGATTGCCCCGGCCAGGCCGAGGTCGACTACCACACCGCGAGCGGTCAGGTCGGTCGCGACGTCATCACCGAGTGGACCAGCAGCCAGGAGCTGCACGCCGGTAAGGTCGCGCTGAAGGACTACAACTTCGAGGACCCCGGCAACGCGCTCTTGGTGACCGACTCGACCGCCGACGCCATCGGCGACAACGGCGCGCACGAGGTCTACGACTACCATCCCGAGCTCTACCCCGACACCGGCGCCGGCACGCCGATCGCGAGGATCCGCATGGAACAGCGCGAGACCGTCGGCGTGCGCGTCGCGGGCGAGGCGACCTGTCGGGCCTTCGCGGCCGGCCACACCTTCACGCTGCAGAATCACTACCGCCAGGACCTCAACGGCAAACGCTTCCTGATCCTCGCGGTCGAGCACACGCTCAACCAGCCGTCCGACGTCTACAGCGAGGCCGGCGACGAGCCGAGCGTCTACGAGAACCGCTTCGTCTGCGTGCCGGCCGACCTGCCGCACCGCCCCGAGCGCTCGACGCAAAAGCCGTTCGTGCGCGGGCCGCAGACCGCCGTCGTCGTCGGCCCGGCCGGCGAGGAGATCCACGTCGACCAGTATGGTCGCATCAAGGTGCAGTTCCACTGGGACCGCGAGGGCAGCAGGGACGACAACAGCTCGTGCTGGATCCGCGTCTCGCAGGCCTGGGCCGGCAAGCAGTGGGGCGCGCTGGCGCACCCGCGCATCGGCGACGAGGTCATCGTCGAGCACCTCGAGGGTGATCCCGACAAGCCGATCGTCACCGGCTGCGTCTACAACGCGCAGCAGATGCCGCCCTACGAGCTGCCGGGCAACAAGACCCAGAGCGGTCTGAAGTCGCGCAGCTCGCCCGGCGGCTCGGCCTCGAACTTCAACGAGATCCGCTTCGAGGACAAGATCGGCAACGAAGAGGTCTTCATCCAGGCCGAGAAGAACAAGACCGTCAACGTCAAGAACGACCGCACCGAGACCGTCGGCAACGACGAGTCGATCACGATCGGCAACAACCGCACCGAGCAGGTCGGGGTCGACGAGAGCATCACGATCGGCAGCAATCGAACCGAGAACGTCGGCGCCGACGAGACCATCACGATCGGGGCGAATCGCACCGAGAACGTCGGTTCGAACGAGACCATCACGATCGGCAGCAACCGCACCGAGAACGTCGGCAGCAACGAGACGATCACGATCGGCGCCAATCGCAGCGAGAACGTCGGCTCGAACGAGACCGTGACGATCGCGATGCTGCGCACGCACTCGATCGGCGTCAACGACATGCTCAACGTCGGCGCGGCGCAGGAGGTGTCGATCGGTGGGCTGCGGGCGCTGACCATCGGTGCGGCCGATACCGTCAGCGTCGGGGGTGCCCGCACCACCACGATCGGTGGCGGCGACACGATCTCGGCCAAGACCCGCAAGCAGGACATCGCCGAGAACGATCAGGTGTCGATCGGCAAGTCGCTCGCGATCGACGTCGGCGAGCAGATCGTGTTGCAGACCGGACAGGCCAAGATCCTGATGAAGAAGGACGGTTCCATCCTGCTCGAGGGCAAGGACATCAAGATCAAGGCCTCGGGCAAGATCGAGGCTGCGGCCTCGGGCGAGCTGAAGCTGAAGGGTTCGAAGATCGTTCAGAACTGAGCAACCGGACATGACGACCGCGCCACCGATTTCTTTCCTCGAGACGACGCCGCGCATCAGCGGTGTGCGTGCCGGTCGCGTGCTGCGGCTGCAGGGCGACTCTGCCGCCGTGGTCGACTACGACGGCAACCCCGGTGGCCCGGTGCGCGCGCGCGTCAGCTGCTCGGTGACGCCGCGAGCACTCCGACAGGCTGCCGACGCGGGCCACACCGTGCTGCTCGCGTTCGAGGATCGCGATCCCGGTCGGGCGATCCTGTTCGACGTCGTCGGTGGCACGCGACGGCGCGGTTCGACGGCGACACCGGCGCCGGTCGCGGTCGCCGCGAGTCCTGTCGCGGTCGCGCCGCGCGCCGCCGGCGAGACCTTCTTCGGTCGGATCGCGGAGGTGCAAGGCGGCCGCGCGTTGGTGGATTTCGCCGGCAACGACGGCCCGCCGCTGCCGGCGCGTTCGACCGTCGTGCTGCGCAATCTGCAGGACGAGGTCGTGCTGACGCGAGTCGGCGACGAGCTGCTGATCGTCGGTCAGGTGCTGCCGGCGATCGTCGTCGAGGGCCGGGACTCCGCCGGTGATCTGGCACTCAAGTGCCGCAACCTCAGCATCGAGGCCGAAGGCACGATCACCATCGCGGCGGGCACCAGCCGCGTCGAGCTGGATGCGCGCGGCAGCGCCAAGACCACTGCCGCCGAGATCGTCTCGCGGGCGCGCGGCGCGAACCGCGTCCAGGGCGGCTGTGTGCTGCTGAACTGAGGTCGGCCATGGGTTGCACCGTCACCGCAAACAGTCCGAACACCGTCGTGCACAAGGGCAGCGGCGGGCAGTCGCCGGTGTTCCCCGACGTCTGCAAGACGCCGGCCCCGCCGGGGCCGCCGGTGCCGATCCCGTACCCCAACCTCGCCAAGACGTCCGACGCGGCGCAGACGTCGACCAGCGTGAAGGCGGACGGCAACCCGATCATGATCAAGTCCTCGGTGATCAGCACGAGCACCGGCGACGAGGCGGGCAGCATCGGTGGCGTCGTCAGCAACTGCACGAAGGGCAAGGCGCAGTTCATCGTCTACTCGTTCAACATCAAGGCGGACGGCGAGAACGTGCCGCGCAACATGGACATGATGAAACACAACGGCGGCGGCTCGTACAACGCGGTGGGGTGACGGATGAGCCGGCCCGCGGAACTTCGGCAGCAGCTACGCGAGCTCGCGACCCGACTCGCAGACACGGTGAGGTCCTACGTCGAGCGCGAGCGGGTCGCGCACCTGCTGGAGCTGCGGCCCGGGCCGCCGGCGACCGCGGAGAAGCTGCGCGCGTTCGAGGACCACGTCGGAGTGCCGCTGCCGGCGGCCTATCGCGCGTTCCTCGAGATCCATGACGGCTACCACCACCTGCTGTATCCCGGCAGCTTCTACTCGATCGCCGACCTGCTGCCCGGGGGCGCGGCCCACGCCAAGGTCGTCGAGTGGAAGCGGATGTGCTCCGACTACGGCAACGGCGAGGTCCTCGACGGCCTGGTGGTCGCGAACACCGGGCAGCCCAACAACTGGGCCTACTTCGATCCCGACCAGGTCTCGCCGCAGGGCGATCCGGCGCTCGTGTCGTTCACACCGAGCGACTCCGAGGCATTCCCGGACCTGCTCGAGTTCCTGCGCAATCGCATCGCGTTCTACGAAATCGTGATCTCGCCGGACGACGACGGGTCGGAGTGAGAGAGGAACGAGATGACGAACTGTGCACAGGCGGTGTTGATCGGAACCGAGATCGCGATCAAGTGCGACGGGCGCTGGGGTTGCTGCCAGCGCGAGCAGGCCAAGGCCAAGGTCGAGGCGATGAATCGGGTGATCGCGGACCGTAGCCCTGCCGTCCGGCCCACCTTGAGCTCGGTGCCGCACAAGGTCTACGGCAACGTCCGCGGCGCGGCCGACGCGTTCGCCGCGAGCGCCGCCAACGTCATGGACGCGGCGCCGGACCAGGCGGCGGAGGCGAAGAAGCGGGGTTCGCCCGACTGCCTGTCGAAGGAGCTCGCCAAGCCGGGGAAGTCGCGGTCCAGCATGGACCTCCAGATGGATCACCCGCTCGACGTCAAGCTCGGGGGCCTACCGGGTCCGGAGGGCGCGCTGATGCCGCTCGACCGGTCGGTGAACAACGCGTTCGGTGGCTTCGCCAAGACAACGGGCAACCGGCTCGGCGCGGGCCAGCAGGTCAGCAAGGTCACGCTGCTCTGCCCGCCGGTCAAGCCGTGCCCCGATCACACTTCTTCACCGTGCCCCGACAAGAGCGTCGGCAATCGCACCGACGCAGACTTCAAGTCCTACCCGGTGAAGGGCAAGCTCAGGAAGCCGGCCACCGCGAAGACGTTCACCGGCGCGTCGTACTGAGGCGCGCGCCCGGCTCGGCCGGACGTCGGCCGCCTCGCGCCGAGTCGTTCGACACTCCCATGCCTCTCCTCGTCAACAAGACCCCGTTTGCGGCCGAGCTCGTCCCGCTGATCGACAAGGAAGGGCGATCGGTGATCGCGGCGATCGTCAAGGCGACCTACGAGATGGCCCCGGACGGCGTGCCGCAGTTGGCGGCGGAGCAGGAGCCGATTCGATTCGCGGACGAACCGGCATGGGGCCTCGACGACGGCACCGCCCGGGTGCCGTCGGATCTGTGCGACGGCAAACCCGGCACCGACGTGGTGCTCGTCGAGCCGGCGGACCCGGTCGTTGCCGCGACCCTCGCGGGTCGATCGGTGCGCGTCGAGCTGGGGGGCGTCGCGCTGGCCGGCAAGCTGGGGCGGCCATGGCAGTTCGGTCCGGTGGCCCGCGACGACCGGCGCCGGCGCAAGCTCGCGGGCACCTACGACGACGACTGGGTGCAGAACCGGATGCCGTTCCTGCCGGCCGACTTCGACGCTCGCTACCACCAGGCCGCGCCGCCGCGACAGGTGAGTTCGCCGCATCTGCACGGTGACGAGCTCGTCCGCTTCGACCGGCTGCACCACGGTCGCGACGTGTTCGTCAGCCACCTGCCCGATCGCGTCGCCGTGATCGCGAGCGTCGTGGGCAACACGTATCGCTCGACGGTAGCCACCCTCGACACGGTGTTGTTCGCCGCCGAGGCGCCGAGGATGTCGCTGGTCTGGCGCAGCGCGATCGTGCCGCGGCGTTCGATCGAGGAGGTGTCCACGGTGTTCGCCTACGCGGTGCGACTCCGCACCGCGCGCGAGGTTTTTGCCACGGAATGAGGGCGGTGCGCCGCATGATGACCGCTTGAAAGTCGATCTCGCGATCACCGGGGCCTGCGCCGCGACGGCACTCGGATTCGGAGCCGAGTGGGGCATGCACGCGGTACGGTGCGGGTCGAGCCGACTCGAGCTGCAGCGTCTCCCGGATCGGGCCCGGGAGTGGATTCCCGGCGGGCGGGTGCCGTTGCAGGGACCCGGGCTCTACGAGAACCGGCTCGCGGAGCTCGCCGCGGTGACGGCCCGTACCGCGCTCGATCGTGCCGGCTTCGCGAGTCCGCGCGGGTTGCGACTGGCGGTGCTGCTCGGCCTGCCGGACGAGGTCGGGCGGCCGGGCCACTCGTTCCCGGGACCGGACCGCGAGCTCTCGGGTTGGCTCGGCGAAGTGCTCGGCGTCGTCCCCGTCGAGGTCGCGACCATGGCGTTCGGCTCGTGCTCGGCCCAGGGTTGCCTTGCCAGGGCCAGCGAGCTGCTGGCCCGGCGGGGCGTCGAAGCGTGCCTCGTCGGCGCCGCCGACAGCCTGTTGCAGTTGCGAATCGTCCGATGGCTCGAAGAGCAGGGTCGGCTGGCGTGTTCCTACGCCAACGACGGCCTGCGGCCAGGTGAGGGCACGGCCTTCTTCGTCGTCGAGAGCAGCGAGCGCGCCGCGACCCGCAAGGCGCCCGTGCTCGCCCGCGTGCTCGCGACCACGGCGCGGCAGGAGGAGGCCACGATCGAGTCGGACCGGCCCAACACCGCCCGCGGGTTGACGGATGCCGCGCGCGCCGCGCTGGTCGAGGCCGGCGTGCCGGCGCGGGCGGTCGGCAGCGTCTTCGCGGACCTCAACGGTGAGAGCTACAAGGCCCGCGAGTGGGCGGTCTGCGAGACGCGGCTGGGGATCGCCGCCGACGTCGCGCTGGTCCATCCGGCGGATGCCTACGGCGACCTCGGGGTCGCGACGGATGCCGGCCTCGTCGCGCTCGCGGCGATGGCGCTCGCGTCCGATTGGCTGCCAGGTCCGGCGTTGGTATTCGCCGGCGCCGACATCGGCATACGGGCGTGTTCGGTGCTGGTGGCTGCACCCGAGCGGGCGGCCGGCGTCGCGCAGGTCACTCGCCTGCAGCCCGCGATCGTGCCGGCGGGCTTCGAGCTGTCGTCGCTCGGGCCGGACGACCCGGACCCGGCCGAGGCGGAGGACCCCA
>JAGQRB010000345.1 GCA_020425925.1 Planctomycetota bacterium
ACGGCGCTCGCGGTTGCGTTCGCGGCGGCGAGCCAGCTGCTGCTGGCGGCACCCGCCGCGGACCGAACGCCGTTGCCGTCGTCGGCCGCGGTCGCCTTCACGGACGATCTGCGCGACCTGCCGGGCTGCCTGCCGCGGCGCTACCTCGTGTTGTCCGCGCTCGCCGCGGCCGAGCGCGCCGATGCGCTCGCCGATCGCGAGCCGTCTCCGATTCGCTGATTCCCGTTTCCCGAAGAGAACCTCCAGGTGTCCGCCATGCGTCTGCTGCTCGCTTTCGTTCTCGGTGCCGGTGCCGTCGTGCTGCTCGGCGCCGCCGTCTCGACCTCGCCATCGCAGGATCCCGAAGCCATGAAAGAGATGATGGCGAAGGCCGCGAAGTTCACCAAGCCCGGCGCGCATCACAAGGAACTCGAGCGCTTCCTCGGCAAGTGGCGGTCGAAGACGTCGTTCGTGATGGGCGGTCAGAAGCAGCCGGCAGGTGAAGCGGTCAACACCGCGACGTGGCTCATGGACGGCCGCTGGCTCGCGATCGACGGCATCGGCAAGTTCATGGGCAACGACTCCCACAACTTCCTGCTGCTCGGCTACGACAACTTCAAGCAGAGCTTCGTGATGACGACCGTGAGCTCGGTCGACACCGCGATGAACCACGCCGAGGGCGACATGACCCCGGACGGCAAGGCGCTCGTGCTCTACGGCACGCTCGACGAGTACCTGACGGGTGAGCACGACAAGATGGTCAAGTACGTCTATCGCTTCGTCAGCGACGACGAGATCGTGCTCGAGATCCACGACCTGCCGATCGGGCTCGAGCACACGCAGGTCGTCGAGGTGAGGCTGCAGAAGATCGACTGAGGCTGCGGCCGCGCCGTTACCGCGCGCGATCGCGGGGCTATGGCCGAGGTGCCATGAGCCGTACCGCCCAGTTCGCGAGGGCCGCGCTCGCCGCGGGACTCGCCGGCCTGTTCGCCGTCCCGGCGTCGGCGCAGGGCTTCCGCCGCATCGCGATGTCGCCTTCGGCATTGTCGAATGGGGCGCGCATGCGCAGCGAGGAGGGTCGGCCGACCGCTTGACGCGGTATCGCGGCGCTCGCCCCGGTCGGGGTGGCCGAACTGTTCTGGTACTGGAACCGCGACGCCTTCCTGCCGCAGCCGCCGGCCCGCGCCGGCCGCGATACGGCGCCGCTGCCGGGCGGCGGCACGAGTGCCGCATCGGTTGCCGACGCCTGGCTGGTGGCGGCGACGGCCGCCGCGAACCCCGAGGACCGTGCGGCCGCGCTCTACGCGCTCGGCTGCGCCGGGCCCGGGAGCCACGGCGGGCCGATCCTCGAACGGGCGCTCGAGGATGCCGATGCCGACGTCCGCGAGGCCGCGCTGCTGGCGCTCGGCGAGCACGCCGGCACGCGGGCGCGATTCCGGCTCGTGCGCGAGTTCGACGACCCGAGTCGGTCGCTGGCGCATCGCCGCACCGCGGCGCTCGCGTACGGGATCGCCTGCGCGGTCGACGGCGGTGGCAGCGGCCGCGCGCTGCGGCCCTTCGTCGCCGGACTCGAGGATCCGGGGTGTCGCGAGGCCGCGTGCGCGGCGGACGCCCTGAATGTCGGGCTGGGCGATGTCGGGCCCCGCGCCGGTGCCCGCGCCGCCGACGACGACGGCTCGGCGCTCGCTCCGGTGCTCGGGCCCTGGGTCGCGGGCTACCGCGCCGGGGATCCGCTGCCGGCGCTCGGCGTCGTCCTGCTCGCGGGGTCCACGCCGAAGCCGGCGGTGGCCGCTGCGTTGGCGAAGCTGCTCGACGCCAAGGTCGATCCGGTGCGCTACGCGGCGCGGGCGGCGATGCTGCAGTTCGGCGACGTTGCGTTCGCGACCCTCGCCGGTTGGGCCGATGCACCGTCGCCGTCCGAGCGCGCGTTCGCCTGCTTCGCCGCGGTAGGTCATCCGGAGTTCCGGCAGCTGGCGGAGAAAGCGCTGCAGCAGCCGGCGCTGCGCGGCATCGCGGCGCTCGGTCTGGCGCTGCACCTGCGGCGCACCGGCGGGGTCGCGGCGCGGCGTGCACTCGAGGACGCGGCGCGAAATCAGCGCACGTTCGCCGAGCGGCCGCTCTGGCTGCTCGCACTCGCGCTGGTCGAAGACCCGGCGGTCGGCGCCCGCGCGACCGCGATCCTGCAGGATTCGCGCGCGGCCGTGGCCCTGCGGTTGGCGGCCGCGGACGTGCTGGCGCTGCCGACCGATGCGGATCGCACCGCGCTGCGGCGTGCGGTGCACCTCGATCCGGAGCCGGCAGTGCGGTGGTTGGCGGCCGACGGCATCGCGCGCCACGGCGCCGCCGACGACGTCCGCACCCTGGCCTACGCGGTCGAGCACGCCGGCACCGCCGCCGACCGCGCGGCGCTGCTGGTCGCGTTCGGCCGCTGTCGGCACGTGAGCGCCCTGCCCGTGCTGCGGCGCTGGTGCCAGGACGAGGCCGCGCCCGCCGAGGTTCGTCGCGCGGCCTGGCGCGGGCTCGCACTGTGGCTGCGACACAGCGGGCCGGCGGCACTCGCCCGGTTGCCGCGCGGCGTCGCGTTCGCCTACCTGCCGAGCTGGCAGCTCGACCTCGCGGACCGCCTGCGCTGACACGCCGCCGACCGACGGGTGCAACGCGCCGGGGTTCGCGGCAGACTTCCGCCATGGCTCACGGCTCACTGGCGGCGGCGCGCGATGTTCGGTAGGCGCCGCCGTCGTCGGCGGCGGGGCGGTGCCGCGGCGACCGCGGCGGCGGGTCACCGTTGGCTGTGGCTGGCGCTCGCGGCCGCGACCGTGGTGGCGGCGGTGCTGCGACTGCTCGACATCGGCCAGTGGTCGTTCTGGGTCGACGAGGCGCACACCTACCGCGATGCCACGATGCCGCTCACCGGTGAGCACGGATTCTGGG
>JAGQRB010000346.1 GCA_020425925.1 Planctomycetota bacterium
ACCCATGGGCGCGCGCGCTGGCGGCGCAGGCCAACCTGATGGCCGGCCGACTGCTCGGTGAGGCGTGCTACTTCGAAGCCGCCGAACGCCACGCGCTGTCGTGCCTCGAGGTCGGCGCGCCGAAGACGTTCCCGTTCCGGCTCGCGGCCGCGGCGCAGAACGGTCGCGGCGATCCCGCCGCCGCGCTGGCGCATCTCGATCGCTGCCTCGCGCTCGGCCTCGACCACTTCAGCGTGCGGCTGATGCGCGCCGAGGCGCTGCGCGCGCTCGGGCGGGCGGCGGATGCGCAGCGCGAGCTGATGCTGGCGCAGCAGATGGCGCCGACCGAGCCTTCGGTGCTGGCGGCACTGCGGGCGGCGGCGCCGCGGTGAATGGAGTCGGGCGCCGGGGTGCGCCGGTGGATCCGGGGCTTGCTGAGTGGACCAAAACAGGTGTATAAGCATATAAACACACACCGATGACGCGCTGGAACCTATCGATACCTGATGATGCGGACCGCCTGGTGCGCGTCTACCTGGCCCGCTCGGGCATGAAGAAGGGCGACCTGTCGACATTCGTAGTCGACGCCTGCCGCAACGAAGTGCTGCGGCGGACGGTAGCCGAGGTTCAGCAGCAGAACGCGCATCTCAGCCCGGAGGAGGCCATGAAGTTGGCCAGCGAAGCGGTGGCGTCGACGCGTGCGACTCGTTCTTGACACGAACATCTTCGTGTCCGGGCTGCTCACCCCGAGGGGGGCGCCGGGAAGGCTCGTGCGCGCGTGGCTCGAACTGCGCTTCGAACTCGTGACGTCGTCACTGCAGATCGATGAGCTGCGACGCGTGCTCCGCTACGAGCGGCTGCGACCCTACATCGATCCCGATCAGGCGCGCGACTTCGTCGAGAACCTCGAGATCCTGGCGATCGTGGCGACCGACCTGCCAGTGCTGGCAGTGTCGCCTGACCCGGATGACAACGTGATCCTGGCAGCGGCCATCGCCGGCGCTGCCGACGCCGTGGTGTCGGGAGACAAGGGGGATATCGTCGCGCTCGGCGCGGTCGGGGGAATCCCCATCATCACGGCCCGTGACGCGGTCGAACGGCTCGGACTCGAGGAGCAATAGGTCGTTCGCGCCACGCGCTGTCGTGGCGCGAGGTCAGCGCCCGGCGCTACCCGAACAACCCGACCGCGTTCTCGAACGTGATCCGCGCCGCCTCCTCGACCGCGATCTCGCGCACCTCGGCGAGCTTCGCGACCGTCTGCACGATCAGCGCGGGTTCGTTGCGCTTGCCGCGGTGTTGCTGCGGCGGCAGGAACGGCGCGTCGGTTTCGACCAGAACGCGGTCGGCCGGCACGAAGCGCGCGGCTTCGCGCAGCGCGTCGTTCTTCGGGTAGGTCAAAGGGCCGGCGAAGGAGACGTGTAGCCCGAGGTCGAGCGCCGTGCGCGCCTCGTCGATCGTGCCCGAGAAGCAGTGCATCACGCCGCGGCAGCGCGGCTCGCCGCGCAGCAGCTCGAACATCGGCGCGAACGCGTCGCGGCAGTGCAGGATCACCGGCAGGTCGAGCTCTCGCGCCAGCGCGAGGTGGCGGCGCAGCGATTCCTCCTGCTCTGCCAGCGGCGTGCGGTCGCGGTAGCAGTCGAGGCCGGTCTCGCCGATCGCGGCGCAACCGGGCTCTTCGGCCTGCGCCACGATCGTCGTCCACTCGGCTTGCAGCCTGGTGGCGTCGTTCGGGTGCAGCCCGGCACTCCAGCGCACGCCGGGCAGCGCCGCCAGCGCGCGGCAGCGGTCGCCGCTGGCGGCATCGGTCGCAACCACGAGCATCGCGGTGACACCGGCGGCTACGGCGCGTTCGTGGTCGATGGCCGGGTCGTGGTCGGCGTCGTAGCCGAGGTGGCAGTGCGAGTCGAAGATCGGCATGGCGCGACAGGTTAGGCTAGCGGGTCGGCCACTAGCGACGGGCGCCGCCGTTCGCGAATAGTGTGCGCTCCGCCCGTTCTCGTAACTGCCCATGAACGCTCCCACCGT
This sequence comes from Planctomycetota bacterium, assembly GCA_020425925.1. Lineage (GTDB taxonomy): Bacteria > Planctomycetota > UBA1135 > UBA1135 > UBA2386 > JAGQRA01. Next base: position 2,005 of record JAGQRB010000346.1, read on the forward strand.
CCTCGCCTCCGTCGTGCTCGCGTCCGGCGCCGCCGCCGCGATCACGCTGTTCGCCCACCCCGAAGCCACGCCGGCGCCGGATCCGGCGCTCGCCGAAGCGCAGGCCCAGGTCGCGGCGCTGCAGCAGCAGGTCCACGACCTCGAGAGCCGGCTGACCGAGGTCGCGACCGCGCGGTCGGTCGTCGCCGCGCCGGCGGGCGATCGCGTCGAGGTGCCGACGCTGTCGCGCGAGCAGATCGCGATCGCGGTCGAGAGCTACCTGAAAGAACGCGGCAAGCGCGCGGCCGACGCCACCGCGTCCGGCGACGGCGAGCCGCTGACGCCCGAGGCGTTGTTCGCGACCGTCGACGGCAAGAGCTTCTTCGAGAACCAGGACGCGTGGCGTGCGGCGTTCGAGGCCGGCAGGATGGACGAGCTCATCGACATGTTCGAGGAGGCCGCCGACAACAACCCGCAGGACGTCGACAAGCAGATGGCGTTGGCGAACGCCTACATGGCCTACCTGCAGCTCGACAACACCAAGTACCAGTTCGCCTCGAAGGCCGACCTGCAGTACGACAAGGTGCTCGAGCTCAACCCGCGCCACTGGGAGGCACGCTTCACCAAGGCGATGAGCTACACGTTCTGGCCGAAGTTCCTCGGCAAGGACCGGGAGGCGATCCAGCACTTCGAGACGCTCGTCGAGCAGCAGGAGTCGATGCCGGTGCAGGACCACCAGGCGCAGACCTACCTGTTCCTCGGCAATCTGCTGCAGGAGAAGGACCCCGAGCGCGCCAAGCAGATCTGGGCGCAGGGCATGTCGCGCCACCCGACCAACGAGGAGCTGCGCAAGAAGCTCGGCCAGTAGGCCGGCAGCAGCGGAGCAGGCGGCTAGCGCTTGCCCTTCGCCTTCTTGCCGGCGCTCGCGATCTCGCGGCCGTGCTGCTCGGCGAGATCGCGCACCGCGTCGGCGACGGCGGTGCTGTGCTCGGCGGCGAGCGCCGCCAGCACCTCGTCGACGGTTGCGAGCAGCTGCTCGTCGTCGCCGGCCTCGAGCATCGGCTCGACGATCTCGACGAACCGCGGCAGCATCGCCTCGTCGGCGTGCACCGGCAGGCGGCAGCTGCGCACCGCGGCGCGGCGCAGGCGCATGTCCTTGCCGGTCGACATCTTCTTGAGGTCGCGCCACACCTTCTTGCTCTTGCTCGCGAGCGCGCCGAGGGCTTCGTCGGCGAGCGTGCGCGCGAGCTCGTCGACGTCGCACTTCTGCAGCAGATCCTCGACGAACGGCAGGTCGGCGGGCTCGAGCAGTTCGGCGCGCGCCGCCAGCACGCGGGTCCCGACCGCCTGCAGCTCGTAGATGCCGCTAGCCCACAGCGTGCGCACGAACGCGGTCATCTGCGCGCGCCCCATCTGCGGGAAGTTCTCGACCAGCTCGCCGGCAGCGGTGGCGATCTCCGGTTCGTCGGCGCCGAGGAACGTCGCCTCGCTGC
>JAGQRB010000347.1 GCA_020425925.1 Planctomycetota bacterium
AGGTCCTTCTTCATGCCGGGCAGATCCGGTGCCCACGACGCGCCGCCCTCGCCGCAGGCGCCCTCGATCTGGTACGGCAGCTCTGTCGGCGACATCGTCGCCAGCGCGGCGCGCACGTCGCGCATGCCGGCCTCGAGCGGCGGCGCGAGCACGGGGCACTCCTCGATGTCGACGACCGAGTGCTCGAAGCCGCGGTGGAAGCCGAGCACCGGCGTTCCGTTCGGCTGCACGGTCGGCGGCGGCCGGCGGTCGCGTTCCTTCTTGCGCAGCCGGCCGTGCTTGCCGTCGCGGCGCAGGCCCGATGTCGCGTGCAGCTTGAGTTGGGTGCGCGAGCGGTAACCCCAGGGTTCGGCGTGGTGCACCTGCACCGGCGCCGGCCAGTCGAACTTGCCGACCCGCACCAACGCGTCGCGCACGAACTCGCCCTTCTGCGCCACCTGCTCGGCATAGTCGACGTGCTGGAACTGACAGCCGCCACAGTCGCCGAAGTGACGACAGCGCGGCGCAGTTCGGCTCGGTCCGGGCGCGAGCACCTCGACGATGCGGGCGCGCACGAAGCTCTTCTCGCACGCGGTGACTTCGACCCGCAGCCGGTCGCCCGGCGCCGCGAAAGGCACGAAGACGACGATGCCGTCGGCGTGGCGCGCGATCGCGTGGCCGCCGAACGCGAGCCGCTCGGCGGTGACCTCGAGGACCTGGCCTTCGCTCAGCACTTCCATGTGCGCGCGAGCATAGGGCGCCGGCGCGATCAGTCGCGCGCTTTCGTCTGCAGCCAGAGTCCGGCGCTCACCAGGGCGAGCGCGACGTAGAACCGGTGGCCCGGCAGCGGCGCGCCGAGCGCGGTGCCGAGCGCGACCGCGACCAGCGGCTGCACGTTGATGTAGAGCGCGACCGTCGAGCTGTGGGTGTGGCGCAGCGCCCAGGGGTTGAGCAGGTAGGTCAGCACGGTCGCGAACAGCACGACGTAGAGCGCGCACCACAGCACGGGCGGGGTCAGCACGGCGTCGAGATCGTCGGCCGTCGCCTGCGGCGCGCCGTAGGCGCCGATCAGCAACACCGCCCAGAGGAACATGACCGCCGTCGCGAGCCACGAATCGAGTCCCCTGCCGATCCGGCGCAGGAACACCAGGTGGATCGCGAACGACCAGCCGTTGAGCATGGTCAGCAGGTCGCCGAGCAGCGTCGCGCCATCGTCGGCCGCGTCCGGCGTGGTGCCGAGCAGCAGTCGGTCGAGGCCGAGCAGGTACTGCACGCCGCCGAGCGCCAGCGCGATCGCGCCGAGCCGCCGCGGCCCGAGTCGCTCCTGGCCGGCGATCACGGCCGCGAGCAGCGTCCAGATCGGGATGCAGGCGTTGACCACCGAGCTGTGTGCCGGGGTCGTGCGCTTCAGTCCTTCGACGAACAGCACCTGATTGAGCACGACGCCGAACAGCGACGCGATCCCGAGCAGCAGCAGCAGGCGCCGCTCAGGCCACGGCCGGCCCTTCTTCAGCCAGATCGCGATCGGTACCAGCACCGCGCTGGCCGCGACGATCCGGAACATCGCCCATGCCGCTGGTCCGACCGCGTCGAGCACGCGCTTGCTGAACACGTAGGTGCCGCCGAACAGGATCGACACCGCGAGCAGCGCGAGGTGGACTCGGAGCGGGGACGGAGGCAAGGGCGGGGAGCGGAACGCGGCGTACGCCGGTCAGCCTACCTGCCGGCGCGGTCCAATCCTTCGCGTTGCAGGAACTCGTCGATGCCCTCGGCCAGCAGGCGATGGCCGAGCCGGTTCGGGTGGGGGTCGGCGGGGTGGACCCAGAGGTCTTCGTCGACCCGGCCGAGGAACCGGTCGCGCAGGTCGACGCAGCGGATGCCCTCGGCGGCGCAGAACTCGTCGACGATGTCGTGCAGCCTCCCGTAGGGATAGCGCTCGAGCTCGGTCAGCATCGGGAACACCGCGACGACCAGCGTGATGCCGCGTTCGTCCGCGATCTGCCGCAGCGCGCGCAGGCCGCGCTGCGTCTGCTGCCACTGCTCGAACTGGCGCGCGAGCTCGAGGAACGGCAGCAGGTGATCGCGTGGCGCCTCGCGCGCGCGACGCTGTCGCACCCGCCAGACGACGTGGTCGAGGAACCGCGACCAGCCGCCGAGGATCGGCTCCTTCGGCACCGGCTGGTAGGACAGCATCGGTACCGGCCCGAGGTCGTTGAGGCTGAAGCCGACGACGACGAGGTCGGGGTCGAGCGCGCTACCGCGATCGGCGAACCAGCGGTCGTAGCCGTCCGGCGACTGATGGCCGGTGGCGACGCCGGCATTGACCACCTGCACCGGGCCGCGTCGCCGCGCGCGCAGCAGGTCCTCGAGGACCTCGGGCCAGGTCATCGGACCCGGCACCCCGACCCCGAACGTCCACGAGTCGCCGATCGCCAGCAC
>JAGQRB010000348.1 GCA_020425925.1 Planctomycetota bacterium
TGCGTGTTCCTGCAGGACGGCGTCGAGGCCGGCTGCAGCGTCTATGCGGTGCGGCCGGCGAAGTGTCGACAGTGGCCGTTCTGGCCCGAGGTGCTCGAGGATGCGGAGCTGCTGCGGCTCGTGATGCGGACGTGTCCGGGGGTCGAGTCGGTGGGTTGAGGCTGGGTTCCGTCATTCGTCGTCGTCGTCGTCGTCGGGCGTTGCCTCGAGATCTTCGAGGACCTGCGGCGCGAGGAACACGGCGAGCTTCTGGCGCACCCGCTGGCGCGCCTTGATCACGGCATCCGCGCTCATCCCGTATTCGGCGCCGAGTTCATCGATCGACAGCCCCTCGATCAGCCGCCTCACATAGAGCGCCCGCTCCTTCTGCGTCAGCCGATCGAGCGCGGCCTCGACGAGCTGTCGGCGCTCACTCCTGGTGGCCCTGGTAATCGGCCCCGAGCCAGCCGCCGCGAGCGCAGCCTCGGACTCACCCGTCGGGTGCAGCGTGAGCACCAGGCGGTGACGCGTCGCGCTGCGGCGGATGTCGATGACGCGATCGCGCAGGATGCGGCGGGCGATGCCGAGCAGCGCCGGCGTCATGCGACCGGTATCGCCGTGCGGCGCCAGCGAACCGAGCTTGCGCAACACCTGGATCCAGACGTCTTGCACGACGTCCTCGGGCGCGAGCGGCCACGGTGCTCCCGATCCGGCCTGCAGCCGCGCCCAGCTCAGCAGCATCGGGCTCAACCAGTCGATCAGCTGCTCGAGCGCCGCGGGACAGCCATCGCTCGCCTTGTGGATCCAGCCGGAGATCTCGTCGGCGCTGGCCGGCGCGTTCTTTTCTGATTCCGAGTCGTCCACCTGAGGCCGCGTCGAACGGTATTACGAGTGCGAGAACCCGAGAGCATGCACGCCGATTCCGTAGTCCTCAAGTTCCTCGACGCCGTCGATGCCGACCTGGCCGCCGGGGTCCTGCGTAACGTCGAGGACTACGTCGCGACGTTCCCGGGGCACGATGGGCTGATCCGCGCCGAGTACGCTCGCCTGCGCGGATGCGGTGCGGCGTCCACATCGGCCCGGATCGGCGACCGCTACGACGTCATCGAGTCCCTCGGCAGGGGTGGCTTCGGCGAGGTGTTCCTGGCCGAGGACTCCGTCCTCAAGCGCCGGGTCGCGATCAAGCTCCTGAGCGGGATGCGGGCCCTGTCGAAGGAGTGGCGGATGCGTCTCGTACGCGAAGCCGAGGCGACGAACCGCATCGACGACAGCGTCATCTGCCCGGTGCACGACGTCGCCTTCGAGAACGGTTGTCCCTACCTCGTCATGCCCTGGATCGCAGGCAAGTCGCTCGATCGCCACCTCGCCGCGGCGGCGGCATCCGGCGAGGGGCCGATCGCGCTATCGAACGCGGGCACGCACCGCCAGCGTCGCGACGAGACGCTGCTGCTCGTCGAACGCCTCGCGCGCGGGCTTCAGACCGCACACGCTGCCGGCGTCGTGCATCGAGATGTCAAGCCGGCGAACGTGATCGTGCGACCGGACGGGCGGCCGGTGCTCATCGACTTCGGCATCGCCTGGCTGGCGTCCGGCGAGGACGTCACTCGATCGCTCGCGCTCGGGACGCCGGCCTACTCCCCTCCGGAGGTGCTGCGCGGCGGCCTCGTCGCACCGGACCCGCGCCTGGACATCTGGAGCCTCGGCGTCGTGCTGTTCGAGTGCCTGACGTTGCGGCGGCCGTTCGTGGCGCGTCCCGACGCGTCGCTCGAGCGCACGTTGCTCGACGAGCCGCTGCCGCAGCTCGGCCGCGCGTTCGGTCGCGATCTGCAGGCGGTGCTCGAGACCGCGCTCGCGCGCCGATCGAACGATCGCTACGCGACCATGTCTGCGTTCGCCGACGACCTCGAGCGCGTGCGCCGCGGCGAGCCGGTTGGCGTGCGCGCCGCGGGACCGCTGCGACGGCTGTGGGGTTGGGCCCGGGCGCGGCCA
>JAGQRB010000349.1 GCA_020425925.1 Planctomycetota bacterium
AACTCGTTCACCCAGACGTCGATCCGGACGCTGCAGCGCGACACCGTGCTCGAGCAATGGCCGCCGCGTTCGGGGAGGCGCCAGCTGGTATGACGGACTGGTGGAGCGCCGCCGCCTCCTTCGATCTGTTCGAGGCGATCCGCCGCATCCATCGCGAAGCCGGCGCCGCGCCGCTCGTCGGCACCGGGTCGGATCCCGGCCGTGAGCCGCTGCGGTTCGCCAGCAACGTCTCGTTCGCGTTCCCGGCGAGCGACCTGCAGAGCATCGGCGCCGGCGCCGACGGACGCCCGCGCGCGGTCGTCAACGTCCTCGGCATCGCGTCGCCGACCAGCAAGGGTTCGCTGCCGCCGTGGTACGCGCGGCTGCTGCTCGAGGCCGAGCGCGACGGCAACGCCGCGATGCGCGACTTCCTCGACCTGTTCAACCACCGGCTGATGAGCCTCTACTTCCGGGCCTGGCTCAAGCACAACCTGCCGGTGCGGTACGAGCTCGACCGGCCGCCGGCGCGACCGGGCGCGACGTTCGAGCTGCAGCGGACCGGCGCGATCCAGGGCATCCTGCTGGCGCTCGTCGGCCTCGGCAGCAACGGACTGGTCGAGCGGCTCGGCATCGACCCGCGCACCCTGCTGCACCATCCGGCGGCGATGCTGCGGCGGCCGGCCTCGGCGGTCGGTCTCGAGTGTGTGCTCGAGGCCCACTTCGGCATTCCGTTCGCGGTCGAGTCGTTCGTCGCCCGGCTGCTGCCGCTCGAGCCGGATGCGCGCACGCGCCTCGACGGCAGCAAGCGGCTCGGCATCGACACCGTCGTCGGCGACGGCGTGATGTCGGCGCAGAGCCGCTTCCGCCTGCACGTCGGCCCGCTCGACTACCAGGCGTTCGCGAGCTTCCTGCCGGGCGGAGCACCGATCGCGGAGCTGCGCCAGCTGGTCAGCGCGCTGGTCGGCGACGAGTTCGACTACGACCTCCGCCTCGAGCTCGCCGAAGCCGAGGTTCCCGGACTCCGCCTGTGGAGCGACGACGCACGCGCCCAGCAGCTCGGCTGGTCGACCTGGCTCGGCCAACGCTTGCACGGCGGCAACGCGCGTGACACGCTCGTTCCGACCTCTCGCCACGAAGGCAGCACGCCATGAAGCTGAACCTCAAGTCCCTGATCGGCCACCTGACCGACACCGCGCGGCGCTCGCTCGAGAGTGCGGCCGGCCTGTGTCTGTCGCGCACACACTACGAGATCGAGGTCGAGCACTGGCTGCTGCGGATGCTCGAGCTCGAGCAGGGCGACGCGGTGCGGATCCTGAGCCAGTACGACATCCATCGCGACACGCTGTGGCAGGCGCTCGATCGGATCCTGGGGTCGTTCAAGTCGGGCAACGGCCGCACGCCGGCGATGGCACCCGAGGTCGAGCTGCTGATGCGCGAGGCCTGGTTGCACGTGTCGATCAACACGCGCGAGCAGCGCGTGCGCACCGGCGTGCTGCTGTTCGCAGCGCTCGCCGACGAGCAGATCGGTCGGCGCCTGCGCCTGGCCTGCCCCGAGCTCGAACGTATCCCGACCGACGCGCTGGCCAGCGAGCTGGCGCAGATCGTCGCCAAGAGCCCGGAGAGCCGCGAGGTGACGACGGATCCGGAGGCCGCGGCCGCGCGCGGCGAACCCGGTGACGGGGCCGCGGCCAGCACC
>JAGQRB010000350.1 GCA_020425925.1 Planctomycetota bacterium
AGCGGTGGGTTCGGGTCCACGAGTGGCATTGCGCGGGGTGGCGCCATCGTGACACGTTTTCTGTCGCGGGCCGGCCCGAACGCCATCGGGCCGAGATTCCCGTTCGACGGTAGCATGGGCCAAATGCGTGGCCCATCGGTGACCGTGGCGTTCCTGCAAGCGGGCCTGCTGGCCCAGACCTTCATCGTCGACGCCGGCAACGGCCCCGGCACCAGTTTCACGTCGTTGGTCGCGGCGGCGGCCGCGGTGCCCGACGGCGCGATCCTGCTGGTGCGGGCCGGGGCCTACGCGGGCTTCCAATCCGCTGCCAAGGGGCTCGTCGTCCTCGGCGAACCCGGCGTCACGATCACCGGCGCGATCCAGCTCGGCCCGACGAGCGCCGCGCAGGCGATCGTGCTGCGCGACCTCGACTGGGCCGTGCCGACGACCTCCCAGACGACGCTGGTGACGCTCACCCGCTGCGACGGCCCGGTCCTGCTCGAGCGCATCACGACGCCGGCGTATCCCTGCGGCCTGGGCCCGGCGACGAACTGCGCGATCGCGCTGTCGGCGGAGTCGTGCCGGCAGCTCGCGGTCCGCGACTGCACCCTGCACGGCGGCGTCGAGCTGTGGAAGTCGCTGAACCAGGTGCTCCCCCGGAACGCGACGTCGTTCGAGCACTGCGTGCTGGTCGGCCACGGCGCGCCAGAGACCCTGCAGGTGTCGCCCGCCCTCCACGCCGGAAACACCGATGTCGAGATCACCTCGTCGATCCTGAACGGCGGCGACGGCTCGGGGACCTTTCCGGCCATCTTCTCTTTCAACGCGTCGGCCATCACGGTGAGCGCCGCCCAGTACGCGACCAGCTTGCGCGTCCTCGATTCGACGATCACGGGCGGTCTCAATCCTTCGACGCCGAGCTACGCGGTCGAGGGCCATCCCGGCGAACAAGCGACGCTGCGGGTCGATCCCGGCAGCGGGTTGACCGGCGTCACGGCGTCGACGAATCACATCACCGCGCAGTCCCTGGTGATGCCACGCCTCACGGCGACGAGCGCGGCGCCGGGGGGAACGCTCACCGCCGTCACCTCGACCGAGAACGGCGACTTCGTCGCGCTGGCGATCGGGCTGCGGGCCACTCCGACCATGCTGCCTGGCTTCGCCGACGCGTTCTGGCTCGATCCGCTGGCGCACGCGACGGTCGCGATCGGCGTTCAGCAGAACGGCGCATCGGTCGGTGGCGCCGTGCAGGTCCCCAACGCCAGCGGCTTCGTCGGATTGCAGCTGGCATGGCACGCGGTCTGTTTCGGCCCGGTCACCGGCCAGCAGAACAGCAACCCGGCGATCAGTCTGATCCACGGCTGACGGACGCTTCGCAGCACCGACCGGAACGGCCACGACCCGAAGAGGAACCGACCGTTCGCCGGCATCCTGTCCGCTCTGCTCCGCACGACGGGCCGGCCGGTAGCGCGGCAGCGTCACGCGACTCCGAAGCTACATGCCGGCCCGCCGCCTCCGTGACGCGGCGCGACTGTCGGCTCCTCGAATGAGCGCAAAACGGGGAACCCGGCGCGCACTTCGCGCTGCCGCGGCACTGACCGGGTGTTCCCGTGCTCCGCCCCGCCATCCGAATGCCGATGAACCCGACTCTGCCGTTTCTCCCGCTCGCGCTCGTGACGCTGCTCACGCCGGCCGTCCGAACCCAGACCTGGCTGATCAACGAGCTGCACACCGGCTCCGGGATCGTCGAGATCCTCAATGCCGGCGGTGCCAGCGCCGATCCGAGCGGGCTGTGCCTGTGGGCCAAGGAGTCGTTCGGCAATCAATGCACCACGGCGGGGCTGCCGCCGTTCCTGCACCTCCGCATTCCGCCCGGCACACCGTCGGTGCCGCCGGGGGGAGTGATCACGCTCGTCTCCAACCCCTCGAGTCTGCCGTGCGAACTGGTGATGACGCAGCCGACGTCCTGGCAGGATCGCTCGGAGCTGATCGCGTGGATCAACCGCGACGCCGTGAACTGGGGCACGCAGATCCTCGACATGGTCTCGATGGGTGACGTCAACACGCTGCTCAACGCGAACTCGGTGTTCGACCCCGCCGGCATCAACTGGTCGGGCGGCCCGGTCATGCGCCCGGGGACGAACGGCTGCAGCGTCGTGGCGCGGACCCTCTCCGCTGCCGGGGTGCCGGTCGATACCGACACGGCTGCCGATTGGCAGGTCGGGCCGAACCAGATCGGCTCGCTCTGCGCCGGCAACAACCTTGGCCGACCGAATCCGCAGACGATCGGCAGCGGTGCCGCGATCTCGGGCACCTGCGCGATCCAGGCGTTCAGCAACACGACCACCGAGCTGCCGACGTTGACGCTCGCGACCTGTAGCTACAACCCGCGCCCCGGCGGCTCGGTGGCGCTGGCGGTCCGCACCGGCATGCCCGCGGCACCGCCGTTGTCCTGCCTGGTCCTCGGCAATCTCCTGGCGACGGGGTCGCCGATTGCCGTCGGCGCGTGCAGCTCGCCGATCGTCTCCTACCTGGATCCGGCGACCACCAACAACCGGATCTACGGGACCCTGCCGTGGGATCCGCACATCGCCGCCGACCTTCCGGCGATCGCGATTCCGCCGCTGCCCCAGCTCGTCGGCTTCTCGTTCGGGTGCCAGGCGTTCTTCTTCGACGCGCCGCCCTGCTTCGTGCGCAGCACGAACGCGCTGCGGATCGAGATCAAGCCCTGAGTACCGACGCGGCGAGCGAGCGCGACCAACGCGGATTTCCGCGAGTCGGGGAGGAATCCGGTGCTCCGGCTGGCGGACGCACGGCCCGGATCCCGGTCGGACGTCAGGACGGGATCGACGGCTCCTCCGTCGGCCGCCCGAAGACGACCATGAACCCGAAGATCTCGCTCAACGTCGGCGCGCTCGCGCTCTTCCTGGCCTCGGTGGCCCACGCCCAGACCTACCGCGTCGCGGTCGAGACCAACAATGCCAGATGGCCGGGCTGGGAGCAGAGCTCCCCGGCGCCGACCTCGACGCGGCTCAGCGTGCGTGCCGATCCATGGGCACCGCTCAACTTCGACGCCGAACCCTACGCCGGTCCGCACCAGGTCGACCTCTATTCCTTCGGCGAGGTCGCGAGCGCGTTCTCCAACGCGGCCACGGCGACCGCGGGCTGGATCTTCACGGACGTCGTGTTCTCCGGGCCGGCGCCCAACACGCCGGTCCCCGTGCGCATGGCGTTCGACGTGTTCGACACCCTCGAGCAGGG
>JAGQRB010000351.1 GCA_020425925.1 Planctomycetota bacterium
GCAGCCCGCCTCTCGACCTGTCGCCGAACACGAACCAACCCCCGACCATCCACACCACCGGCCAGGTTCTGCTGACGAACACTCCGTCAGCCCTGACGTTCTTGCTGATCGGCTGGAGCAACTCCTCGTTCGGCTCCTTCAGCCTGCCTCTCCCACTCGCAGGCTACGGCATGACCGGCTGCGAACTGCTGCAGTCGGCGAATAGCGGATCGATCCCGGTGGTGTTCACAGGTCCCAACTCAGCGACGTTCGACTTCCCGATCCCGAACTGGCCTGAGCTGATCGGCCTCACCATGTATCTCCAGGCCTGGGCTCATGCACCGGGACAGAACGCAGGGAACACGATCGCGAGCAACGGGATTCGCTGGCAGATCGGCTTCTAGTTCGCTCGCTGACCACTTCTTGCCATGCAACACCCAACCTCGATCCTCCTCGCTCTCCTCGTCACCGCTCCGCTCCTGCCTGCCCAGGCGGGCCAACTGGTCGGAACACCGATCGACGCAACAACCGCCGTCCGATCCGCACTCGGGTTCGGCTCTGCCTCGAACTTCGCGGGAGCCTGCCGAGACAACACCGGCGCCTACTGGACGACCTGCGAAGCCAACGGCCAGGTTCTCCTGGTTCGGATCAGCCCGGGCGGAACGTTCTCAGGGTTCATCACAACGAACCTGTCGATCGGCCAGGGAGTGCGGGACCTGGCGTTCGATGGCGCACTGGGCCAGATCTGGGTGGGAGCGAACAACGCAAGACCGAAGGTCTACGATGCATCCACGGGTGCCTATCGCGGGGATGGCGCGGGCAATCAACCCGGTAGCGGCGGGGGCCTCGCTTGGAACGGAGGTTCGCGAATCCACGTCAGCGGGACGAACGCCTACTACTCGACCTCGACGCTCGGCTACTCCTCTGGGCCAGTATCGGTGGCCTATGCTGATCGAGGCCTGCTCTTCGACCCGACAACCAGTGAGTTCTGGGGAGGCAAGAACTCCGGCGACCCGGGAGTCCTCACGACCTGCGAGTTTCAGGAACTACCGAACGGTCCGACCATGCCTCCCCACCTCGAGGGCATCTCCTACAACGGGTTCCAGGGAGGTCGACTCGGGGGCTGCGAGCAATGGCTCGATCCGGTCTCGAACGAGTGGCTCGGCGTCTTCTGCCAGCTCGGGGACAACGATGCGTGCATGCTCTACACGGCTCGCCTCGGCCGCCCCACGGGACCAGGCTGCGGAGGTCCTGCGTTCTACAAGGGACCCGCGGTCGTCCAGACTCAGGTCTACAGCTCGGCGAATCAGGCACAGGGACTCACCTGGCTACTCATCTCCCTCGCACCAGGGTCCGTGACCGATCCGTTGCTGGGCCCGGGCTGCGTGGCTCACCTCAACGGGAGCCTGACAGTCGCACTCGGACCAGTGTTCCCGAATCCCTCGGGTCAGGTGTCCGCTCAAACCAGCATTCCCGTGGACCCGAGCCTGCAGGAGCTGCCGCTTTGGTTTCAGTGGGGAACGATCACGCTGCAGAACGTCGCCTTGCTTGGCGATGCCAGGAATGCAGTAGTGAAGCAGTTCTGACGAGCAGGGGCTTTGAAGGGTAGGAGACTCGAAGGGGAGGAGCTTCGAAGGGTAGGGCTTCGGACAAGTCGACGGACCGATGGTCGACAGCGTCCCGCGGTGGCTCCACGCGGACTGCGCAGATCCGTCGCTCTCGAGCGACAATGCGGCGTTTCCGAGAGGTATCCGTCAATAGCGAGAATTGTCGACCACTAGTGAGAGTCCCCGTTCGCACGCCCAGCGCCATGTTTCGCGCGCCCCTGAGGTGTCGGGCTTGACGCGAAGAGCAACCCGACTACCCTCGCCATCTCAGTCGCGGGCTCGACGTTGAGTCCACGAAATGAAGAAGCGGACCACCGAGGTGCAGCAACACCCCAGTGGCCCTAGCGAAACCCTGAGCAAAGCAGGAGACTCCGCATGAGCAGTTTCGTAAACGGCTCTCCCCTTCCCCACAACGGCGCCGACACCAAGAACGGCGCCGAACCCCGCCCCTTCGATTGGGATCCTGCCTGGCAGGACGAACTGATCGCTCTGGGTGGGCTCCCTGCAGCTCTGGTTAACTGCGCCAGGATGGTCGCCACGTGCAGCGCGGACATCGTCGGGGCGATCGAGGGAGTCGCCTGGGCGGTGGACCAGGAACGCCGCGGAACCATGTCCGTGGGCTATCGGCAGGATCAGACGGCGGTTGCCCAGATGATCCGTGATCTGCTGCAGGACCCTCTCTTGAGCCCAGAGAATCGGCTCGAGCTTCGGAGGCAGATCGCGAAAGCCGTCATGGACGAGCCCGCCGACGCCAAGCCGGCCCGTGCGCCCCTGCCTCGACGGAATCGCCAGCGGTCACCGAAACGCTGAGGCCCAGCAGCGGCTCATCGCCTGATCTGATCCGTTCTCTGGCTCAGATCACGCCATCTCCGAATCGCCCATCCGAGGACTGGCCACCCGCCCCTCGGGTCGGAGATCGTGCAGGTTGCTGATCGGTTGGAGGGCACTGACTCCCGTCGTTGTCGCTGCCCGGATCGCCTACCCGCTCGGTCCACGGGAGATCGCACTGATTCACTTTCTCAGCGAACCCACCCCAGAAGTGATAAAGCGCCGTCTCAGCCAGAGGCACATCGTTGGGGTGCACCAGGAAGCGACATCGACCATCCTCATCGCTCTGGAACTCGAACCCAAGCCGGCATCGTGCCAACGCGATGCAGTCCAGCAGGAAACCGCCCCAGTTCGGACTTCTGAGGAGATACTCGCGAACGACTACCCAGTTGGCGCCCCTGCCGACCTGCTTGCTCTCGTCTCTTGCCACGGCGCACCTCACTCGAAATCGGCGGCGTGTTCGAACGTCCGCGTGGATCACTCGGGCGACCCTAGCCCTGCCAGCATCGAGAGCAAGGCCAACGCGACACGGCCACAAACCGAGACTCGACCTCCGGAGGAACCCTCTACGGCATCACGACTCCGATCACCGGATTCGACGGCACGATCGCACCCGACATCAGGTCGAACCTCTGGTGCACCAGCTTCACGCCGATGAGGTCTGCCCAGGTTGGAACCGGCGTCGAGAATCCGGTCGCTCCCGTCCCCAGGAACTGCACCGCCAGAGGTTGCCCAGGATCCACGAACACCTCAGCAACCCCGCCTACCATCTCCGGTAGGAAGGAGGGCCCTCCGATCGCCAGCAGCGAAGGCGCCTGCGTCGGAGGGAACGCAACCTGCCCAGTCGATCCCAGCCGGAACGGCATCGCCTGAATCATCGTCACCGGCAGCATGGTCTCTGATCCGACAACCGTCCTCGGACCGTCCGGCTGATGACCCCAGGGCTGCCCCATCCATGTGACCTGACAGCCGTATCCGCCCTGGATCACTGCGTTCGCTTCGATCAGAGCTGCCGCCAGGATGCCAGGGCCTCCGGTGCCGCTGCCACCTTGAGGACCTGTGCATGGGCACGGGACGGGACCAGGAGCGGGACCGGGCGATAGCCAATTCGAAGGCTCACAGCCCCCGCCGACCACCGTCGAGTGGGTGACGACAACGGTCGCAGTTGGCGCGTCGATTCCTGGAACACCATCAATCCCGAAGAACCACTGGGTGTCTGGCACGCCGGGCGATGCTCTCACAGTGGATCTCTCGACATGGACCAAGTTTGCGCCCTGGGCCCGGATACCTCTGGCCCCCCGGACATCTCCGGTCACACATGTCCAGACAGCTCCCGAAACGGAGCTGTCGAAGACGTGGATCTGAGCGAATCCCGAGCTGTCGACACCGGAACCGGCCGCCGACGCGAGGCATCCGGCCGAGCTGTGGATTCTGACGTTCACCAAGGTGAAGGTCTCCGACCCGGTTCCCTGCAGTTCGATCGCAGGAGGCTGAGCGCCAGACCAAGGTCCGAGGGACTGAGCGACAGTCGCCAGAGGCTCCGCCACGATCGTCAGCGAACGAGTCACCGTGATCGCTTCCCACGAGCCTCCAACGACGTGGATCGTGGCGCCCGAGGGAGCGGCGTCGATCGCGGTTTGCAGGTCTGTATAGGGGCCAGTCCCGTTGGGATCGACCACGATGAGTTGCCCCACCACGATCGACGGCAGCAGAAGTGGAACGAGGAATCGCCTGGGTCGCATGGTCCTTACTCCCGGAGGGCGCGCTCAGCGCCCCACAGCGGAAGAGGGTAGCAACGCGAGAGCAGCTCGGCCAGCCAGCTTCCGCGGGCCAACTCCGAATGACGGTTGCAACCAAGCCACCCGGGAATCAGCATGGTCTTCTATTCCTGGTCGAGAATAGCCCTTGAGCACCGCGTCGCCTCGAGCCCGTTCCCGCAGCCAACGAATGAACACGACACTCCACGCTCTCACGCGCCTCCTGTCGGACTACCGCGAAGGAAGCCGACGCTTGATCGTCTGGGTCGGCGCCGGTGCGAGCCGCTGGAACAACCTCCCAATCTGGAAAGAGCTTACCACTCTGCTGGAGGTTGCCTTCCAACACTCCCCCGGCCTGCCCTATCGCGAGCTTCGTGCCACCATCGAAGCCGGCGATTTGGCTTCGGCGATGACCATGTTTAAGGCCGCAGACTTGTCGCTCTACACTCGCACAATCACGAAAGCTCTAACGCCGCGCCATCAGACCCGCCTCTATGCTCGCTTTCTTCGAGTCTTGGATGCTGTCGCCCAGGGAACTATCATCACTACGAACCTCGACGACAGCCTCGACAAAGGTCTACCTCGCCCATTTGTCTCTCGCAGAGACATCGCACGAGCTATCAGCGCTAATGCTTCAGGAGACCCAATCGCCCTGAAGCTCCACGGGACTCTCGGTGACTCCTCTAGTTGGGTTTTGACTCAAGAAGATTACCGCATGATGCTCGAGGAGCCCGGCTTACTGTCCAATATCCGGAGTCTTCTTGCCGGCTCCAGCATTGTCTTTGTCGGCACGGGACTTCAAGATGCCTACCTCCTGCGACTTCTCACTGATGCTAATAGTGAGGCTGGGACCTTCGGAGAAGGGCCCCATTACTGGATCGCCCCTTCCGATTCTGAGTCCCCGCCGTCGCTCCGCAACATCCTGCGCATCGAATACCCGATCGATCATTCTGGATCCCACTCAATGGCCTTACATCCTCTTGAAGCTCTAATGAAGGCACGAGCGACGCCCGAGGCCGGAGAATCCGCTATATCCGCTCAGCCTCGGCCCATCCACGCCCGTGAACCATCACGCCCCGAAATGAGCACTCATGTAATCTTCGACCCTCTCCCCCCTGGAACCTACAGATCAACCAATTCCGTCAAGATCGCCTCGGAGCTATCCGGAAAGCCCAAGGCACAAATCTTCTTCGGGGCGGGATTTACGCAAGAAGAAATCTCGGACATCCGCCCTAAGGGCCTGCACGACCTCCTGATCAGCCTTGTCTGCTTTGACATCCTGTCCATTCCCGTAGATGTAATAGGACGTGTTCATTATCTGGTTGGCGGTTCCCGCTTCTTTGCCCTGGCCTCGACAGGCGCTTTCCGATTCCTCGACTATCCAAAGGTTACCGCAGTCGCCTACGTCGATGACGACACCATATCGGCTGGAGGCCTCTGCACCTTCGACGTGCGAAGAGACGACAGATCTCAGATGCAGGCAATTGACCGCATCCGAAGACAGATTGCTCCAAAGCCAGAGCACGTGGCAATTGCGCAACCCCTGATTGACTCTCTTTCCAGTCACGTGGACAGCTTAACGAGCGATGACTTTGTCGACATTCAGTCACAGACAACTTTCTTCCTCGCGAACCCCCAAGTCCGCGACGCCTTGGGCATCACTCCCGACACTCCCGTTGGGTCGATACCACCGTGGCAGACTTTTCCCGTGCTCCGACTCGCCACACTGCTTCGCGCAAAGGCGACTTGCTCCCGAATCCAAGCCTCTTCTGCTCAACTTGACTATGCGTCTGACAGTCTAGTCGATTGTCTATTTTCATCAACAGAAGAACCTACCACAGCAGGTGACATAGCAAGCTATGTCTGCGTTGGATCTCCGTCGGCAGACCTCGGCCTCATCGCAGACAGGGAACCAGCCTTCGTGGACTCCGTCCTTGCTTTTCGCGCCACGGACTCGGCAAGAGATCTCAGGCGCGCAATCTCACTACACCTCGCGGAGAGCGATAGCGCGCAGACGCCTTTCGCCATCAACGCCGCGCTTGCATCGTTCATCCCGAAGCAGACTCTAGAAGGGGCACGCGCTTCCTTCTCGAGAATCCACGCCCCTGACGGCGGGGCACTGAGCCGACCCAGTCCGGTTCTGTGGACAGATGCTCGGCACACAAACCGACTTTCAAAGTGGCGCCAGCGCAGCCTTGCTATCCTCGAAGAACTTCAGGCGAAACATCGACTTGCGGACACATCACCCTGCCCATGCAGTTCTGGTCTGCAGATCCGGAAATGCTGCAAGGCATTCCTCAGAAGCGCGCAGTCCGCATAGTAGAAATGCGCGTCGGGTTGGGGTGTATCTTGCGCGCTCGTCAGTCTCATATTCGTGATCTTGCGCGCGTCCGAATCGTCGCCTGCGACTGATCGGGATGGCGTGAGAATCTCCACCACCTACTCTTTTGAGAAACACTGCGAACGCGACGGACAAGACACATGACGAGCGAAGCACATAAGTGGGTAGAGACTTTTCCGCTTCTCCGCGCAACGGCACGCGTGGAACTCCTCCGATCGGAGACGACGCTGACCGACCTGGGCGCTATCGAAGAGCACTACCGAAAGCGGGTGCGCGCAGCCGTGCAAAATTCGAATCCGAAGCCGGGCGACGAGTTCGAGGTCCGGATCGCTGGTGGCGCGATATCTGTTACACTTGTTGCTCCAAGTGCGGACCGAGAAGGTGGCAAGCAAGAGGAGTACCTCGAGTAGCAGTTGCAAGTCGGCAACCAAAACTCGGCTGTCTTCCATCGTCGCCGGCATTCGCTGATCAGCGTTCACTGTCTGTGGGGCCAGCACGCGTGATTTCCAATCCATGCGTAAGCCGTCGGTCGACGCACCGGAACATCACCCGAAAGTCCTGCCGGACTACAGGATCCTGAGGACGCTCGAGGCGCTTCCTGACTTGGGCGCCGGCCGTGTGAATCAAGAAGTCCGCAACTTCCAGCGCCGGCTCAGCGGCAGCCTTCGGCATCGCGAAGTGACGGATGGGAACGGTTCGTCGCATTCCCGCCTCCAGAACGTCGAACGAGTAGCCTTGTGTCGATCGGATGAACCGACCGACGCGTCGCGAGTCCTCGAAGACCATTGCCACCTCCGTCACGCCAGCGCAGAACGGCAGAAGGCTCTCGATGCGCTTGATGAGAGACGGCCCGACAACAGACAGGGGGTCGAGCCCCGCCTCGAGTTGCGTCTTGTCACTCAGGGCCGAGTAGAGCCGGAAGAACTCAAACTTCGCGAAGAAGTGATTCAGGGCACCGATTTGCTCGGCATCCGGCCGTAGGTCGACTGCGTGAAGCACGGGGACATCCGAAAACCACCGGGACTTCATATAGCTCCAAGGGGCTCGGACTCGCCTCTCGTAGTCGCGAACCATCACCGCACAGCCACCAAGTCCGAAGATGGGATGGTTCGGGTCCTTCAGGGCTTCATCTCCCGTCTCGTCGATCGCCACGAGGAGAGCTGAACCCGGCAGCCCCACGACTCCTTCGGGCCCCTCGAGGAACAAGACGTGTTCAGCGTTCATGGGAGTCACCGCGTTCCCGTTCCGCTCCCCTCAGTTCCTTGGTCTGCGATCACGCCGCTGGCCACCTCTGCGAGCACTTGGTGCAGTTCCTGAACGAGACGCTCGAACTTCATCCGCCGGCTGAAACCCCGGCAGCCCGGAATCCCGCCGCCCCTCCGCAGGTCATCAACTGCAGATCGGGTCCACCTGAGAGGGAATCCGGTCCTGTCGGCCAGGATCTGGGCGATTCCATGCCGACCGATCCTGAAGGAGGGATCCAGCAGTGGGTCCAGTTCCTCAGCTAACTTGACATGTTCGACGAGGAGGGGAATGGGAGAAGGATATCTTCTATTAGGAACTGCTTTTGAACACGTCAACTTAGCTCTGGTGTCCTCCAGTTGGTGGAGTTGCCTAGGTAGCTGAGGGTCCTCCTCGAGCATCTCCGGGACGCTCTGCGGGCTCGCCTCGAGTTCCTCGGCCAAGTCCTGAGCGACGGGTTCCTCTGTCTGCGTCTCGTCCCTGCTCCTGGACTTGCTGTCCGTGTCCAGAAGATCCTGCACGTCGATTCCGAGCAACTGCCCCAGCTCTCGAACGTCGATCACCCGTGTGAAGGGCGCCCCGTCGATTGGCGTCTCGTCGAAGATGTAGATGGGCCCGCTGTAGGAGGTCAGGGGTCGGCAGCGACCGATGGCGTTGAGCATGAACTGCATCACCTGGGCTCGGTGGAACTGCCGCTCCACGGGGTCCACTGGAACTTTGGCGATCACCCACTCGTTCGGCCCGGCCTCGCGTGCTTCTTGCCTCATCTGGCCGAGGGAACTGCTCGGCTCTAGGCCGATCACCCCGAGCAGCGCCGCCGTGTGCCAGGACACGTCGAGAGGATGCGGCCGGTTCCGGCGGATCATCGGTTGCCCCCTCCCCTCGTAGCGATTCGTTCCCGCATGGTCGCGTCCGTAGTGACCGATAGCCGCTCGACCTCCTGCCACTTCCTCAAGAGCCTCTGTGTCCTTCTTGGTCCCGACATAGGCGGGCCTGCCGCCGCTCTCGATGAACCGAGTGAGGATCCCTCGAATCAGGACATCCGCGGCGTTGTCCTGGTCGCTCGAGGCTGGCTTTCCGTGCCACTTGTTCCGTCCGTCGGTCGGCCGAACCCCGATCAGCTCGTTCGACAACTCCCAGGACCCGACCTCTCGCCGGATGTTCAGATGGTCGACCAGAACGTCCGGCATCACCCCCACGCTCAGGAAGCAGGCTCGCCCCTCACGGGTCGCCCTGAGCACGACATCGTTCACAGTCGACAGGACGACATCTCTGCTCCCCGAACACTTCACGACCGACCGGCATCCGCGAAGGGCGCCCCGCAGGACGCGGAGTAGGTCTCTACCTCGCATCAGGGGCTGCCCGGGTAGACCTGCATGCCAATGGTCGAAGGGCGGGCTCTCGTTCGCATCCCATGCGAGGACGGCATCACGAACCGGGCCTGAGAGTTCAGAGACGAAGTCCTGCACGAGGCTCGAGTCGAGGTCACCACTCGTGGCACTGAGCAGGCCATCTACGAATCCGCGGAGCACCTCTGCGAGTGTGACCTGATCCGGATCTCGATCGGGACCGGGTGTTTGAAGCCAGGTCGCCAGCCTTCCTCGATACTCGATCAGGATGGTTGCGCTGAACTTCAGCTCGTCGAAGAGCCCGAACGAGTTCCCCGGATCGTCCAGAGTCAGCGAGCAGATGGACCGCCCGTGCCGGATCAGAGTCGGCTCGAGGTTGCTGAGGTTCGCGATCGTCGTGATGACGAGGACGGGACCACCCATAGCCATCTCTCCCTCCACCACCGCCTTGTCATGAAGGTAGTGCCCCAGGGTCGAAGAGCAGACTTGGCGATGCCCGCTGCCGGAATGCTGACACGACCCCAGGCCACGTTCCCTCCGGTCACGGGCGCGTGCCTCGCTCGTCATGTTGGAGCAGAAGAACGGCTGGCTTGGATTGGACCCCCGCCCCAGAGAAAGGACGATGCGGACGCCGAGACTGTCCGCCAGGCGCCGCCATTCCGCATCCTGGTAGACCTCGAGAGCCCTCTCTCGAGTCTGGTGCGCACTGACCACGGTCTGCAGGCGGCCGGACGCGAGCATCTGGATTTCGTGCCGCAACCGCTCCCGCGTCTTCGACAACCCAGGAGGCCCTGAAACCGCCAGCGACCGACCACAGTCGGGATGACTCGCCACGGCCTTGCGTGCGATCGCAGAGAGTTCCTCCCGCGTCATCCCGCTCTTGGCAACCGGCAATGTCGGCTCCGGCATCGGCGGGGGTGGACTCGCCGTGAGACAGGCATTCGATCCGCGCCACCCTCCTCGGCGCGCCATTCGAATCAGCGTGCCCTCGGTGATGCGCGGCCCACTCTGCCTCTCTGGGGAGTCCCACTGCCGCCGATTCTCGTCGTAGTCGTAGTTCGACGGCGGATCTCCCGGCCCTCGGCACCACCTGTCGAACTCCTCCCAGCCCTCCTCGGAGCGCTGCGTCAGAAGCCTCACGCCGAACATCACCTTTATGAACCTGTTGCGATCGTCCCGACCGTCAATGCAGCTCAGCAACGAGCGAAGGACCTCGTAGTTGACCGGGGAACCACCAGTCTCGGGCGTGTGCTTGGAACGCTCGTGAGGATTCGCAGTCTTCGACCGCGGAGGCTGGCCGACGGAGCGCTTCCTCCCCACCTGGATCGCTCCGAGTAGAGCGTCCGGGATGGCCGTCGGCTCAGCTTCGAACAACGAGCGCCCGGGTTCCCACCGGTAGTTCCCCCGCGGCAGTCGTGAGCCAGGAACGAGCGTGTAGCCACCTAGCGCTCGGATATCGATGTTCGGATAGGCGCTCCCGAACGAGTGGGAACTTGGCCCAAGCAGGCCAGGGCAGGGCAAGAGGTAGTATCGGTGCAGCCCTCCTCTCGGCGTTCGCGATGTCGGGATCTGATCCGTCAACTCGAGGTTCAGGTCCTGGAGAAGCCGTTCCCAGCTCTCCAGTCCGACCTGCTCATCGATGTCGATGACGATGCGCGCCTCATCAATCGCGTAGCCGATGTTCGCGTCCGGCCACTCGGCCCACCACGAGACCACGGTGGCCGGATCGTTCGAGGCCTTGATCCTCCACCCTGTGATCGGCGGCTCTTTCCTTCCGGCCGCGATCGGAAACACCCGGTAGCCGGCGGCAGCGAGCCGGGCAGCCTCTAGACCGAGTCGGGACAACTCCGGCTCCCGACCCAGAGCAGTGAACAACCCTCGAGCGTGTGTGCCTGCTGCAGGCGCCAACTCCGAACCCGGTGCAGCCGGTTCGACGAGAGTCCCAGTCACGAGGCCCTCGCCACGATCCACTTCCGGATCGACTCAGCCGCCCAGCACACCCGGCCAACCCCGATGTCCACCGGCTTCGGCAGCTCCCCGCGGTCCCGCAACCGCACCAGAGCCGACCGGGACAACCCGGTCACCGCGACCAGATCAGCCAAGTCCCACATCAGCTTCTCCGCCACCGGGATCGCCGGCTTGCCCTCGTCACCCAGTCGAATCGTCTCTCGCTTGCTAGTCGTCATAACTTCCTCCCTAGGAGTGCTTTGCTTGTCCGAGGCCGCAACCGCAGCGTTCGGAGGAAGACCAGCCCCCGGTCTCCACGCCCTGAGGCGTCGGGGTCGATTCTGACAAGCACCGAGGCCATCCCGAGCCCCCGGGTGTGGGACCAAGTCGACTGGTATTCCAAGACTCACCGAGATCCCTCAGCGGTGGCCTTGGCAGCGATCGACCAACGAGGAGGATGCGGGCAAGCAACTGAGATCAAGCGGCTTGCGTCACTTCGATGTCTCAGTCTTAGGAGAAGAGAGGAAGGGAGCCCGAGCGCCAGACCCGCGACCACTCGGCACAAAAATGGGAGAGCCTCTAACGGACCTACCGGCTCGAGAATCCCCCCCGTGCCCCCCTTCGGTCTCCCTAGCCATACGGGCCCCCGTGGGTGTCGAGAGGCGGGGTCACCCTCAGGCCCCGATCAGTCGCTGCAGGCAGCTTGGCGCAGGGATCTTGCTGGCAGCCTCCCGCAGGCGGTCCCGCCGAACCCTCGCGTAATGCCGTTGCATGACGGCCTCCCCGCAGTTCAGGAGCTTGGCAGCGGCCTTCGGGTCGATCCCCGACTCATAGAAGAGGGTCGCGGCCGAGGTCCGGAGCGCGTGGAAGTCGACTCGCCCCTCCGAGGTCTCGGGCTCGATCCCGGCGAACTCGAGATCCTTGTCCAGGAGCCGCTTGATGTTCTTCGGCACCGGCAGCGCCTCGAGGACCCGATCCGTCGGCGCTGGCACCTTCTCGAGCACCGATGCGACTCGCTCCTTCCACAGCCGAACCTGCTCGACGAGCCAGGGCGGCATGTCCGGTCGCGCCCCCTTGCCATTCTTCGACGTCGCAGCTCGCAGGGTCATGGTCCCGGTCTCGAGGTCGAGGTCGGCCCAGGTGAGTGAGCACAGAGCCGCGGCGCGAACACCGAGGGTCGCAGCGATCAGGTAGGCGTGCGCCCGGGTCTCGCCGCGGAACCGAATGGCACTGAGTGTCTCCTCCGGAGTCTGCGGGTTCTGGGCCTTCTTGTTCGCCACACCTCGAGCCGCGGCAGACTCCACCAGCCTGCCAACCTCCTCGGTCGTCAGTGGCCGACGGATGAACGTCGCGTGCTTCTCGGGCTGGTGCTTCGAGACGATGTGCCTGATCTGTGCCGCTGGGTTGGTGGACAGACGCCCGTGGTCATGCGCCCACTTGCAGAACTGCCGCAGGCTGTCGAGGTAGTCGTCCCTCGTCTTCGCGGACTTGGGGCGTGCCCGCCGCCGCTTCTCGAAGGCGCGTTCCTTGGAGCACTCCTCGGCCGTCAGGCAGTGGTCCGGGATCCCCTCCTGGCGAATGGTCACCAGTAGCTCCACGACCGAGTCCACGTCGATGGCCGTGATCCGCTCAGCCCCGATGCCGCGGAGCACCCACCGGAGTCGCTTCATCAGCCGATCCCGGTAGTCGGCTCCGGGCTCTCGGGCCGCCAGGTGCTGCTCGAACGTCGCCAGGTGCTCCTCGAGGGGCAGCTTCGCGTAGGCCAGCGACTGGTCCACGAGCCCGTGCTTCTCCCGCTCGATGTCGAGCAGGATGCGCTGGGCCAGCTTCTCAGCGTCCCTGCGACCGTTGGCATTGCCTCGGAACTGCGTCCGCTTCTTGGACCGTTTGCCCTCGGCATTCGTGAACCGAAACACCCAACAACCCGTCCTCGGATCGACACTCAACCCTCTCATCTGACCTCCTCACAACCCTGCCTCAGGCGACCGTTGGACCCATTTTAGGACCCAGCCGCCGAAGTACAAGTGCTAGGTGTTTCCACCTCGGGCACTTGCGATTCAGCAAGTCAGGATTCGACTCCCCTACTCTCCACCACTCACGCCGCCGCCTGCCCTGCGCGGCCCGACCGCCGCAGCACCATGCCCACGCTGGCCGCGGTATCATGCCGCGATGCGGTTCCCGCTCACGGCGTCGCTCCTCCCCCTCTTCCTCGGCTCGCTGCCCGCGCAGACCCAATGGCTCGTGGAGGCGGGCAACCCGGCGGCGCTGCCCGATCTCGCGTCGGCCGTCGCGGTCGCCGCCGACGGCGACCTGATCCGCACGCGCAACTCGGCCGAGGTCGTCTCCGGCCTCGTGATCACGAAGTCGCTGCGGATCATCGGCGAAGGTAGCTTCGGCTTCGGCGTTCCGGTCACCGTGCTGCTGGCGCAACCGAACGCCACGGCGCCGTTCCAGGTCACCGTCGCGGCCGGCAAGGAGGTGATCCTGTCGAACTTCGCGCTCGGCTGGTTCGCGGCGAGCGTCGACCTCCGGATCGACGCCTGCGCCGGCCGCGTGATCCTGCAGGACGTGCCCAGCGGCTACGGCAGACTCGCGATCGTCGACAGTCGGCAGGTCGCGCTGCGAAACGTCGACTTCACCGGCTCGACGCCGATCGAGTTCACACGCAGCACGGTCGCGATCGAGCGCAGCGTGTTGCGCGGCCGGCCCGCGAACTACGAGACCTCCACGACGTCGACGATCGGGGCACGCCTCACGACCGCGCGCGTCGACAGCGTCGACTCGACGATCCTCGGCGGCGCCGGCACGCAGACGCTGTCCGGCTCGCTACCGGGCGCCGGCGCGATGCTCCTGGCCGCATCGACGTTCACCGCCGCGGGAATGTCGAACGTCGCCGAAGGCACGCTGACGACCGATCCGGCGATCGACGCGAGCAACAGCCTGCTGATCCTGGACCCGGCGATCACGCCGACGCTGAACCTCGTGCAGTCGACCCTGCAGGCGCTCGCGCTGCCGAGCGTGGCGGTGGCGAACTTCGCGTCGGGGCAGACCGCGACGCTGACCGTGCGCACGCCGGTCGGCACGCTGTCGGCGCTGCTGATCGGCCCGCCGGGTGACCGCCTGACGCTGCCCGGCGTGTTCGGCGACTCGTGGCTCGACCCGCTGATCACCCACGCCGCGCTGATCGGCGTGCAGAACGGCGCGCTGGTCCGCACGATCACGATTCCCGCGAGCCCGGCGCTCTACGGGACGCCGCTCGCGTGGCAGGCCGCAGGTGTCGTACAGGGCTCGGTCTGGCTCGGTGCCCCGGGCGCCGCGCAGCTGCGCTAGCCAGAAGATCTACCTGCTCGCTGGACAGTCGGCCGCGAGCGGACACGCCGAACAATCCGGCGTGCTCTGCCGACACACGCTGCGGCCGAGTTCGCGCAGCCGCAGGAACGCCTGCACGCGTGGCTGGACCTGCCGCGGCAGCTCGGCCTCGACCGCCGCGCAGACCGCGCGCAGGTTCTGAGCGTACGCCCCCTCCGCGGTGCCGTAGCCGAGCCGCTGCAGCACGCGCAGGCCGTTGCTCTCGAACGTGACCACCGGCTCGGCGCCGGCGAACAACCGCAGCTTGTCGCCGCCCGGCTCACCGATGCCCGGAAACCGCCGAAGCGCCTTCTTCGCGGCCGGCCGCGGCAACGCCACGAGCTCGCGCGGATCGCCGACCTCGCGGAACAGCGCCGCACAGCGGCGGAGCTTCTCGACCTGCTGGTCGGCCATGCGGCCACCGCCGCAGCACTCGTGCAGCAGCTCGTCGGGACAGCGCGCGATCTGCCCGGCATCGCCGTCGGTGAGCTCGAGCAGGCGCGCGAACGCCTGCGCCCGCGCCGCCGGTTTGGCGAGGTAGGCGACGTTCTCGCGCAGGATCGCGCGCCACGGATCGGCGGTGTCGTCGGCCTCGACGTCGACCGGCTCGAGCCGCGCGAGCAGCCGCTCGAGTCGCGTCTTCGCCGATCGCCGTTTCGCCGCCATGGCGCGCGATCCTACCCGGGGCGCTACTCGAACAGTCCGGCGAGCCGCGCGACGGTCTGCAGCATGCCGATCGCGGCGCCGTACTCGTTCTCGACCCGGGTGAGCTCCTCGTTCGACGGGAACCGCGCCTCCATCGTCAGCAGCGTCCTGTCGCCGAGCGCCGCGAACGTGACATGGGTCTCGAAGCGCACCGGCTCGGTATCGGGCGCGCCGACGTGGCGGTAGTGGATGTGGTGCGGTGCCTCGATCGCGACGTACTCGATCTCGTTGTCGTAGTCGCGGCCGTCCGGGCCGTGCATCGTGAAGCGCCAGCGCCCGCCGGCGCGGAAGTCCATCGCGTGCGTCGTCAGCGTGAAGCCGTCCGGCCCCCACCATTCGGCGAGCTTCTCCGGCTGCTGCCAGGCGTCGAATGCCGCGGCGGGCGCGGCACGCAGGACTCGGGTGGTGATCAGATTGCGGTCGTTGACGGGGTGCTTCATCGGGGATCTTTCGAATCGGATTCGGGCCGCTGCAGGAACGCGTCGAGGCGGTCGATGCGCGCGTCCCAGACGGCGCGCTGGCGCGCCAGCCACTCGCTCGCCGCCAGCAGCGCCGACGGCACCAGCCGCACGGTGCGCACACGGCCACGCTTCTCGGTCGCGACGACGCCGCTCGCCTCGAGCAGGCGCACGTGCTGCAGGAACGACGGCAACGCCATGTCGAACGGCGCCGCGAGCTCGGTGACCGTCGCGGCACCGGCGCCCAGGCGCTCGACGACGGCGCGGCGCGTCGGGTGGCCGAGCGCCTGGAAGACGGGGCTCAGCGGTTCGGCGGCGGGGTCCGCGGTGGCGGTCATGCGCGGCAGTATGACCGCCCGCTATACTTAGGTCAATACCTAACTATCAAGTCGCCGGAGCCCTACCGCCAGACCAGCGTCGCCGTGTTGTTGCTGCCGGTCAGCGCGGTCGCGCCGATCTCGGCGAGCGTCTGCGGGTCGAAGAACAGCACGGTCGTCGCCGGGTTCGCGACCGCGATCGCCAGCACGTCCTGATCTCGGTTCAACGCGACGTGGCGCGCGTTGCCGAGCGACGAGATGGCGTTCAGCGGCGTCCAGGTCGGCGTCACGCCATTCACGATCACCCGGCCGGCCCAGCCGCTGCCGCTGCCGCTCGAGCCGCAGACGTAGATCGCGCCGTCCTCGGCGATGTCGAGTCCGACCGCCGAACTGCCGAACGGTACCGCCGGACTGCTGTTCGGGCCGATGTTGTCGATGATCGCGGTCGACGGATCGTGGTCGAGCCAGATGCCAGCGGGCACCCGGAAGCGCGCGAGCTCGTTGATCGCCCCCACGCCCAGCAGCACGTAGCACTCGGTGTCGTCGGGGCTGAAGCGGATGCGACTCGTGACCACGGGGAAGGCGATCGGGCTGACCGGCAGCGGCGAACTCTGCACGACCCGCAGGAACGTCGTGCTCGCCGGATCGGTGTCGAAGAGGTGCAGGCTGCGGCCGAGCAGACTCGGGACCGCGGCGATCTTGCGGTCGTGACTCATGCCCCACAGCCCGCCGATCAGGCCGACCGTCGCGAACAGCGTCGTGGTGTTGTGGATCACCGAACCGTAGCTCGCGCTGCTCTCGTCGATGTCGACCGCCAGCAGCTCGGCGACGCCATTGGCCTGGCCGATCATCCACAGCAGCCGGGCGTCGCGATCGATCACGCAGTTGTCCCCGGCGACGCCGGTGAGGCCAATCGTTGTGTTGAGCCAGCTCCATGCCGGCGAGCCGGAACTCAGATCGGCGTGCGCGAGCTGGCCGGAGCCCGAGCTCACGTAGAGGTCCTGGCCGTCGTTGGTGTAGGCCGCGCCAATGACGTCGTTGGTGTACTGGTTGCCGCCGGAGTAGTCGATCGAACCGGTCACGCCGTTCGTCGCCCAGAACGGATCGGTGCTGCCGCTGACCGACGTGCCGGAGAACAGCTGCGGCACCGCCGTGAGCTCGAACTCGAGGCCGCCGGTCGCCACCCAGCCGCCACCGAACCCCGGCCCGACCGGATCGATCAGCACGGCCTGCGCGAAGAGTGACAGGCCGACGAACGCGGGCGTGGCGCCGGTCAGCGGGAACGCGGTCGCGGTCGATCCGGCGCCCGGCACGCCGCTGCCGCCACCGAGCACGAGGAAACGTGTCGCGAGCACCGCCGCCGTGTCGACGTAGAGCGGCAGACCGGCGTAGGTCGACGAGTCGGGGCCGAACGAGATCACCAGCAGGCCGGCCGTGCCGCCGTAGGCCTGATCGAGCGCGATCTCGAAGTCGGTGCGACCGGCCCACGGCTGGTTGCAATCGATCTGCGGGGTGATGCCACCCGAGCCCGGCGTGCCGGTGCCGTACGGGAACTGCGCGAGCGCGGGTGCGGCGGCGAGAGTCGCGGCGAGCGCCGCGGCGGACGGAGTGACGGAGTTCGGCATTGACGGTCCTGCGGGTAGGCGTCCCGACAGTCTACCCGCCCGTCAGCGCCGCTGGTGTTCAGCGCCGCTGATGTTCGGGCGCGACCCACCAGCGCTCGGGCCAGAGCCCGCGCGGCCCCGGCTCGGCGTTCTCGACGAACTTGTTGAACAGGATGCAGGCACGCGGATGGACCAGGAACGCGAACGGCTGCTCGCGGTAGACCAGCGCGTGCAGCTCGTGCCAGAGCGCGCAGCGCCTGGCCTCGTCGAGCTCGCGGCGGGCAGCGGTGGCCAGCCGATCGGCCTCGGCGTTCTGCCAGTCACCGTCGTTGTCGAGGCCACCGCTGTGCACGAAGTCGAACGGGTCGCCCCACGGCCGGAACGAGCGCTTCATCAGGATCCCGTCCCAGTCACCGGAGGTCTTCTTCGCGACGTAGGCCGCGAAGGTCAACGTGTCGACCGTGAGCTCGACACCGGCCTGCTTGCATGCGTCGCGCAGCAGATCGACGGCGAGATCCATGATGCCGCCATCGGGGGTCGCGAGCACGTGCAGCGCGAGCGGCTTGCCGGCGGCGGCATCGAAGCCGGCGTCGCGCAACAGCGCCCGCGCCGCCGGCGGATCGAACGGCAGCGGCTCGATCCCGTCCGCATCGGACGGTCCGGGCGGATACGCCGGCGTTCCGGGTTTGGCGAACGCGACCGCGGGCACCGCGGTGTCGGGGAACCCCGCGACGATCGCTTCGCGGTCGAGCAGCATCGCGAGCGCGCGCCGCACGCGCACGTCCTGCAGCGCCGGCACGCGGCAGTTCCACAGGATGCCGACCACGCCGAGCGTCTCGTAGTCGTAGGCGAGCTTGCGATAGTGCTCGGCGAGCTCGGGGTGCTGACCCAACACGGCGTCTACCGACGCCGGCATGACCCAGTCGATCTCGCCGCTCAGCACCGCGGTGAAGATGCTCGGGCCACTGCGGAACAGCAGCCGCACCCCGCCGATGTTCCAGCAACCCGGCTCGGCGAGCCGCCGCCAGTGATGCGGGTTGCGCACCAGCGTGAGGTCCTGGCGCTGGCGCCAGGTCGTCGGCCCGTCCGCGTCGCTCGGCAGCATCATCGGCCCGGTGCCGGGGCCGCACTCGCGATCGATCTGGGTCAGC
>JAGQRB010000352.1 GCA_020425925.1 Planctomycetota bacterium
CCACGGTGCCGAACGTCGATTCGTCACCGGGGACCAGCGAGCCGATTCGCAGCCAACGGTTCGCGAAGAAGGCCCATGCCGTCACCCGAGACTCCGCCCGTGGCACACCAAGCGCGACCCGGCCTTCGGCATCGGTCCGCGCTTCGAAGGGGATCGGAAACGAAAACGACTCATAGGACTCGATGCAGTAGATCACGCGGACATCCGCACACGGGGTCTCGGCGCCGTCGACGATCTGCGCCGTCACCACGCGTTCTCGGCGCAGTCGCACACGCAGCTCCTTCTGGCCGGCGAACCCGTCGTCACCGAGGTTCATCGCGGCCGGCACGAGGCCCGGTGCCGAGACCAGCAGCCGGTCGGTGATCGACTTGGGGATCTCGAAGCTGCCTTCCGGTCCGCTGCGCCGCGGTTCGTGGACCCCGTTCGACCATGCGAGGAACGCGCCGGCCAGGCCGCCGTCCGGCCCGGTGACCCGGCCGCGCAGCCGCGGACCTTCGAGCACGACCTGCATCTCCTGGGATGCCGAACCATCGAACCACCGCTGCGTCGCGCCCGGTTCGCCGAAGGCCACCAGGAACCCGGGCACGTCCCGCACGCTCGCGATCCGGAACCGGCCGCGCTCGTCGGCCACCGCCGTTGCGATGTTCCAGAACAGCCCGCTCGAAAGGCAAAGCATCGGGCGGCCGCTCGCCGCAGTCGCATGCGCTCGCGGGACCGTGCTCCTGGTCGCCGATCCGAGCATCAGCCGCGCCCCCGGGACCGGATTCGCGTCGCCACCCGGAGCCACGACGACGCCCTCGAGCGCGATCGTGGGCAGGACCGTCAACGTGACGATCTGGCCCGTTGCGAGCGGGGCGTGCACGACGGACTCCAGGCCGCTGGCGGTGCGCGCGTGAACGGCCCAGAGGCGCGACGGGTCGAGCGTCGCCTCGAAGGCTCCGCGAGTGTCCGAACGGACCACGTGCGCGACCGCCATGGCTTCGAATCGGCAAGCGGCCTCCAACGGGAGCGACGGCGAGCTCAGGTCGCGGAGCAGGAACTCGACCGTCGCGTCCGGGGCCGGGTTGCCGTCGGCATCGAGGACCCGACCGAAGACCCGGTCGCTCGCGTGCGCAGCCTGCTGGGCGAGCGCCGCCGACGCGCCGAGCAGTGCCATGCCCAGCCGTGAAACGAGCTTCGCGACTCCGCCCCGAGTTCGCCTCATGGCTGCCGACGGTATCCGGCCGCCCACGGACGCGCGAGCGGTCGCGCGCAGGGTGGAGATTGCAGGAACGCCAGGACTGTTGCACGTCCTACAGGGCCCCGCCGCACGATCCGCCGCCGAGGCCGCTCGGCGCCGAGGCACGACGTCGGCAAGCGTCGGCCCGACCCGCGGTACACACGTTGCGATGGGGGGAGCGTCCAAGGGTGCGGCCAACCCATCGAACCGCACCACGCCACACAGCCCCATGAACCACCTTCGCCTCGCCGTGCAGTGCACGGCCCTCGCCTCGACCCTCGGCGCGTCCCTGACCGCGCAACACTGGGTGTCCACTTTCCCGGGGCAAGATCAGAGGTTCGAGGTTGGGTGTTGCATGGCAAGAGGTGGTCAGCGAGCGAACTAGAACCCGATCTGCCAGCGAATCCCGTTGCTCGCGATCGTGTTCCCCGCGTTCTGTCCAGGTGCATGCGCCCAGGCTTGGAGATACATGGTGAGCCCGATCAGCTCAGGCCAGTTCGGGATCGGGAAGTCGAACGTCGCTGAGTGGGGACCTGTCAACACCACCGGGATCGATCCGCTGTTCGCCGACTGCAGCAGCTCGCAGCCGGTCATGCCGTAGCCCGCGAGTGGGAGAGGCAGGCTGAAGGCGCCAAAGGAGGAGTTGCTCCAGCCGATCAGCAAGAACGTCAGGGCTGACGGAGTGTTCGTCAGCAGAACCTGGCCGGTGGTGTGGATGGTCGGGGGTTGGTTCGTGTTCGGCGACAGGTCGAGAGGCGGGCTGC
>JAGQRB010000353.1 GCA_020425925.1 Planctomycetota bacterium
ATCACGCAGAAGTGAAAATCGCGCGTCTGCACGCACGCCTTTCGTGTCCGATTGCAAATCGCTGCTGCCTAACAAGCCGCTGCAGCTGACCCCCAACAGCTTGGCGGTATCGACTCTGGTAATCTTCGGCGTCAACCAAGGTCGTCTCACCGGGCCCCGGCGGCGCTGTTTGGGGTCAGCTGAGCGGCAAGCCGTTAGGCACACAGGTCGAAGGCCAGTGGAACCCCACTTCGTTGGAGTAGACATCGCCGGTGCCGAGAACACTTGGGCTTGCGGCCTGGCACCATCACACCGTGGCCTTCAAGTGACGTTCGGCCCCAAGCTCGTAACCCCCGAGATCCTGATGAACGTTGTCACGGCTCAGGGCGCGACGGCGATCGCGATCGACGGCCAACTGTCGCTGGCTCTGAGCGATGCAAACGGGTTTCGGTCCTCAGACATGGAGCTCCGAGCTCTCCTACCTGCGGACTGCCGAACCTGGGTGGCCTCGGCGAACTCGCTGATGGCAGTGCCCCTGAGAGCCAGGCTGCTGGCGGACGCCGTAGCTCCATCAGTCGGCACGATCCTTGAAACCCACCCAAGGGCTTGCCTAGCCCTTCGCCTAGGCGCCGCGCATCTCGATGATGTCCGGCAGTACAAGCGTTCGCCGGAGGCGGTCGGGCGGCTGTTAGACCGATGGGTGGAAGAATTCAGCCTGCACGGCGGCATAGCGGCATCCACGGACGGCGCGCTGGACGCCCTAGTGTGTGCGACGGTTGCCTTCTCGTATCATGCGGCCCCAACTCGGCTCCGCCTACTACGGCATAACGCTCTAGATCGCCAGGGTCGCGGCCCCTTCGTGGTGCTCGACGGCAGATCATCTGGTGCCTAACCAGCGCATGCAGCCGACGGCGTTTATCATCGTGGCGTCATTGGGCACCGAGGCGCCGCGGCTGATGCGCGGTCGTTAGGCGGCAGGAATGCGACGCAGAACGATCGGCCTATCGACTGCTTCGCTAGTACTGGGCCTGCTCGGCGTCTCAACGCTCGCTGCGTTTCCAGTGGGCCTGTCCAGGACTTCCCTGGAAGAAATCCCGTGGCTCTCGGCAATCGTTGCCCTCATGTACGGAGCCACGGCCCTTGCAGCTTCGGTGGCGATCTGGCGCCTCTCTCCATCCGCCTCCGCGTGGCTGCTGGTCTGGTTCACGGTCCTGCTGGTTTTCACCGTGCACCTCGCGTACGAACTTCCAGACATACGAGTTGCGTTGGGTCTAGGCTTGGCCACTGTTTCCGCTCTGGTGTGGGCTGCCATTCGATCTCTCCGAGTCGCATGTACGCCCGCCGCCTAACAAGCCATTGCACCGGACCGACAACAGCCCCTTCCATTTGACTTGGCGTGCCGTTTGGCGACATACTGATTCGAATTCGGCGGAGCTCGGCGGCGCTGTTGCCGGCCGGTGAATGCCGATCCGTTGGGCGGCGGCATGCGAATCGAGGTCGGCGAGTATCACCTCTCGCCCTACCGCCCCGATGACGCGGGCGCGCTCGTCGCGGCGCTATCCGACGGCCTCGTCGCCCAGACGATCCCGGTGATTCCTCTCCCGTACGGTCCCAGCGAAGCCGCCGCGTATCTGAGCTTCCGGCTGCGCCAACAAGACCAGGGGTTCCGCCACGCCCTGGCGATCCGGAAACCAAACGGAACATTGTGCGGGGCCATCGATCTCGCGCCCGATGCAGCTGCTCAAAGCGCCGAGCTCGGGTACTGGCTCGCGCCCGATCTCTGGGGCCGAGGTATCACAGGTGCCGCTGTCGCTGCCTTTCTCCCCACCGCGCCTCAGCTTGGCATCGCGCTCATCACGGCTCGCGCACTCAGGTCGAACCTTGCGTCGCTCAAGATCCTGCGGCGCAACGGTTTCCGCCTCATTGGCGTCCAGCACGTCGAGCTCCGGGCCCCTCTAGGGGCGGCAGAAGCAGAGGTGTTCGAGCGCGAAGCCCGCTTGGCCGCCGCCTAACAAGCCTCTGCAGCTGGCCCCTAAACAGCCGCGCGCAATCGAGTCTGGTAGTCTCGAGCGTCAACCAATGCCGGCTCACCGAGCCCCGGCGGCGCCGTCTGGGGTCAGCCGAGCGCCCGATCCGTTAAGCCGTAAACGGCCCGCGCACCGTCTCCGACACCCAGGGCCTCCCATCGCCCGAGCGATCGAGGCCGACACCTCACCTCGCAGCCACCACCCCTTGGCAAGATCCCGGCGCTGCCGGAGGTCGCGAGCCGACGACAGTGCGCCGACGGGCGCCGAGGCCTCGGATTCCGAGTGCTCCCGAGCGGGCGCTCGATCACCTCGCCCCGAAGCGCGCACCGCGCGGCGCGGAGACCCGATCGTCGTCGTCGCGCTCGTCGTGCCCGGGGCGCGCGTCGGAGAACGGCACGCACTGGAATCGACGACTGCGCTTCGAGGGCTCGCAGTCGCGCGGGCTCGAGCGTGTCTCCTCGTCGTTGCGCCAGTCCGCGTGCCGGCAGCTGTCCCTGCTTGTGAAGCTCGCGCAGAACTGCTCCTGCGAGCAGCCACCGTCGTCCACCGGGGCTCCGAGAGGCGTGAACGCGCAGCGGTCCGTGGCGTCGTGTTCGCCGTCGCCATCGGAGTCGACGTACCCGGGCGTCGCCAGACATTCCTCGAGCTCGCTCGTCACTTCGTCGAGATCCAGTGCGCACTGGGCGAGCTCGTTGTTCGGGTCGTCGGGGAAGAGGTCGCAGACGTCACCCTCGCCGTCGCCATCCCGATCCGACTGGTCCGGGTTCGGCGTCGAGGGGCAGTTGTCGGCGTTGTCCCCTACGCCGTCTGCGTCCTCGTCCGGCGGGTTCACGTCCACCAGCACGATGCTTCCCGCGTTGATGAAGGCGAGAGAGCCCGGCCCGTACTGGACGAGACCGCGCTCGCCGCCCGAGAGCGGAACCGTCTCGAGGAGGACGAAGGTGGTCATGTCGAAGACCAGCAGGCTGTTCGTCGTGAGGAAGTAGACGAGCCCGGCATTCGAATCGGCCACGACGCCCCGGGAGAACGACACGCCCGGGTAGGTTCCCACCGCGACCCGCGCCGCCGGATCGATGCTGCGGCCTGTCGTGGCATAGATCAGTCCGTCATGGAACTCGATGTCGACTCCGAAGCCGGTGATCAGGTCGCGGGTGACGGTGCCCTGCGTCGCACCGGCCCCGTCGACCGTGACGTCCCGGAAACCGAACTCGGTGCTCTCGTTGTTGTAGCCGTAGAGCACGCCGGGTGATTCGGAGAACTCGATCCGGTTCGAGCCGGTGTGCCGAGGCGTCGCGTTCGGGCGTTGAACGCCATCGTCGTAGATCGCAACCCCCGCGTGCCGAGGGCTGACTCCGAGGTTCTTGCGCGACACGGCGATGACTCGCGGGTTGCCGGGCTGCACCTCGATGTCCTCGGCCAGGAACGGACCGAAGAACGGATCCGAGCCGAGACCGAACTGGATGCCTGCCGCCATCGTGTGCAGGTCGACCCGGCGGATCTGGAATGCGCCGTCGAGCGAAACGTAGAGGAACGATGCGTCGTCGGAGATGGCGAGAGGCCCGGGCTCGCTGCCGACGAAGATCGGCGATCCGACCGATCCGTCGACGGGATCGATCGGAACGACACTGTTGCCCATGGCGCCGGCACTGCCCGGTACGCTCGCCCAGATCCGCCCGGAAGCCGGATCGAACACGAGATCGTTCGCCGCGAGCGGCACCTCGCGCACGTCGGCGGCCTGCGCACCCGCTGCCACGACCACAAGCGCCAGCATCCCAACGATGGTCGAGCGGCCGGCCGCCTGCACGGAGCGCCGAGCCGAGCGCGCGGAAATCAAGATGGGCATCGCGCCTCCAGGATCGAGCGCGCGCATCGCGCCCGCTCGAGCCGCAATGCGTCGGCACCGGCCTATCGAAGACATCCGGTCAGCACGAGCACGCGGACAGCGGCCGTCGCACACCACTGCGCTGCTTCCCGACGGCGATTAGGGACCAGCCGGCCCGCCCAGTCAACGTGCAAATCACGGGATCGTGCGGGGCTCGATCCCGGTGGCAGGTTCGCTCGGCCCGCGGCGACGCGCAGATCCGCCTAGCACTTCCTCGAAGATCGCGTGGCACAGCGGGCTTCGATCGACCTCGGTGGCGGGTCCGAGCGGAGCGAAGGTCGGGAAGTGGGCCGACGCTCTTCCGACGGCTCTCGCTTCCCGCGAACCTCGAGTCGGTTCGCACTGGCGCACGCGCAGTGGGGCGGTGGCCGGTTGGGTTCCAATGGGCGAGTCGTCGCTCGTACCGCCTAGCAACGAGCCGTCGAGCGGCGCGTGTGCGCGACCAATGGTGCGTCCCGGGTCGAGCAGGTCGCATCACTCGTCCGACGAGCGTTCCCCGCGAAGTCACCCCCAGGGCCTGTCGCGTGCGGCTCCGATTCGACGGTCGGGACCCCTGACGAGGACCTGCAGCGGACGGCCCGCTCGGAGAGGCATCGTCGGCTGGTAGGCTTGCGACAACGCCGACGTTCGCCGAGGTCGCGGCAGATCACCGCCAACCGCCAACCGCCAACGGCCGAATGCCGATCCGTCGGACCGCCGGGAGCCACCGTGCAGCTTCGGTACTGGACGCGCGCGTACCGGGAGGTCGAGTTCGACGTCGCCAACGGCGAAGCGCGCGCCGTCCGCCTCTCGTCGCCTCGGCCGGACGCAGCTCCGCTGTACGGCTATGCCGCCTGCGAGCGGCGTCTGTTCGGCCGGCGAGTGTGGTTCGCCCTGTACCGCGACGGCGACGACGTCGTCTTCCAGAGCGCGGCTCGAAGGTGGCTCGCCGCCGATGCCAGCGTCCGGTTCCGCCATCGCCGTCCGCTCCCGTTCGTGTCGCACTTCGAGGTCCTGGTCGGAGGGCGCCGCGAGCTCTCGATCCGCTACTCGCACCTCGCGCGACTCGTCTGGGCCCTCATCGACACCACGTACGACGGAATCGACCAGGAGCACGACTACTTTCTCGAGTTCGTGGCCGGACAGGCGAACTCGACCGCCTGGCGTGACCACGTCGCAGCCAGGTGGCAGAGCGCCGGAGATGCCTAACAAGAAAGTGCGAAGGACGCAGCAGCGATCGAGCGATCACGAGCGTGCTAGGCTCGCGGAGTCGCAGGTGCTGCACGTCGCGTCGCGGTGTCGTTCGGCGCCGCTGGCCGCCGCTCTTCCCATGTGCCCGGCGGCATCCGAGGAGGGCGACGCTCGCGGCCCGCCTCGGCTCCGATTCACGGAAGAGAGGTGCTCCCAGTGGACGAGATCACCCGCATCCACCACGTCGGCGTCCGGGTACGCGACCTCGCCGTCTCGCGTCGCTTCTACGAGAAGGTCGGCTTCGAGTTCATCGCGGGCCCGGTAGGACCGGAGCCTGTGGCCATCGTGGAACACCCGTCGGGCGTGAACATCAATCTCATCCTGAACGCGTCCGAGGACGCGTCGCCCGAGAACGTGCTGATGGACCGGCCCACCAAGCACGCGGGATACACGCACATCGCGCTCGAGGTCACGGACTCCGAGAGAGTCGAGCACCGGCTCGACGAGCTCGGGATCGAGATCACGGAGCGGGTGGAGTTCGGTGGCGCCCGCTTCTTCTTCGTCCGCGATCCGGACGGGAACGTGCTCGAGTTCCACGAGCCGGCGCCCGGGATGTCGACGCGTCGCGTGCCGACGGCCGCCGCCGACGAAGCCGAGCCGAGCTGAGGTGAAGCCGGTGCGCGCCGGCCCCTGCCCGAACGTTGCAGGGCCGGGGCGGTCGACGCGCGTGCTGGCTGGGAGATCCGCATCGGCGCGGACGGGCGTTCTCTCGTACGCCAGGACTCGTACGCCAGAAGTCGTACGCCCGAGCGCGCCGCGCGCGGGCGTCATCGGCCGACTCCGTCCTCGCCGCGTCCGCCTAGCAAGAGGGACGACGTGGACGACTCCGCGAGCCGGGCGCAACCGCGCTCTGGTAGCGAGTCGCCGACACCGGCGCCGTCCCCGCGCCCGTCCGGGCTTCACGCGAACACGAGCCACGCCGTGTGCGCGAGCAGGCCGAGCAGCACGAACGAGCCGATCGCGAAGACGGCGAAGCGCAGCAGGATGACGTTCTTCGTCGCCTGGACGAGGGAGTGGACGACGCGCAGGCCGACGTAGGCCCAGGCGAGGCCGACGCCGATCTCGTCGGCGGCACCGGCCAGCTGCGCGGCGAGTGCGGTCGCGTAGAAGGTCGTCGGCTGCTCGTGCAGGTGGTTGTAGTTGTCGGCGACGCGCGCGACCTCGGGCGGGAGGACGAGCGGCGCGCCCGTGCGCGAGAGCTCGGCCACGTCGACCTGTGCGCGCTGCATGGCCGGGATGCGCGTCGCGTACATCCAGAACCAGAGCACGAAGCTCCAGGCCACGAGCGCGAGGACGGGCGCGATCATTCCGTGGGCGAACATGGGCGGCGGTCTCCTTCGGTGGGCCGCGCGTGCGCGCGGCGGCGTCGGGCGCGGGCGGGCGCGGCGCCCATCTTCTACCGTCCCGCCGCTCGCAACCCCAGCCTTTTTCGGAGCCGCTCCCGTGGGTCACATCCTCCAGGAACTCCCCGTCGGACAGAAGGTCGGCATCGCGTTCTCGGGCGGGCTCGACACGAGTGCGGCCCTGCACTGGATGCGCGAGCGCGGCGCCATCCCGTACGCCTACACGGCGAACCTCGGCCAGCCCGACGAGCCCGACTACGACGACATCCCGCGCCGCGCGAAGGCCTACGGCGCCGAGCAGGCGCGGCTCGTCGACTGCCGCGCGCAGCTCGTGGCCGAGGGCTTCGCGGCGCTGCAGTGCGGCGCGTTCCACGTGCGCACGGCCGGCGCGACGTACTTCAACACGACGCCGCTCGGGCGCGCCGTCACGGGCACGCTGCTCGTCATCGCAATGAAGGAGGACGACGTCCACGTCTGGGGCGACGGCTCGACCTTCAAGGGCAACGACATCGAGCGCTTCTACCGCTACGGGCTGCTCGCGAACCCGAACCTGCGCGTCTACAAGCCGTGGCTCGACGCGCGCTTCATCGACGAGCTCGGCGGGCGCAAGGAGATGTCGGAGTACATGGCGCGCTCCGGCCTCCCGTACCGGATGAGCACCGAGAAGGCGTACTCGACCGACTCGAACATCCTCGGCGCGACGCACGAGGCGAAGGACCTCGAGCACCTCGACAAGGGCATCGCGATCGTCGAGCCGATCATGGGCGTCGCGTTCTGGAAGCCCGAGGTCGCGGTGGCGGCCGAGCGCGTGACGGTGCGCTTCGAGGAGGGCTGGCCGGTCGCGCTGAACGGCAAGGACATCGCCGACCCGGTCGCGCTGATCGCCGAGGCGAACGCCATCGGCGGCCGCCACGGGCTCGGCATGAGCGACCAGATCGAGAACCGCATCATCGAGGCGAAGAGCCGCGGCATCTACGAGGCGCCCGGCCTCGCGCTGCTGCACATCGCGTACGAGCGGCTCGTCACGGGCATCCACAACGAGGACACGATCGACCAGTACCGCGAGAACGGCCGCAAGCTCGGCAAGCTGCTCTACCACGGTCGCTGGTTCGACCCGCAGGCGATCATGCTGCGCGAGGCGTCGCAGCGCTGGGTGGCGCGCGCGGTGACGGGCGAGGTCGCGCTCGAGCTGCGGCGCGGCAACGACTACTCGATCCTGAACACCGAGAGCCCGAACCTCACCTACGCGCCCGAACGCCTCACGATGGAGAAGGGCGAGGAGTTCTTCTCGGCGCAGGACCGCATCGGCCAGCTCACGATGCGCAACCTCGACATCACCGACACGCGCGCGAAGCTCGGCGTGTACGCGCGCGCCGGGCTGCTCGCGCGCGGCGCCGACGCATCGATGCCGCTGCTCTCCGAGGCCGTAGGCGGCGGCGACGAGGGGGACGAGGGCTAGCCGCGCCCGCGCCGTCCCCGCCACCCGGCCGTGCGCCGCCGCTCCGCGATCC
>JAGQRB010000354.1 GCA_020425925.1 Planctomycetota bacterium
CGAGTTTGTTCTTTAGTACAGCACGGCCCCCCGGGAGCTCCCCTCGTTCCCCGCCCTGGCCCCTTCCGTGCTCCCCCGCACCGCCGACCACCCGGCGCCGTCCCATCGCGCAACGCTCCGCGCCGGCACTCCGCCCGCGGTCTCGAAACTGCCACTCACGAACAGATCGCCGTTCGGCATGCTCGTGAGCGTCAGCACGTACTCGGTCGGATGGGTGGTCACGCCGCCGCCGAACGAGGACCAGGACGTTCCGTCCCAGCGCGCCACCTTGGCGGCAACGATCGACCCGGCGCGGGTGAAGTTGCCGCCGACGAGCAGGTCCCCGTTGGGGGCGACCGCGAGCTCGTTGACCCAGTTGTCCGTCCCGTTGTCGTTGCCGGCGCCGAGCGGCACCCACGACGATCCGTTCCACTCGGCGACGTAGTTGACCGGCGTGCCACCCACCAGATTGAACAAACCGCCGACGGCGATGTTGCCGTTCGGGCGGATCGCGACCGCGCGCACTTCGTTGGCCGCGGCGCCGAAACCGAGCGAGCCCCAGCTGACGCCGTCCCAGTAGCGGAACGGGCTGCCCACCGACCCGCTGCCGGTCCGCAGGTAGCCGCCGGCGGCGATGTCGCCGTTCGGCGCGATCGCGAGCGAGGCGACCCGACTGCCCGACCCGGGCCCGATGCCGGTGCCGATCGCCGACCACATCAGCCCGTTCCAACGCGCGACGCGCAGCGCGGTGATGCCGCCGGCCTGACTGAACGTTCCGCCGGCCACGACGTCGCCGTTCGGCGCGAGCGCGAGCGAGTAGACCGAGCTGCTCATACCGCCGCCGATTGCGAGCCAGCTGGTGCCGTCCCACCGCGCGATGTAGTCGACGAGGACCCCGCCGATGTGCCGGAAGTCGCCGGCGGCGATGAGGTCGCCGTTGGGCAGCGCGAGCACCGCGCGAATGTCGCCGTCGGGATTGCCTCCCAGCTCGGACCACGCCCCGGTAGCGGGATCGAACACCGCGAGTTGGTACGCCGCCGTCGAGCCCGCGAGGGTGAAATCACCCACCAGCACGAGCCGGTCCGTCGCTGGTCCGGGGCCGTCGGGGTCCCATGCCGTCGCGTCGGCGGTTCGGCCGAGTACACCGGGATAGCCGGTCCCGGGCAGCCACGGATTGGTGCACTGGGCGTGCAGCACCGTGCCCGCGAGCGCGGCGGCGAAGAACGGGAAGGGGTTGCAACGGGTCATGACGGGGTCTCGGGGGTGGGCGCGTTGGAGGTGCGGATCAGAAAGACCCGATGCGGATCGTCAGGGCGTTGGAACTGCTGATCGAGGTCAGGGCACCCGACGACAGCCCCCCCTGCAGGACCTGCTCGAACAACACCAGACCGCCGAGCACCGGATCGTTCGGGATCGCGATCCCGACCCGTGCCGTTCCGGCCGTCGGCACCAGCAGCTGCACTGCCTGGGTGCTGGTCAGCAGGTCGCATCCGACCGTTCCAGCGGGATGCAGCGCGGACAGCGGCAGGCTCTGCGGTGTGAACCCGACCACCGCGGCGCCGAGGCTGCCCGCGGCGAAGCCGGTGGCCGTCGCCTCGAACCCCGTACCGACCCACGGCGACGACGTCGCGGTCAGGGTCATCGGACCGGCGGGTCCGACACAGGCGGTCGGGATCGCCGTCGCGGTCGCGAGGCAGTTCGACGACAGCAACGCGAGGAACGGCGAAGCGACGTGTCCGACCGTGTCGAACAGGCCGCCGACGGCGACCTCGCCGCTGGGCAGCGTCTCGAGCGCGTAGATCTCGTCCGAGAAGCCGGTGATGTTCGACCCGACGTCGAACCACGAGGTGCCGTCGAAGCGGGCGATCTTGTTCGCCGGCGTGCCGTTGGCGTAGTCGAACAGACCGCCGGCGAGCAGGTCGCCGTTGGGCAGGCGCGACAGCGCGAAGACACTGAACTGGACCAGGTGGGTCGTGATCGGCGTCGACCAGAACGCGCCGTCCCAGATCGCGAAACCGCGTGCCGGCGCGCCGCCTGCATTTCGAAACTCTCCGGCAACCGCGAGCTCGCCGGTCAGCAGCAGCTCGAACGCGTGCACCCGGTAGTCGACACCGAGGCCGAGCGGCGACCAGGCCGTGCCGTCCCAGCGTGCGACGTGGCTCGCCGGCGCCCCACCGGCCATCGTGAAGTCACCGCCGGCGACCAGGTCGCCGTTCGGGAGCACGAACAGCGCGTAGACCGTGCTGTCGAGCCCGGCGCCGAGCGCCGACCAGCTGGTGCCGTCCCAGCGGGCGATGTTGCTCGCGGCGACACCGCCCGCGGTGGTGAAGCGCCCCGCCGCCACCACGCTGCCGTCCGGCATCGTCACCACCGCGCGCGCGAAGCCGCCCGCGCTGAGGCCGCCGCCGAGTTCGGTCCACGCCGTGCCGTCCCAGCGCGCGATGCCGCGGGCGTTCGTCGTGCTCGTGGTCGTGAAGCCGCCGGCGGCGACGAGGTCGCCGTTCTGCATCAGCGTCAGGCCCTGGACTCCCGGTGCCAACGACGTGCCGCCGGCGAGACCGGTGCCGAGGGGATGCCAGCTCGCCCCGTCCCAGCGTGCGATCTGGCTCGCCGGGCCCTGCGTCGTCGCCGTGAAGTTGCCGCCGGCGACGAGGTCTCCGCTGGGCAGCACCGCGAGCGCCGAAACCGGCGCGTCGAAGCCGTCGCTGAGTCCCGTCCACGTGCCACCCACGTTGCGCGCGACGTTCCGTGCCCGGTTGCCCAGGGTGTCGCTCGAGAACAGGCCGCCGGCGACGAGGTCACCGTTCGGCATCACCGCCGAGCAGTAGACGTAGGCCAGCCTGCCGCCCGCGACCGGGGCGAAGGTGGTGCCGTTCCAGATCGCGATGCCGCCCGCGGCGAGGCCGTTGATCGTCGTGAACGAGCCGCCGATCAAGATGTCACCGTTCGGCAGCGTCGCGAGCTCCTGGACGATGCTGTCGGGTCCGGTGCCGAAGCCGTGCCACGTCGTGCCGTCCCAACGCGCGAGGTTCGGCGTCGGGACGTTGCCGGTGGCGAAGAAGAAGCCGCCGACGAACAGGTCACCGTTCGTGCCGACGGTCAGCGCATAGACGTTGCGCACGATGCCGGTGCCGAGCCAGTGCCAGGCGCTGCCGTCCCAGCGCGCGATGCTGTTGGCGGGGATCCCGCCTGCGAGGGTGAAGTAGCCGCCTGCGACCAGGTCGCCGTTCGGGAGCTGCGCCAGCGCCTGGACCCCGGCGTTCGGCAGTCCGCCGATACCGCCTCCCACCGCCGACCAGGAGGTTCCGTCCCATCGGGCGATCCGATCGGCGATGCCGCCGTAGGCGATCGCGAACGAACCCGCGGCGATCAGATCGCCGTTCGCGAGCACCGTGAGCGCCAGCACGGTGCCGCCGACACCGCCGCCGATCGGCCACCAGGTCTGGCCGTCGAAGCGGGCCACTCCGCTGGCAGGGATCCCGCCCGCCATCGTGAAGTTGCCACCCGCGACCAGGTCGCCGTTCGGGAGCACGGCCAGCGCGGTGATGTTGCCGTTGGTGCCGCTGCCGAGGGGAAACCAGGTACCGGTGGTCGGTTCGAACGCGGCGACGTGGTTGGCCGACACCGCGCCGGCACCGAGGAACGAACCGCCCGTGACGAGGACCGGGGTGACCGGTCCCGGCCCATCGGGATCCCAGACGACCGCGTCCGCGACCGCGT
Source organism: Planctomycetota bacterium (assembly GCA_020425925.1). Classification (GTDB taxonomy): domain Bacteria; phylum Planctomycetota; class UBA1135; order UBA1135; family UBA2386; genus JAGQRA01. Next base: position 3,700 of record JAGQRB010000354.1, read on the forward strand.
CGTCGCATCCGGCCACGGCGGTCAGGCCGAGCCACTCGGGGCCGCACTGGGCGGCGAGGAAGGCGGTGCACAGAGCCTGCGCGAGCAGGAACGCGCGGCAGCGGGAGGTCGTCATGGCGGGGCTTCGGGCGGGTCGAAATCCGAACCGACCATACCCGATCCCGCGCGCGGCATCCGGCCGCGGAAGGCCTAGGTGTAACTGCCGAGCAGCTTCTGCAGCGCCGCCTCGGCGTCGGCGTAGTTCGCGACGATCGTCGGCGTCAGTTCGCGGACGGCCTCGAGCTCGTGGCCGCGCGATGCCAGCTGCATCGCCTCGCAGGAGTTCTGCAGGTGGGTCGCGCCGAGGTTGCCCGAGGTGCCCTTCAGCGAGTGCGCGGCGCGCTCGACCTTCTCGAAGTCACCCTCCTCGAGCCCTTCGGTGATCGCCTTGACCTTCGCCGGGCCGTCGGCGAGGAACATCTGGATCAAGTCGACGAGCAGCTCCGGATCCCCGTCGTCCGCGAACGACAGCAGCTCCTCGACGATGCTCATGTCCAGAACGTTGTCCATCTGCCCCCCCTCCCTCTTGGTTCGATCGTGCACACCTCCGATCGACGTCAGGGGGCCCGGACTTGATCCCGTCGCGGGATGCCGGTCCCGCAACGGGAAACCGTCAGGCCGAGGGTCGCTCGGCGGCGGTCCGGACCTCGTCGTCGGTCAGCAGGCGCTTGCTCGACTTGCCGGCGGCAAGGACGCGTTCGACGCGCTGTTCGGTCGGTTCGATGCCGAGCTTCTCGAGCACGAACGCGGCGTTCGAACGGCCGGCCATCGGTCCGATCGCGATGCGCTGCTCGCGGCCGACCATGTGCGCCGGCACGCCCGAGTAGACCGAGTCGGCGAGCTCGACGTCGCCCTTCTTGAACGCCTTGATCACCGCCGCGGCGTGCACGCCGGTGCCGGTCTCGAACGCGTCGGTACCGAGGGCGGGATAGTTGTGCGGGATCTCGACCTCGAGCGCCCGGGCGGCGGCGGCGACGTAGTCCGGCAGGCTCGTCAGGTCGTTGTCGATCCAGCCGAGCAGCTTGCAGTTGATCAACAGCTGGTCCATCGGCGCGTTGCCGGCGCGCTCGCCGACGCCGAGCGCGGTGCCGTGGATCCGGTCGGCGCCGGCCTCGATCGCGGCGAGGCAGTTGGCGATGCCGAGGTCGCGGTCGCGGTGGCCGTGCCAGTCGACGCCGAGCGACGGGTCGTGCTCGTCGGCGAGGGCGCGCACGAACCGGACGACCGCGCGGGTGCCCTCGGGCGTCGCGTGTCCGACCGTATCGCAGACGCAGAGCCGGCGGGCGCCGAGCTCGATCGCGGTGCCGTAGAGCGCGCGTAGCGTCTCGGGCCGGGCCCGCGTCGTGTCCTCGGTCACGTACATCACCGGCAGATCGTGATCGCGCGCGAACGTCAGCGCGGCGCGGGTGTTCTCGAGCATGCGATCGAGGGTCCAGTCCTCGGCGTACTGCCGGATGTAGCTGCTGCCGATGAACGCGCAGACCTCGATCGGGATGCCGGCCTGCTGGGTCATCTCGACGACCGGCTCGATGTCGCTGACGACCGTGCGGCAGGCGACGTTGACGCCGATGCCGAGCCGGTTGTCGGCGACGTGTTTGCTGAGGCGCAGGATGTCCTCGCGCGGGCGGCCACCGGCGCCGGGCAGGCCGATGTTCGCGGTGTGGATCCCGAGCTTCGCCATGCGCTCGACGAGGTCGATCTTCTGCTCGAGGGTCGGATCGCTGACGGCGGGGGACTGCAGGCCGTCGCGCAGCGTCTCGTCGTCGAACTGCAGCGGCCGGCTCGGCGCGAACGCGCCGTCGGCGCGGTTCCAGTCGTGGATCAGATCCTCGATGCGATTCATGGCCACAGGTTAGCCCGCGGCGGGCCGGCCCCGAAGATCCCGTCTGCGGCTTCCGGACCGCGCCTTCTCGCCGGCTGCCCGGGACTGCATGATCGCAGCGTGATCGTGATGAAGTTCGGCGGCACCTCGGTCGGCGATGCCGCTGGCATCCGCCGCGTCGTCGCCATCGTGCGGGAGCAGCTCGAACGCGGCCCGGTCGTCGTCGTCTCGGCCCATGCCGGGGTGACCGATCTGCTGCTCGATCTCGCCGCGGTCGCGCCGGCGGGTGGCGGCG
>JAGQRB010000355.1 GCA_020425925.1 Planctomycetota bacterium
GGCGCGCACCGCACCGACCGCCACGACCGATGCCGGCGGACACGCGCGCTTCGCCGGCCTGCGGCCCGGGGCCTACGAGGTCGCGCTGCCGGGCAGCCTGCCGCAGCTCCGGGTCGAACTCGCTGCCGGTCGCACGACGGCGCGGTTGCTGTTGCCGGAGCCGGTGCCGTTCGGCGGCCGCGTGGTCGACGACGCCGGCCTGCCGGTGGCCGACGCCGAGATCCTGGTCTCGGAGACCTCGGGCCGCGGCGACCTCGGCGCGGTCGTCGCACGCACCGATGCGGGCGGGTGGTTCCACGCCGAGGCGCTGGTCGAGCGCGCGCGCGTGTTCGCGCGGCATCCCGACCACGGCCCGTCGAACAGCGTGCGTCTGCAGCCGGACGGCGACTGTGAACTCGCGCTCGAGCCGGCGGGGAGGCGGGTCGAGGTCCGCGTGTTCGACGGCGACGGCGGACCTGTGGCCGACGCCTACGTCGCGCTCGCACCGCGCAGCCATGGGACCGACATGGTGCTGCCGCAGCACGGCCGCACCGATCGCAGCGGCGCGATCGTGTTCACCGACCCGGGCGAACGCGAGGCAACCGTCGTCGCCAGCCGGTCCGATCTCCCGCCGGCGATCGCCGAGCTGCCGACCGACACCGATGCGCTGACCCTCGTGCTCGGTGCGGGCGGCACCGTGCGCGGCATCGCGGTCGACGAGCGCGGCGAGCCGCTCGCCGACCAACCGGTCGCGGCGACGCTGACCCACGCGCGCAGCAACGAACCCGCCGGTCCGCTGCTGGCGCGCACGGTGCGGACGCGCGCCGACGGCACCTTCGAGTTCGCACGGCTGCCGGTCGGCCCGCTGAAGGTCTGGATCGGCGGCCACGATCCGGCCGACAGCCTGCACGGCTTCCTCAACCGCTACGTGGTCGCCGGCGCCGACGTCGACGTCGAACCCGGTGCGACTCATGAACTGCGTCTCGTCGCACGCGCCCCGACGGCACTTCACGGCCGGCTGCGCGACGGCGACGGCCATGACCTCGCGGGCTTCTGGATCGTCGCAGTGCCCACGCGCGGCGTCGCATTCCATCGCCTCGGACGGGCGCGGTCGGCGCGCACGGCCGCCGACGGCAGCTTCGCGCTCGCCGGCGTCGACCCGACGACCACCTACTGCCTCGGCGCATTCCCGCCGGCAGCGCAGATCGACCAGCTCGACTCGTTCCCGACCGCGATCCGTTACGCCGCCGCCGGCGATGCGCCGACCGAGTTCACCCTCCGCACCGCCTGGCAGCCGTGCGGCCGCCTGCGCTGCCGCGTCGTCGCGCCGCCCGGTCAGGCCGTGGCCGGCACGGTGCTCGAGCTGCGCCACCGGGAGTTCTGCTTCCCGACCACCCGCGCCGTGAGCGTCGACGGCAGCTGCGAGTTCGGCCCGCTGCCGCCGGGCGACTACTACCTCGCGGTCGCGACGTCGGAATCCGGCACGCTGACGCTGCCGGTGGTCATGCCGGACGACGGCAGCGATGTCGATCTCGACGCCGTGCAGCTCGCCCTGCCGGCCCGCGTCGTCGTCGACCTGCACCGGCAGGGCGGCGGCAGCGTCGCGGACCTGCGTGTCGTCGGTCGCCTCGCCATCGGCGACAAGTACGTGACCGCGACGACCGATGCGAGCGGGCGCGCGGTGCTGCCGGCGTTGCCGCCGGGCGAGGCGATCGTGCTGGTGCACGGTCCGGGCATGCAGCCGATCGAACGCCGGCTGACCCTGACCGACGGGCCGCAGTGGCTCGAGCTCGAGGCCGAGCCGGCCGCCGCCGTCGCGCTGACGTTCCGCTACGCCCCGGTCGACAACCCGTTCCTGATCAACGGCCCGCTGCTGGTCGACGTGGTGCGTCCGGGTGGCGACATCGTGTTCTCCGACAATGTCGGCGCCGCGACCTCACCCGGCGTCTTCGAGCTCACCACCGGACTGCCCGCCGGCGACTACACCGTGCGCGCGACGTCGCTGTGGAACGCCAGCGCCGCGATCGAGCTGCACGTCGAACGCGACCGGCCGGTCGCGGCCGAGGCGACGCTGCGGCTGTGAGCGTCGCCCCTCCGAACCTCAGCGCCGCTCGGCCGTCTGCTTGATCAGCAGATCACCGAACTCCGCGACCGGCATCGAACCGAGTTCGCCGTCGGCGCGCGAGCGCACCGAGACCGTGCCCTCCTCGATCTCCTTGTCGCCGACGACGGCGACCATCGGCACCTTCTCGGTCCAGAGGTGGTGGCGGATCTTCTGGCCGATCTTGTCGCTGGTGTCGTCGGCCTCGACGCGCAGATCGCGACCGCGCAGATCGCTCGCGATCCGTCGCACCGCCTCGGCGTGGCGCTCGCCGACGCTCAGCAGCACGGCCTGCGTCGGCGCGATCCAGACCGGGAACGCGCCACCGTGGTGTTCGACGAACACGCCGAAAAAGCGCTCCAACGAGCCGAGCAGCGCGCGATGCACCATCACGGGCCGCACGCGGTTGCCGTCGTGATCGATGTAGGTCATGTCGAAGCGCTCGGGCAGATTGAAGTCGCACTGGATCGTCGAGCACTGCCAGGTGCGACCGAGCGAATCCTTGATCTTGACGTCGATCTTCGGGCCGTAGAACGCGCCGCCGCCCTCGTCGATCCCGTACGGCAGCCCGGTCGCCTTCAGCGCCGCCTCGAGCGCAGCGGTCGCCTTGGTCCAGCCCTCGGCGCTGCCGACGCTCTTCTCGGGCTTGGTGCTGAGCATCATCTCGTACTCCTCGAAGCCGAACGCGGTCAGCATCGAGATCACGAACTTCAGGCAGCGCTCGATCTCGCCTTCGACCTGGTCCTCGCGCAGGAACAGGTGCGCGTCGTCCTGGGTGAAACCGCGCACGCGCAGCAGCCCGTGCAGCGAGCCCTGGTTCTCGTAGCGATACACCGTGCCGAGCTCGGCCCAGCGAAACGGCAGCTCGCGGTAGCTGCGCCGCCGGCTCTTGAAGATCTGCACGTGGAACGGGCAGTTCATCGGCTTCAGCCGGTACTCGGCGCCGTCGATGTCGATGCCCGAGTACATCGAGTCCTTGTAGAAGTCGAGGTGGCCCGAGGTCTGCCAGAGATCGGACTTGGCGATGTGCGGCGAGTAGACGATGTCGTAGCCGCCGCGCAGGTGAGCCTGGCGCCAGTACTCCTCCATCTTGTGGCGCACGAAGCCACCCTTCGGATGCCAGAGCACTAGCCCGGCGCCGAGGTCGCCCATCGTCGAGTAGAGGTCGAGGTCGACGCCGAGCCGGCGATGGTCGCGCTTCGCCGCCTCCTCGAGGTTCTGCCGATGCGTCGCCATCGCCTGCTTGTCGGCGAACGCGTGGCCGTAGATGCGGGTCAGCATCTTGTTGCCGGCGTCGTCGCCGAAGTAGGCGCCGGCGAGCGCCAGCACCGCGATGCCGTCGCCGATCCGGCCGGTGCTCGGCACGTGCGGGCCGCGGCAGAGGTCGACGAAGCCACCCGAACGGAAGAACGAGATCGAGTCGTCGGCCGGGATCTTGTCGATCGTCGCGACCTTGTAGTCCTCGCCGTGCTCGACCATGAGCCGGCGCGCCTCGTCGCGCGACAGCTCCTCGCGCACGAACGGCACGTCCGCCTTGACGATCTCGTGCATCAGCTCCTCGAGCTTCGGCAGATCCTCCGGCGTGATCGGCTCGTCGCCGAAGTCGATGTCGTAGTAGAAGCCGTAGCGCGGGTCGTCGACCGGCGGTCCCTTCCAGAGCTTGGCCTTCGGCCGGATCCGCTTGACGGCGTCGGCGAGCACGTGGGCCGCCGAGTGCCGCAGCACCTCGAGGCCCTCCTTGCTGTCGCGCACCAGGATCTTGATGTCGGCCGACGCCGCGATCGGCAGCTGCAGGCTCTGAACGATGCCGTCGAGTTCGATCCCGACCGCAGCCTTCGCCAGCCCGCGACCGATCGATTCGGCGACCTGCATGCCCGTCGTGCCCGCGGGATACTCGCGCACGGAACCATCGGGCAGGGTGAGGCGGATCAAGCTCTGGGTCGAAGACATCGGGCCGAGGATTGTGGCGAGCCCGCCCACGGGGAGCAAGAACGGACGGGAAGCTGCGCCGCCCGCCCCGGCCCGGACTACTCACGACGAACCGGCTGCGAAGCCCACCCTCCCGCACGATGTCGGCGTTGCGAGGCAGAACCCGTGCTCGACGTCGCGCCGACCACGCTTCCGGGAGAACCTGCCGCGCGCCTTGGCAACGCACGGGATTGCGCGCTCTCGCTCGTCCCCTCTCGAGTGGTCCGGGCTACCCTTTCGGCCCGTGAACGTGCTCCGCCCCCACCCGAAGATCGCCGCGCGCGATCCGCACGAGTCGCACCGCGTCGCGACCCCGCTCGAGCTGCTCTACGACCTCTGCTTCGTGGTCGCGATCGCCCAGGCCTCGGCCGCGCTGCACCACGCGATCTCGCACGACCAGGGCCTGATCAACGGGCTCTGGTTCGCGATCGTGTTCGCGGCGATCTGGTGGGCCTGGATGGGGTTCTGCTGGTTCGCGTCGGCGTTCGATCCCGACGACGGCCCCTACCGCATCAAGGTGTTCGTGCAGATGGTCGGCGTCCTGGTGCTGGCGGCCGGCGTGCGCCCGATGTTCGAGGGCACGAGCTACGTGCTCGGCACGCTGGGCTACGCGATCATGCGCGCCGGCCTGGTGGCGCAGTGGCTGCGGGTCTACCGCGACGTCCCCGGGTACCGCCGCACCGCGGCGCGCTACGCCGGCGGTGTCGTCGTGCTGCAGCTGGCCTGGATCGCGCTGCTGTGGCTGCCGCCGTCCTGGTGGCTGCCGGCGTTCGGGCCGCTGTTCGCCTGCGAGCTGCTGGTGCCGTGGTGGGGCGAACGCGCCTCGTCGACGCCTTGGCATCGCCACCACGTCGCCGAGCGCTACGGCCTGCTGACGATCATCGTGCTCGGCGAGAGCGTGCTGGCCGCGACGCTCGCGATCGAGCAGGCCGCGTCGCTCGGCGCCAAGTGGACCGAGCTGCTGCCGGTGATCCTCGCCGCGCCGGTGATCCTGTTCGCGATCTGGTGGATCTACTTCTCGCGCCCCCACCACCTGCTGCTGCACTCGTTCCGCGCCGCGTTCGTCTGGGGCTACGGCCACTACTTCGTGTTCGGGTCGGTCGCTGCGGTCGGTGCCGGTATCGCGGTCGGGGTCGACCACGCCACCCACGTGGCGCACATCGGCCCGTTCTGGGCCGGCCTCGCGACCGCCCTGCCGGTGGCGATCTTCCTCGCCAGCCACTGGCTGCTCGCGATGCGACCGTGTCGGCCGCCGCGCCGTCACGGCCGCGCCTTCGCGCTCACGATCGCGGCCGTGCTCGCGACCCCGCTGCTGCCCGAAGCGGCCGCCGGCGCCGGGCTGCCGCTGATCGCGGCGCTGCTCGCGACGCTCGCGACCATCGTGCACCGCGGCGGCCGCCACGGCGAGCTGCTCGTGGCGACCGCATGACGGAGCCGCTACAACTCCCGGCATGCGCCGCGCGAACAGCTCGCTCCTGCTCCTCCTCGTCGCCGCGTGCTCGGCCGCCCCGCAGCCACTGCCGATGACCGATCGCGACGTCCACAGCTGGTCGCGCCCCGACGCGGTCCACACCACGCATCTCGACCTCGACCTCGAGCTCGACTTCGCTGCTCACATGGCGCGCGGTACGGTGCGCCACACGCTCGAGCGCTGCGATGCCGACGCACCGCTCGTGCTCGACACCCAGGACCTCGCGATCGAGACCGTCACCGACCAGGATGGCGATCCGCTGCCGTTCCGACTCGGCGAGTCCGACCCGAACCTGGGCTGCGCGCTCCTGATCGAGCTCGCGACCGACACCAAGGCGGTCGTGGTGCGCTACGCGACCTCGCCCGAGGCCGCGGCGATGCAGTGGCTCGCGCCCGAGCAGACCCGCGGCGGCACGCTGCCGTTCCTGTTCACGCAGGGTCAGGCGATCCTGACGCGCTCGTGGATCCCGCTGCAGGACTCGCCGGCGGTGCGCGTCACCTGGAACGCGCGCATCCAGGCACCGGCCGAGATGACGACCGTGATGAGCGCCGCAGTGCGCGAGGTCGACGGCGACGTCACGCGCTTCCGGATGGACAAGCCGGTGCCGAGCTACCTGATCGCGCTGGCCTGCGGCGACCTCGCGCGCGCCGAGATCAGCAACCGCTGCGCGGTCTGGGCCGAGCGCGACGTGCTGCTGCGCGCCGCCAGCGAGCTCGCCGACATGGAGAAGATGGTGGCGGCCTGCGAGGAGCTGTTCGGACCGTATCGCTGGGGCCGCTACGACGTGCTGGTGCTGCCGCCGAGCTTCCCGTTCGGCGGCATGGAGAACCCGTGCCTGACGTTCGCGACGCCGACGATCCTCGCCGGTGACAAGTCGCTCGTCGCCCTGATCGCCCACGAGCTCGCCCACAGCTGGTCGGGGAACCTGGTGACCAACGCGACCTGGCGCGACTTCTGGCTCAACGAGGGGTTCACGGTCTACCTCGAACGGCGCATCATGGAGCGGCTCTACGGCCGTGACCGCGCGCGCATGGAGACCGCGCTCGGCATGCAGGACCTGAAGGCCGAGCTCGCGGCGCTGCCGACGAAGGACCAGGTGCTGCACGTCGACCTCGCCGGCCGCAACCCGGACGACGGCATGACCGACGTGCCCTACGAGAAGGGCGCGGCGTTCCTGCGGCGGCTGGAGGAGGTCTACGGCCGCGACAAGCTCGACGCGTTCCTGCGCCGTTGGTTCGACGACCACGCGTTCCAGAGCGTCACGACCGGGGAGTTCGTCGCGTATCTCGAGCGCGAGCTGATCGCGCGGTCCAAGGTCGAGGTGCCGGTCGACGTCGCCGAGTGGATCCAGGGCGCCGGGCTGCCGGCCGACGCACCGATCCCCGAGAGCGAGCTGTTCGCCGCCGTCGACGCCGAACGCGCCCGCTGGCGCGAGGGCATCGCACCCGCCGAGCTGCACACCGACGGCTGGGTCACGCAGCAGTGGCTGCGCTTCCTTGCCGGGCTCGAACCGGTCACCGCCGCCCAGCTCGCCGCGCTCGACGACGCGTTCGGCTTCACGCGCTCGGGCAACAGCGAGATCCTCGCGGCCTGGCTCGCGATCGCGATCGCGAACGACTACCGCGCCGTCGATCGCCGGCTCGACCTCTTCCTGATGACCGTCGGCCGCCGCAAATTCCTGAAGCCGCTCTACGAGGCGCTGCTGCAGGCCGAGGACGGCAAGGCCCGCGCGCTGGCGATCTACACCCGGGCCCGACCGCGCTACCACGCGGTCGCGCAGCGCACCCTGGACGAGCTGCTGGGCTACGGCGGCTGATCGCGGCCCGATGAAAACCCCCGGAACGACTCGCGTTGAAGCCGATGCTGGCTATTGTCCCGTCACCGCTGGAGCGCCGATGTCCGAATCCCACAACGAGCAGAAGAAGCCCCTCATCGAGATCGACCCGAAAGACCTCGCGCCCGCCGGCGCCGGCTTCTTCCTCGGCATCCTGATCGTGGTCGGATTCTTCGCGCTCGCGCTCGCGATGGGGCTGCCGACGTTCGTCGAGCAGGCCAACATCCCGAGGCAGTGAGACCTGTGCTGCGGGGCGACCCACGTACGGGACGTATCAGGGCCGGGGGTCGCCCGATCGCAGCAAAGACGGCGAGCTGAGAACACCGGCGAACCAGCCCGCCGCGCCGCTAGTGCCGGTGAGCCCATGTTGAGCCTCGGAAGTTCCGTTGCTGCGGGGCGACCCACGTACGGGGCGTATCAGGGCCGGGGGTCGCCCGATCGCAGCAAAGCCGGCGAGCTGAGAACACCGGCGAACCAGCCCGCCGCGCCGCTAGTGCCGGTGAGCCCGGGTCGAGCCTCGGAACTTCCGTTGCTGCGGGGCGACCCACGGACGGGGCGTATCAGGGCCGGGGAGCGCCCGATCGCGAACTGACCCGCCGCGCCGCTCGTGCCGAGTGAGCCCGGGTCGAGCCTCGAGCGTGAGCGATCGGAGAAAGCTCCCCACCCTGGCAGGGCTACGCCTCAAGCGCTTCGGCTCCGTGCGGGAGGCGCTCCGCGCAGAAGAGGAACTCGCGGCCACCCGGTCGGGCGGCCGGCTTCCTCGCGCGTTGAGCGCGGACTGGTCTGGTGAGCTGCGTCCCCGGTCAGGACCGGGGCGCCCGCTCTACCATTCGTCGCCGCCGCCGTCGTAGTCGTCGTTGCGGGGCTTGCCGCCGCGGCCGCCGCGGCCACCGCCGCCGCCACCACCGCCGCCGTAGCCACCGCGACCACCGCCGCCGCCGCCGCTGCGACCACCGCGACCACCGCCGCCGTAGCCACCACCGCCGCCGCCGTAGCCGCCGCCACCGCCGCCGCCACGGTAGCCACCGCCACCGCCGCCGCCGCCACGGTAACCACCGCCACCGCCGCCGCCGCCACGGCCGCCGAAGCCACCGCCGCCGCCACCGCCTTCACGGCGCGGCTCGGCCTCGTTGACGCGCAACGGACGGCCGTCGAGTTCCGCGCCGTTCATCGCGGCGATCGCGCCCTGGGCGTCCTCATCGGAGCCCATCTCGACGAACGCGAAGCCGCGGGAACGGCCGGTGTCGCGCTCGAGCATGATCTTGACTTCCGAGACGGTGCGGCCATCGCCGCCGAACGCTTCGCGGAGCGCGTCTTCTGTGGTCTGAAAAGAGAGGTTGCCGACGTAGAGCCTCGTACCCATCGCTACTGCTATCCATGCCCCCGGAAACTCGGTGTGACGCCAACAGCCGGGGGGCGGAGCTGTGGTGGCGCGCAAAGGCAGAGCAGCTGTTTGGCAGTCTGTTCCAGTCAGGTGAATGTGAGCAGGGGTTCCCCGATCGATCAGCAAGCCGCAGACCAACCAAAGCGCCTCAGACGCATCCGGACGCCGGAACGATCCCAGGCCACCAGCCAGTTGGCAAGCGGGGGGAAGCGAATTTCGCGCAACGGGTTCGCAACGGCCACGGTCGGCCCGGACCTTCCGAGGTAGCAACGGGCGCCCGGGTGGCTATGGTGCGAGCCCGCCCGCGACCGCCATGCAGTACGGATTCGTCCTCGACCAGCGCCGTTGTATCGGCTGCCACGCCTGCACCGTCGCCTGCAAGTCCGAGAACGAGGTCCCGCTCGGCGACTTCCGCACCTGGGTGAAATACACCGAGGTCGGCGCCTTCCCGGCCGTCCGCCGGCACTTCGCGGTGCTGCGCTGCAACCAGTGCACCGCCGCCCCCTGCGTGACGATCTGCCCGGTCACGGCGCTCGACAAGCGCCCCGATGGCATCGTCGACCTCGACAAAGACGTCTGCATCGGCTGCAAGGCCTGCATGCAGGCGTGCCCCTACGACGCGCTCTACCTCAACGAGGACACCGGCGGCGCCGAGAAGTGTCACTTCTGCGCCCACCGCGTCGAGCAGGGCCTGAAGCCGGCCTGCGAGGTCGTCTGCCCCGAGACCGCGATCATCAGCGGCGACGTGCACGACTCGCAGAGCCCGCTGAGCCTCGCGCTCGCCGCCGCGGGCGAGACCGCGACGGTGCGTCGCCCGGAGCAGAACACCGGCCCGAACGTGTTCTACCTCGGCGCCCACCAGGCCTCGCTCGAGCCCGGGACCGCGCGCGAGGAAGACATGTACCTGTGGAGCGATCGCCGTCTGCCGAAGCTCGCGCTGCCGAGCTCGGAGGCCGCGCGGTTCCAGCGGCCCGATGCCCGCGTCGCGCTCGACGTCGACCACAAGGTGCACTGGGGCTGGAAGGTCGCCGCCTACCTCGTGACCAAGGGCATCGCGGCCGGCGCCGCGCTGTGGGCGCCGTTCCTGGTGATGATCCCGACCGCGGCGCAGAGCGACGCTTCGCCGTGGGCACCGGAGATCCTCGCGCTGGTGTTCCTCGCGATCACCAACGTGCTGCTGGTCGCCGACCTGAAGCGGCCGCAGAAGTTCTTCACGCTGCTGACCCGGCCGAACACCACGAGCTGGCTGGTCAAAGGCGCCTGGGTGCTGATGGCGTTCGGCGCGCTGGCGACGATCGCCCTGGTCGTGCGGCTGCTCGGCAGCGACTCGCTCGCCGGCGGCGCGCGCTGGCTCAACCTGCTCGGTGGCGCCGCGACCGCCGGCTACACCGCGTTCCTGTTCGGCCAGTGCGAGGGGCGCGATCTGTGGCAGAACACCAAGGTGCTGCTGCCCCACCTGTTGGTGCAGGCGGTCTGCGTCGGCGGCCTCGCGCTGCTGCCGTTCGTGCCGAGCCCGACGATCGCCGCGGTCGCCGCCGGTGCGGCGGTGCTGAACCACGCGCTCGGCCTGCTCGAGCGCCACGGCCGGCACCACACCGACAACGCGCGCATGGCCGCGGCGCTGCTACCGTCGATCCCGGCGTGGCCGCGCGCCTCGGTGTCGGCGTTCGCCACCGGCCTCGCGACCACGACGCTGGCGAGCTTCCTGGCGCTGACGCTGGTCGGCGGCGGCGTCCACGAGCCGGTGCTGCTGGCGCTGTGCGCGGTGTTCGCGTGGCTCGGGCTGTTCTCCTACGAACGCGCCTACGTGCGCGCCGCACAGCTGCCGCCGCTGTCGTAGCGCGGGGTCGGCGCAGTCGCTCTTGCGTCAGGCGCATGGCCGCCCGTGCGACATCGCGGCATCTTTCGATTAGGGTGTGCCGGGGAGTCAACGAGTGAGTGAAGCACAGTCGCGGGAAGACCATCTGGTCGAGAGGATCTTGTTCGCGCTGCTCGGCGACGAATCCATCGACCTCGACGAGACCCTGGCCGGCGAGGCTCCCGACGTCGCGGCCGCGGTCCAGCGTCGGGTCGAGGTCGCGATGCGGGTCCGCGGTCTCGCGCGCGCGTCGGCCGAGGAACAACTGCCGCTGCAGCTCGGCGAGTTCGTCCTCGAGGAGGAGATCGGACGCGGTGGCATGGGCGTGGTCTACCGCGCGTTACAGCCGTCGCTGCGGCGCCATGTCGCCGTCAAGGTCCTGAACCGCAGCGGCGCCGCCGCCGACACTAGACGATCGCAGCGGTTCTTGCGCGAAGTCGATGCACTGACCCGCCTCGCTCATCCGGCGATCGTGCCAGTTCTCAGCGCGGGGGAGACCGAAGGCACCCTGTACTTCGCCATGCCACTCGTCGTCGGGGTCTCCTTCGCCGACCTCTTGGCGCGCTACACCCAGGTCCCGGCGTCCGTTCGCACGTTGCAGCCGGTTCGTGCCGCGATGCGAGAAGTCGGCGCCGAGGCGGAGCAGATCGATCGGGCACCCGGCAGCTACGTGGAGTACATGGTGCGCGTGGTCGCGACGGCCGCGGCGGCGATCGCGCACGCGCACCAGCGCGGCGTCCTGCATCGCGACATCAAACCCGGCAACATCATGGTCACGCCGGAGGGCGGCGCGCGGTTGATCGATTTCGGCCTCGTGCACGTCATCGCCGACGAAGACGTCGACCGGCTCACGCGCACGCGCGAGGTCGTCGGCACGCTGGCGTACCTGGCGCCGGAACAGCTCTCGGACTCCGGACGGGCCGCGGCCGAGCCCGACGTTCGCGCCGAGGTCTACTCGCTCGGCGTCGTGCTCTACGAGGCCCTATCGGGAACCGGACCCTTGCGTCCCGGACCCGCCAGTGCCGGCGGAGTGCTCGATTGGATCCGGGGCGAAACGACCCCGGTGGCACTCGCAGAGCGGCGGCCGGATCTGCCGCGGGATCTATTGGCGATCTGCGACCAGGCGCTGCAGCGCGATCCCGACCAACGGTACGCGAGCATGCAGGAGTTCGCCGAGGATCTCGAACGCGTGCTGCGGTTCGAGCCGGTGCATGCCGAAAGGCCTCGGCTGTCGACGCGGGTCTGGCGCAGCGTCCGACGCCGCCCTCGCGCCGCGCTCGCGATCCTGGGGTTGCTCGTCCTCGTCTTCGTGGCCGTTGGCGCCGTCGCCGTGCAGTCCGTCCGCGAGGCGCGGCGCCACGCCGATGCCTGCCGGGAGTTCATCGCGTTCGCAGCGGCCGCGGCGAGCCGCCACGAACAGGCCGTCGATCGAGTTAGCGGGCTCTCGCTGGCGCTCGACCGATCCGAGGCGGCATTGCAGCGGCAGTTCCTAGACCAGGGGGAGCGCCGCGAACTCGTTCAGCGGCGAATCGACATCGCGCAGGCCCGTGCCGAACTGCGTACGCTCCGACGTGAGATCGAAGTCGCCGAAGAGCGCGTGCTCGAAATCGCCCCGGACGAGCGCGCCGAGCTGGGCCGCGCCGTGCGCGACCACGCATTTGCGCTGATTCGCGCGTCGTGGAGTGCAGCCGTCGCCCAACGGGACGACGCCGTCCGCGAAC
>JAGQRB010000356.1 GCA_020425925.1 Planctomycetota bacterium
CGACCAAGGTCATCGTTGAATTCCCCTCGATGCAGGCGGCCAAAACCTGGTACGACTCCGACGAGTATCAGGCCATCCTCCCGTACCGAACGGCGAACTCGACGGGAAATTTCGTCTGGCTCGAGGGCGTCTAGACATGGCGACCCGGTGGGTGCGGGTTTGCAACGCGTCGCAATTGCCCATCCGTGTGCTCGCTAGCCGCCTGCACTTCCCATATGTGGAGAGGTGGTGCGAAAGAGCGCCCGAAGGTCGGGCGTTGGTGCGATGCGCAGAGTTCGATATGCGTCCACGAAGGGGGGCCACACGCTCCGCCTCCTCTCCTGCAATTCCAAATCGCGACGCCAAACCAGGCGAATCGCCGGGCACGTCTTCCGATCGGCGGCTGAACTCTGAATCGCGCCACTCGCGGCGCGGCGACTTTCACCAGGTACGTGGGCGCCCGGTGTCGAGGTGGACGAAATCCGACGCGCGGTAGTAACCGACCCCGCCGAGCCGCAGGTCGGCGGCGACCTCGCGCAGCAGCCGGGTCTTGACGCCGGGGATGCGCACGTCGATCGCGCGCCCCTCCATGTGCAGGCTGTGCTTGGCCACGCCGCCGGAGCGGGCGCGCAGCATGGCGTTGGTGTGCGGCGAACGGTAGCCGCCGATCACGTGGAAGGCCGCGTCCACCCCGAGTTCACGCTGCACGCGGTGCAGGATATCGAGCAGGCCCTGGTCGATGACGTGGACGTCGCCGGTGCGGAAATCGCGCAGCACGCGATTGACGTCGGCGAGCACGGCGCGGTCGTAGCCGCCGTCGTGCCAGTACTTTGCCGCCAAGGTTTCGCCGGTGTGCAGGTGATGAAAGACGAGGCGGCGTGACGCGGGCTCGTTCTGCGCCGCCGCCAGGGTCCTCGCCGGTAACACCGCGGCGCACGAGACCGAACCGGCGAGCAGCTTGATGAAGCGGCGGCGCGAGCCGGTGGTGGGGCGTGCCGGGTCGTGTTCGTGGTAATCCATGCGTTCTAGGTTCCCGGAGTTGGGGGCGGCTGGTCGGCGTGCGGGCCCACGACGAACCTGCAAGATTCGTTGGCACTCGCGGCACCGCGCAGCGTTGCTCATCGCTCGTTCAGCGACGCTGAGCGGCGCTCTTCGCGTCTTGGCTCGCGCCTCGCACGTTGCGCGACTTGCGCAACGTCGTGGCGGCACGGCGCACTAGTATAGACTCGGCCGCATGACCGCCCGCGAAGCGAGCCATTCGGCATGAACCGGCGCGGCGCGCTGAGGGCGTGGCTGCCATTGTGGGCAACGCTCTGCACGCTGCTGGGCGCTGGCCCCGCGGTCGCCGCCACCGATCTCGCGGTCACCATCGCCGAACGGCTCGCCGGCGACGCTGATCGCGGTCAGATCGCAGGCGGCGAAGTGATCGAGGAACGCCGCTTCCTCGCTGCCCTGTACGAGGCAACCGGCTACCAGCCGCTGTGGTCCGGCGAAGCACAAGCCGAGCGATTCCTCGCGCTCATCGCGGCGGCCGGCGAGGACGGCCTCGACCCGCGGGACTACCACCTCGCCGCCCTCGAACGCCTGCTCGCCGATCGCAGTGGCACGACGACGGTTCGCGCCGACCTCGACATCCTGCTCACGGAGTCCTTCGCACGCTTCGCCTACAACCTGCGCTTCGGCAAGGCCAACCCGCAGGACATCGACAGCGACTGGAATTTTTCGCGTGCCCTGGTCACCAGCGATCCCGCGGGCTGGCTCGCCCAGGCTATCCGCGGCGACGACGTCGCCGCCGCCCTCGACAGCCTGCGGCCGCAGACGCCGGTCTACGGCGTGCTGAAGGCGGCGCTGGCCGATTACCGCGCAATCGCCGCGCGCGGCGACTGGCCACGGCTGCCCGCGGGGCCGACCCTCGAGCCGGGCATGGACGCCCCCGCGATCGCGGTACTGCGCGAGCGTCTCGGTGCCGAGGGCCTGTACGCGCCGCGCCCGGGCATCGCGGCGAAGCACTACGACGCCGAGCTCGAGCGCGCGGTACGCGTATTCCAGCGTCGCCACGGACTGCTCGCCGACGGCCTGGTCGGCCGGCGCACCCGCGCCGCCCTGAACGTCGGCGTGGCCGCACGCATCGCTCAGCTGCGCGTCAACCTCGAGCGCATCCGCTGGGTGTTCCGCGACCTCGAAGATCGCTTCGTCGCCGTCAACATTGCGGCCTTCCACGCCGCCTACCTCGAGCACGGACAGATCGCCTGGAGTGCCCGCGCCGTGGTCGGCCGGCCCTACCGCCAGACGCCCATCTTCAAGGCGACCATGACCCACATCGTATTCAACCCGACGTGGACGGTACCGCCCACCATCCTGCGCCAGGACGTGTTGCCGGCCATGCGCAGGGATCCGGACTACCTGCAGCGCAAGGGGCTGCGCGTGCTCGACCGCGATGGCCACCCGGTCAACCCGGCGAGCATCGACTGGCAGACCGTGCGCGCGGCCGGCTTCCCCTACCTGCTGCGCCAGCAACCCGGCCCCGACAACGCCCTCGGCCGCGTCAAGTTCATGTTTCCCAACCCCCACCTCGTGTACCTGCACGACACCCCGGGCAGGGACCTGTTCGAGCGTGCCGAACGCACGTTCAGCTCGGGCTGCATCCGCATCGATCGACCGCTCGAACTGGCCGCCCTGCTGCTCGCCGCCAACCCCGGCTGGGACGCCGCGAGCATGGCCGCGGCGCTGGCCGACGGGCGCCCGCGGCGGGTCGATCTCGCGCGGCCGGTCACGGTCATGCTGCTCTACCTGACCGCCTTCGCCGATGGCGACGGCACGCTGCAGTTCCGGCGCGACGTCTACGACCGCGATGGAGCGGTGCTGCGCGCGCTGGACGGCCCGTTCCGCTTCGTGGCGCCGCGCGGTTACCCGGCC
>JAGQRB010000357.1 GCA_020425925.1 Planctomycetota bacterium
CGATGTCGCCTCGCTCGCGATCGAGCAGGCCCGCGCCCGCGTGCCGGCCGGGCTGTCGTGCCGGTTCGCGACCTTGGACGTGTTGGTCGAGGAGCCCGCGGGTGGACCGTTCGATCTGGTGTTCGACCGCGGCTGCTTCCACGTGTTCGACGAGCCGGCGGATCGCGCGCGACTCGCGGCCCGGATCGCAGCGGTGCTCGCGCCCGCGGGAGTCTGGCTGAGCCTGATCGGCAGCACCGAAGGGCCGCCGCGCGACATCGGTCCGCCGCGGCGGTCGCTGCGCGATGTCGTCGACGCGGTCGAGCCGCACCTCGAGGTCGTGTCGCTGCGATCGGCCGAGTTTCGCGATCAGGCCGAGCCCGTGATGGCGTGGATCTGCGTCGCGCGGCGGCGCGCGATCGCCGCGCAGCCGTCGAGCCGGCACGCGCCTTGACCCGATCGATGCCGCCGATGCTGTATCCTCGCGCGACATGGCGTTCCCCCGATCCGTTCTCCGGCTGACGTCGGCGGCGGCCATGAGCCTGGTGCTGCCGGCTGCGGCGCAGGACTCGAAGGGCGACGCCGCGCTGCCGGTCGGCGACGTGGCGACGGTCCTCGATGCCGAGGCACTCGATCAGGGGCGGTTCCTGGCGCTCGTCGCTGCCGGTGCACGCGCCGTGCCCGGTCTGCTCGCGGCCGTCGGCGGCGGCGAAGACGAGTCGCCGCTCGCGTTGCGGGCGCGTGGTCGGGCGCTCCGGGCGCTGCGGCTGATCGGCCCGCAGGTCGCCGATGCCGCGGTCCCGACCCTGCTCGCCGCGGTCGCGCGCGACATCTCGCGCGACGACACCGAGCTGCTCCTGACGTTCGGCTGTCTGGCGCCGGGCGTCGATGATCGCGCGGCGATGGTCTCCACCGCGCAGGCCATCGAAATCGCGGCACCCAACCCGCAGGCGCCCGGTGGTCGCGAGCAGTTTCGGAACTGGGTCGCGAAGATGCGGCTGTGGTACGACTTCCAGCATCGTCTGCGCTGGGAGGCGACTGCCGATGTCGAGCTGCTGATCGAGCGACTGCGCGACGAGGACCCGCTGCGGCGGCGATTCGCGGCCGAGCAACTCGGGCGGATCGGTCGGCCGGCCGCGGCGGCGATCGATGCGCTGATGCTGGTAGCCGACGAGGCGCGGCCGCCGCGCGTCACACGGATTCAGGGGACCGGCTCGCTGACGGCCGACTTCGGCGACCTGCTGCAGCCCGCAGCGGCGATCGCGATCGCGCGGATCGATCCTTCGCATCCGCGTGCCCGGCGCGGACTCGCGCTGCTCTTGCAGGCCGACGCTCCGCAGGAACGCTTCGGCGCGCTGATGGCGATGGCGCGCGCACCCGAGGACGCGTTCGACGTCCGCGGGATTGCGGAGCGGGCTCGGGCAGGGCTGCGCACGCTGACGCGGCGCTGAATGCCCCGCCCGCCCGCTTGCGCAGTCTGACCACTTGCCGACGGGGCACGCGTACGAGCATAATCCCCGGGACTGCGGGTTCGCGGCGTCGCCGCGTTCCGACGAAACCCACCCAGGGAGGTTCGATGCAGGATGAGTCGCGGCCCCGGCATACGCCGGCGGAGTCGAGCGATGAGACCCGGTTCCGTGCCATCGTCGAAGGCGCGCCGGATCCGATCTTCGTGCAGCTCGACGGTCGCTTCGCCTACCTCAACCCTGCCTGCTGCCGCCTGTTCGGTGCGGACGGTCCCGAAACCCTGCTGGGCCGGCCGGTGCTCGAGCGGATCCACCCCGATTCGCGCGCGATGGTGGCCGATCGCATCCGTCGGATCAACGAACAACGGCTGCCGGCAGAGCTGCTCGAGTATCGCATGCTGGCTCTCGACGGGCGCGAGATCTGGGCCGAGACCAAGGGCGTTCCGACCGAATACGACGGGCGCGCCGGCGCGCTCGTCTTCGTGCGGGACGTCGGCGAACGCCGCCGCGCGCTCGCCTGGTTGGAGCAGAGCTGGCGGATTCAGCGGCTGTTCCTCGAGCACGCGCCCGCCGCGATCGCGATGTTGGATCGGGAGATGCGTCATGTCGCGGTCAGCCGGCGCTTCTGCTCCGACTACCGGATCGATGACCGCAACATCATCGGCCGTGGCCACTACGAGGTCTTTCCCGAGATCAGTGAACGATGGCGGGCGATCCACGCGCGTTGCCTGGCCGGTGCAACCGAGAGCTGCGACGAGGATCCGTTCCCGCGCGGCGACGGCACCGTCGACTGGGTGCGCTGGGAGATCCGACCCTGGCACGAGAACGATGGCTCGATCGGTGGCATCATCCTGTTCACGGAAGTGATCACCGAGCGTCGGCGCGCGATGGAGAAGATCCGCGAGAGCGAGCGCAAGTTCCGCGCGATGTTCGACGATCATGCCGCGGTCAAGCTGCTGGTCGACCCGGTCGCGCAGGTGGTCGTCGACGCCAACGTCGCCGCGGCCGCCTTCTACGGTTGGCCGCTCGAAAAGCTGCGCGGCATGGACGTCGCCGAGATCAACCCGATGAGCGGTGCGCAGCTGCGTGCCGAGCGGATCGCCAGCATCGTGCGCCGCGAGGCGACCCGCTTCGAGGTGCAGCACCGGCTCGCCGACGGTTCGCTGCGCGACGTCGTCGTCGACAGCAGTGTGGTCGAGATCGAGGGGCGATCGCTGTTGCACTCGGTCATCCACGACGTCACCGACTGGAAGCGCGCCGAGGCCGAACGCGAGCAGCTCCGCGACCAGCTGAGCCAGGCACAGAAGATGGAGACCATCGGCACGCTCGCCGGTGGTGTCGCCCACGACTTCAACAACATGCTCGGCGTGATCCGCGGCTTCGCCGAGGTGGCACTCGGCCGCACGTCCGCCGGTGATCCGCTGCAGGACGATCTGCAGGCGATCCTCGATGCCAGTCGGCGGGCCACCGATGTCACCCGGCAGCTGCTGGCCTTCGCGCGCAAGCAACCGATCGCGCCGCGGGTCCTCGACCTCGACGCGCGGATCGGTGATCTGCTGCCGCTGCTGAAGCGTTTGATCGGCTCGAACATCGAGCTGGGTTGGACGCCCGGTGCATCCTGGCTCGTGCGGATGGACCCGACCCAGGTGGATCAGATTCTCGTCAATTTCTGCGTGAATGCCCGGAACGCCATCGCGGGCATCGGCCGGATCGTGATCGAGACCGCCGACATCGTGCTCGATGACGCTGCCTGCGCGCGCTACCCGGACAGGCGACCGGGCGACTACGTGGCGATGACGGTCACCGACAACGGCTGCGGCATGGACCGCGAGACCCGCGCCCGCATCTTCGAGCCGTTCTTCACGACCCGGGATGCGGGTGAGGGAACCGGCCTCGGACTCTCGACCGTCTACGGCATCGTCAGCCAGCACGGCGGTATCGTCGATGTCGAGAGCGAGCCCGGCTGCGGCTCGTCGTTCCGGGTCCTGGTGCCGCGTTGCGAAGGTGTCGACGCCGTCACGCGCAGCGAGTCGACTGCCCCGCTCGCTCGCGGCCGTGGCGAGTCGATCCTGCTGGTCGAGGACGAGCCGGCGTTGCTCTCGCTCGGGACACTCCTGCTCGAGCAGCTCGGCTACGACGTGCTCGCCGCCCAGTCACCGCGCGAGGCGCTCCGGATCGCGACTGCACGCACCGCTCCGATCGACCTCGTGATCAGCGACATCGTCATGCCGGAGATGGACGGCAACGAGCTGGTCGGACGGTTGCGCGATGTGTGCCCGGGTGCCCGCTGCTTGTTCGTATCCGGCTACGCCCCGGATTTCGTCTCGGAGCAGGGCGCGAGCGCGCCGGTGAACTTCCTGCCGAAGCCGTTCTCCTGGGGCGAGCTCGCCGAACGCGTCCGCAGCACGCTCGACGGCGAGAGCGGATAGCCAGATTCGGTCGATCTGCGGTACGAACCGCCACCCAAATCGCGCGCCAGCCGACGACCGATCAGCCGGCGACGGGCTGACCGAAGCGGTTGCCCCATTCGGCGAGCGCGAGGATCGCCGGCGACAGCGCCTCGGCCTGCGGCGTGAAGCAATACTCGACGTGGCGGACCCGGCCCGCGGTGAGGTCGCGGCGCGCGAGCAGGCCGTCGCGCTCGAGGGCGCGCAGCTGGCGCAGGATGACGCCGCGGTTCACGCTCGGCAGCGCGCGGCAGATCGCGTTGAACCGCCGCGTGCCGTTGTGGACGTGCCAGAGGATGTTGGTCTTCCACTTGCCGGCGAGACGATCGAGCGCCAGCACGATCGGACACGGGTAGTGCTTGCTGCCGTAGGCCCAGGTCTTCACCGCCGCATGGTTGCAGTGCGGCAACCTCTTGTCGAGGTCGGCCGGCGGGGTCAGCTTGTGGAGATGGCCCAACTCGAACATGTGAATCCACCGGGCATGCATCGCAACCCGGCGTTCTCCCAGGCCGTCGTCGCGACCGGGATGGCGCGAACGATCTTCATCGGCGGCCAGAACGCCGTCGACGGTAGCGGTGCGATCGTCGGGGGCGATGACATCGAGGCCCAGGCCGCCCAGGTCGCCAGGAACTTCCGGCGGGTCCTCGCCGCGGTCGGTGTGACGGTCGACGACGTCGTTCGTTGGAACGTGCACGTCGTCACCGGTCGACCGTTGCGGTCGGCAATGCAGGCATTCCTCGGTGAACTCGGGATGCCGGCGTCACCGCCGACCGTCACCGTGCTGCAGGTGGCCGGGCTGGCGCACCCCGAGTTCCTGCTCGAGGTGGACGCCATTGCCGTGCAGTGAACCGCGTACCGTTTGCTGCTACAGCGAGGCAACCGCCGTGTTGCTCAGCCAGATGTCGCCGGTCGCGGTGTTCAGCGTCGCGAGCTGGCAATTCAGCGTGACACCCATCTGGGAGCCGACGTTGATGTTCCACTGCGCCACACCGGTGAAGCGGTCGTGGAACAGGATCGGCGACAGCACGTCGACGCCGATGTAGAGCTCGCCGGCGGTCGCCGCCGGGATCGGCACGGATACCGGGAAGAACGGACCGAACGCGACGACGCTGAGGTAGTCCGACTGCGCCTGGCTCGGCTGGATCGGCGCCCAGCAGACGACGCTGCCGACGCCGCTGGTGTCGACCGCGGCGTTCGCCAGCAGGGTCACCTCGCGGATGAACTGGCCGCCGCCGTCACCGCACTGGTGCATCGTGCCGCCGATGTGGCCCGGGTTGTTCAGCCAGATGTTGGCCATGGTCGGCGAGTTCGGACCCGTGCCCTCGATGACCAGCTCGTGCGTGCCGGTGTCGTTGATGTCCTCGGTGAACCAGGAGTGCGAGTAGCCGGCGCCGGCGTTCTCCGAGAAGAACATCGCGCGCGCCACGCCCTGGTTGTCGAACAGCGTGCACGGCGAGTGCAGGAAGCCGCTGTAGTTCGAGAACGGCGGCTTGTTGTAGGCGACTGCCGTCGCCGTTGCCGTGAGCACGCCCGTCGCCGGATCGAGGTTGCCGCGCAGCAGGCTGCCGGTGAGCGGCAGGCCGATGAAGTCGATCAGGAAGAACCGATAGCTGCCGTTGCCGAGCGGCTCCGCGATGTGGGGATCGACGCCGCCGGCCGCGACACCCTGGACGGCGCGGACGTCGGCGACCGCGAACGGCGTCGCGGTGTTGGCGCGGGCGCAGACGAACGTGCTGCCGGTTTGTGGTCCGGTCGGCGTGTTGTAGGTCGTGCCGCCGTAGTTGTCCCAGACACAGCACAGGCCGTCGAGGCTGACGCTGAGCTGGTACTGGTTGATCGCGCCGCCGGGCATGTCGAGCGCGTTGAAGTCGGGACTCGGCGTCCAGACCGGCGCCGCGCCGGTGAGGTCCAGCTGGCCGATGAGCAGGTTGCTGTACGGGTTCGGTGCCGTCATCGTGGAGTCGAAGTAGCGCACCGTGGCGGCGATGCGATAGACACCGTTGCCGATGTGGCGCATCTCGCACTGGTGGATCCGCTCGACGACGTTGCCGAGGGTGTCACCCGTGATCACCGCCGGGTCGATGTAGGGATCCGGTGCGATCGGCGAGACCTCCGCGATCGGAGAGGGCGACTGGGACAGCGCGGGAGCGCCGAGAGCGACGACGAACGTCGCACAGAACAAAGCCTTGGGCATGGGAGAGCTCCGTCGTGAAAGAACCCCGTGAACGTGCCTCGCCCACGGAGTGAACAGGAACGCCCTCCGATGATGGAATCTGGCCCGGGTGGCCACAACCCCCGCGGGTCCTTTGCCCGGCAAGGTCGCCGCAAGAAGAACGCAATGGTGCCGGCGCGGGCGAATCCACATCCAGGGAGCTTGACATGGGGCGTCGCGGGTCCCCGTGGCATGATGCCCGCATGCAGCCCGACGGCGCCGACCGCCCCGAGATCGTCCAGTACAACGAGGACGGCACGTTCACGAAGGAGACGCTGAAGCGGGCGATGAAAGCCCTGAAGAAGCGGCTGAAGCTCCATCGCCTGGACGATGAGTCCAAGCTCGGTCACGACGCGATGACCGGCGGGGAGCGTTCGGGAATCGTCGCCGTCAAGCCGCCGGAGCAGTACCCGACCGAGGTCTGGCAGGCGCTCGAGGCGAAGGGGCGCATCCGAATCGATCGGCACGGACTCTGCGAGATCCTCGAGCCGGACGGCGGCCAGTAGTCGAGCGCGGGTCCGGTGGCACGCTAGGATCCGGGATCGCGGCAAGGAGCAGTCATGAGAATCATCGCCATTCACGGCATCGGCGACAGCCCGGCCGATTTCCACCGATCCTGGCAAGACGTGCTGCGCGACGCGCTCGGCTCGGACGTGCAGGTGCTAGGCCTGCACTGGACCGACGAGCAGCAGCGGATCGCACGGCGGTTCCCGGTACTGAGCGGTCGTCTGACCGGGCTCGCCGGTCGCTTCGGTGTCGGGCTCGACGACTCGCTGCGCGACACCGCGTGGTTCGGGTTGCTGCAGTCGCATTTCCACGACGTGTTCACCTACTGCGTGCTGCACGACATGCGCTACTTCCTGCAGACCGAGATCATGCTGCGTCTGCGCGATCTCGGCGCCGGGCGTGAGCACGAGACGGTGATCGTCGCGCACTCCCTCGGTGCGGCACTCGCGGTGCACGTCACGCAGCTCGAGCAGCGCATCACGGGCGGCATCCGCTACCGCGGACTGGTCACGATCGCGCCGCCACTCGGCATCCGCTCACCGATCGATGCGATCCAGGATCCGCTCGCGGTCACGCCCGACAGCGATCTGCCGACCAACATCCATGGTGGTCTCGACGAGCACCTCGGCGCCGACCGCCACACCTGGGCCGAGCCCCGCGATCTCGGCAGCCTGCCGGACGAAGCGACGCGGCTCGCGATCCTCCGGCAGATCGGCGACAACTGGCTCAAGATCGGCGACGACGCGCTGCACTTCGTCGTCAACACCAACGACGCGATCTGCAGCGACGTGCGCTTCGAGCTGCCGGGTGGTCCGCGTGACGTGATCCTGGTGAAGCAGGGCTACTCCGATCAGGAGAAGGCCATGATCTCGGAGGTCGCGCGGTTCCACGATGTCACGTTCGGGGCGCCGAAGCTCGAGCAGGTGATCGACAACCACGATGCGGTGACCTACCTGAAGCAGCCGGCCACCCTCGCGGCGATCGGGAGCGCGTTCGCATGAGGCGCTCCTCGGCACTGTCGCTCGCGGTCGTCGCGTTGGCGGCGCTCCCGCTCGGTTGTGTCGGCTGGCGCGACCTGCCGCGGTCGAACCCGGCGGTTGCTGCCGCGACGCAGCATGCCGCCGCCGTCCTGACACCCGAGGTGACCGCGGCGATCGCGGCGTATCGACGGGGACTCGATGGGCTTGCTCGTGGTCTGCCTGCCGAGATCCCGGCGACGACGCTGCCGCGGGTGCAGGCCGCGCTGTCGGCACTGCTGATGACGACCGACGAGGCGGTTGCGCGCCTCGCCGATTCCGATCGCCCGCTGGCGATCGTCGAAGCGCTCTCGAATTCCCGCAAGCCACATGTCAGGACGCCGGAAGGCATCGGGCCACGCGACTGGAACAAGTGGTGGGCGCGCGCCGAGGCGGGGCTCTGGAACGAGCACCTGCAGCCGATCCTGCAGCGCGAGTCGCAGCAGTACCTCGAACGCCGCTCGCAGCTGTTCGCGCGCAAGTACTTCCACGATCCCGACGACGATGGCGGCAACCTGATCGAGGGCATCGTCAACTCGAGCTTCGAGCTGTTCCGTTCGGATCAGGTCGGCGCCGTTCCCGACGGGCGCCGCAGCTGGCCGGACTCCTACGGGGTTTCGCCGTGGGAAGCCGTCGCGCGCATCGAGCCGTTCGCCGCGATCGATGGCGAAGCGCGCTTCGGCGCGCTCGGTGCACTCGGGGTGACCCGCCATCTGTTCCCCGGGCAGGACGGCAAAGAGACGTTCCTCAGCGAGTACGTGCAGCGGTTCGGCCTGCGACTCGGCGCCGGCGTGACCAGCCGGAACAACGAGACTGGCGACCTCGTTCTCGGCGTCGGGCTCCAGGTGCGTTCTCTGACGGTCTGGACGCTCTGGGACGGCGAGGAGGACGAGGTGTTCGTCGGGCTGGGTTCGGGCGACTTCCGCTGGCTCGACGAGCTCACGACCTGGTTCGACTAGGATCGTCGCGGCGCGGCGGCGGTGCGCTACTGCAGCGGGATGGTGCGCGAACGCGCATACGTCGCGCGCAGCGCCGCCGGTAGCCCGCTCGGCGTCGATGCGATCTCGCGTTCGATGCGGGCGAGCTCGGTCTCGTCGAACCGCGCGTCGCCGACCAGCAGGTCGAGCTCGACGAACGAAGTGCCGCCGCTTGCCGCGAAGTCGAACAGCGCCGCGCCGGGCACGCGCACGGCGGTGCCGGCCGACAGCGGCTGCTCGACCGCGAGGTCACCGAGCACGGGGTCGGGGTGCGGCAACAGCCGTTCGATGCCGCCGGCCGCGGTGCGCGCGAACAGCGCGACGAAGCCCGCCGCGCGCAGAGTGACCTCGAGGTGCAGGCGATCGTCGCCGGCGCCGCGCAACACGCCCGGCGGTGTGTCGCGGTGCACGGTGACCTCGAGCGGAGCGCCGCCGACGAACCAGAGGGCGGATGCGAGCGCGAGTCCGGCCGCGGCCGCGAGCCACGGCAGCACGCGGCGCCTCGGCCGATTCGCCGCCGCCAGCGTCGCGCGAGTCGCGGCGCGCAGTCGATCGGACAGCGCTGCCGGCAGCGGCGTCGCGCTCGCGAACGCCGCCTCGAAGTCGGTGTAGGCGTCGAAGTGGGCCATGCACGAGGCGCACTCCTGCATGTGCTGCGACACCGTCGCTTCACGTCCGGCGTCGAGCTCGCCGTCGAGGAACGCGATCAGCTCGGCGTTGTCGACGTGCTCGGTCACGCCAGGCCTCCGTCGATTCCGAAGCCGCGGCGCTGCAGGCAGACCCGCATCCGGCGCACGAGCCGGAAGATCGCCTGTGCCACCGCGTTCGCGTTCGATCGGGTGCGGTCGGCGATCTCGGAGAGGCCCAGCCCGTCCCGGAAGCGCAGGCCGAACACCGCACGTTCGCCGGCGGCGAGCGCGGCCTCACAGCCCGCGACCGCCCGCCAGAACTCGTGGCGTTCGGCCGAGTCGGGTTCCACCTTGCCGCGCTCGGGCAGCGGCAGGGTCAGCTCGCGACGCGACCGCAATCGCATCGCGAGATCGCGTGCTTGCCAGGCGAGGTAGCCGGCGAAGCTCTTGTGCACGCGCTCCTGCAGGTGTGGCAGGTGCTGGATCACGCGCAGCAGGAGCTCCTGCCAGAGATCGAGGAAGTCGTTCTCGGCGCGGATGCCGATCCGGTTCGCGATCCGACGGACGAACGCGGCGTAGTGTTCCATGAGCTCGGCGCCAGCGTCGCGATCGCCGGTTCGCCAGCGTTCGAGCAGGTTACGGTCGCGCCCGAACGTGGCGGCGTCCGCGGACCGCGACATCGGCTCGGGCGAGCGCTTTGAGATCGTCATGAACGCGGTTGAAGAGGCCTGGCGGCGCCGGGTCTTACCCGGTTTTCGGCCGAAAGGGAGCGGCGGCCACCGGCGTCCCCGGCAAGGGGGGCGGGGGCCCCCGCCGGGACCGGGTGCGCTTGACAGTCGGTCGGGCCGGCCCTGCCATGTCCCCCGTGCTCGCGTTCACTCTGCTCTTCTGCCTGTCGATGCCGCAGGGCGCCGCGGCCGACCGCAGCGCCGAACGGGCCGTCGCGGCGGCGGAAGCGGCGGTCGCCGCAGCTGCCGCGGCCCACGGCGAGAACAGTCTCGAGGTCGCGAGCCAACTCGTGAAGCTCGCGACGCTGCAACGGCTTCGCGGCGACGTCGACGGCGCGCTG
The DNA here is from genome assembly GCA_020425925.1 of Planctomycetota bacterium. Lineage (GTDB taxonomy): Bacteria > Planctomycetota > UBA1135 > UBA1135 > UBA2386 > JAGQRA01. The sequence goes on from JAGQRB010000357.1 coordinate 10,303, forward strand.
GCAAGTTCGCAGCGCGCGCTCGCGATCCGGACCGCGGGGCTGCCGCCCGAGGACCGCAAGATCGCCATCGTGATGGCCAACGTCGGCGCGCTGCACGTCGCGCGCAACGAGGTCGACGAAGCGCTGCCGTTCCTGCGCCGCGCTCGCGATCTGCTGGTCGCGGCGCCGCCGAGCCGAGCCCGCATCGGTGCGATGGTCGATCTCGGCATCTGCGAGGTGTTGCGCGGTGACTACGACGCGGCGCTCGCGACCCTGCGCGCCGGCGTCGACGAGGCCGAACGCCTCGCGCCGGACCATCCCTACCGCGCGCTCGCGCTGCAGAACCTGGCGCAGATCCAGCTCAACCGCGGTGACGTCGAGGCGGCGCGGACGAGCATCGAGGCTGCGGTCGAGATCTTCGCCATGGCCGCTCCGGACGGGCCGCTGCATGCCCACGCCCTGCAGGGTCTCGGCATGATCCTGCTCGCGGCGCATCGCCCCGAGGCCGCCGCACCATTGCTCGAGCGGGCCGTCGAGCTGCGCCGTCGACTTCACGGTGAGGACAGCGAGGAGCTCGCCGAGTGTTTCGGTGCGCTCGGCGCGCTGGCAGAACAGCGCGGCGACCAGGAGGCGGCGTGTGCGCGCATCGAGGCGGCGCTGCGGATCGCGGTCGCACGACACAACGACCGGCGTGCG
>JAGQRB010000358.1 GCA_020425925.1 Planctomycetota bacterium
AGCGCGGCGCAGGTCGCGGCGGCGCACGCTCCGATCGGCGTGGTGCAGCTGCGGGACGCCAGCGGTCGCCGGACGGTGCCGGTCGCGATCGGAGGCGACGGCGCGCTGGTGCTGCAGCTGCCGGCGGGCGCGGCCGCGCAGCGGGTCGGCTTCCGGCTCGAGCGACACGTCGGCGACGGCGGCGTTCCGGAGCTCTGGCTCGAGGGCAACCCGCGCATCGCGGCCGACGCCACGATGCGGATCAGCGGGGTTCCTGCCGGCCGCTACGCGGTCGAGGTCGCGTTCGAGTCCGACGGCGAGCGCCACACCGTGCGCTGTGCGGACTTCACGGCGCCCGGCACCGTCGATCTGAGCCGCTAGTGCAGTGACCGCGGCGCCGGGCCGCTACGCTCGCGGGCGTGAACACGCTCGTTACCTCGTCGCTGTCGCTTCTGCCCTGCCTCGCGGTCCTGGCACCGGCGTCGGGACAGCAACGTCTCGATGCCGCCCGGATCACCTCGGGCGAGTTCCGATCGGCGCCGTTCGGCCCCGCCCGCTGGCTCGACGGCGCGCACTTCGCGACGCTCGAGCCCAAGGCCGGCGGCGGCGCGCTCGAGCTCGTGCGCTACGACGCGGTCAGCGCCGAGCGCGAGGTGCTGGTGTCGGCCGCGATGCTCTGGGTGCAGAAGCGCGGTGACACGCTCGCGATCGAGGACTACGCCTTCGCGCCCGACGGCAGGACGCTGTTGGTGTTCACCGACAGCGAGCGCGTGTGGCGCCAGAACACCCGCGGTGAATACTGGGTGTTGCCGCTCGACGGCAGCGCCGAACCGCACCGGCTCGGCGGACCGCTGCCGAAGTCGAGTCTGATGTTCGCCAAGTTCTCGCCCGACGGCGGCCGGGTCGCGTTCGTCGCCGAACACGATCTCTGGGTCGAGGACCTGGCGACGCACGGGCTGCGCCGACTGACCGACGACGGCTCCGCGACGACGATCAACGGCACGTTCGACTGGGTCTACGAGGAGGAGTTCGACTGTCGCGACGGCTTCCGCTGGAGTCCGGACGGCACCCGTATCGCCTACTGGCAGCTCGACTGCGCCGGCGTCGGCGAGTTCTACATGATCGACAACCTCTCGGATCGCTACGCCAGGATCGTGCCGGTGCAGTACCCGAAGGCCGGCACGACGAACTCCGCGTGCCGCGTCGGCGTGATCCCGGCGAAGGGCGGCGAGACGGTCTGGATGAAGACTCCGGGCGATCCGCGCGAGACCTACCTCGCACGCATGGAATGGCACCCGCGCGGCCGGGAGCTCATGGTGCAGTGGCTGCCGCGGCAGCAGAACTGGTTGCAGGTCCTCGGCTGCGACGTCGAGACCGGCGAGACCCGGGTGGTGCACGAGGAGCGCGATGCGGCCTACGTCGACGTGCGCGACGACTTCCGCTGGGTCGAGGGCGGGGAACGCTTCTTCTGGACCACGGACGCCGGCTTCGGCGAGCAGGACGGGGTGGCCTGGCGCCAGGCCGGCACGATCTTCTGGGACACGCGCGGCAAACACGTGCTGGTGACCGCGCTGCCGTTGACCGCGGGTTTCGACGTCATGGGCGTCGAGTTCGCCGACATCGACCGCAACCTGCTCTACGTCGACGCCAGCCCGGACAACGCGACGCAGCAGTATCTGTGGTCGGCGAGCGGCGCCGCGCCGACGCGGCTCACGCCCG
>JAGQRB010000359.1 GCA_020425925.1 Planctomycetota bacterium
CGAACGCGACGTTCCCGCTGGTCGGTCCGCTCGTGCTGACGGTGCAGAGCGGTGCGACGCTGCGCGGCACGATCGGTCCGCCGGCGGCGCTGGCCGAACTGCGTCGGCTCGCGGGCATCGAAGCCGGGGCCGAACCGACGGCGATGCAATGGCCCAATGTCTGCGTCGTCCGCGACCGCTCGCTGAGCCCACGGCGGTTCCCCGAGTTCCGATCGCCGTGCGGCCTGCGACCCGATGGATCGTTCGAGCTCGGCGGGATCCCGCCCGGCACATGGCACTTGACGGTGAACTGCATGAAACGCGATCCGAACGGCCGCGGCGGCCACTGGCTCGAGGAGCCGGCGGGTGAGTTCACGCTCGCCGACGGTGCGATCACGACGGTCGAGGTCGACTTCTCGCGCATCGTGCCGGGCGAGTTCGAGGGCCTCGTGCTGCACAACGGCGCGCCGCTGGTGAACACGATCGTCGGCGTGCAGACCAAGTTGGACGATCCGACCGGCGAGTTCACGACGTTCCACGAGCAGGTGACCACCGACGCCGAAGGTCGGTTCCACGCGACCGTCCGCGGCGGCGACTACACGCTGCGCTGGAACCGCTCCCGCGGTGAACGATGGTCTGCTCTGCAGGCGCCCGAACGTGCGGTCGTCGTCGCCGGGCAGCGCACGCAGCAGACGTTCCACCTCGAGTCCGGCGCGGTGAAGCTGCGGCTGCTCGACGCGGCGGGTTCGCCGGTCGTCGGGGTCGCGATCGAGCTGCGGGACGCCGCCGGCGGGTCGCGTCCCGGTCTGCCGCCGACCGACGCCGACGGCCGCACCGAAGGCGAGTTCGACGCGGTGCCGATGACCGCATCGGTGCTGCCGCGCCGACTGCTCGACCGCGAGGCGCTGACGGCGTTCTACCAGGCGCACCGCGGCGAACGCGATCCGACCGCGAGCGTCCGCCTGGTCGTCGGCAACCTCACGCCGCAGCTCGGCCAGACCGTCGAGCTCGAGCTGCGCGTGCCGGCCGAGTTCGATCGCTGACCGGAAAACCGTTCCGCTCGCGGTCGCCGCTCGCGGTGTCCCGGAGTCCCCCGAGGTGCTCCGATGAACCCGAACAACGCGCTCCGCTCCGCTCTCCCGCTCCTTCTCCTCCTGACCGCGACGCCGCGGACCCAGCAGTGGTCGGCCCCGACCGAGGTCGGCGGCAACGAGCTGCGCGCCGTGCAGCGTTTTCGCGACGGCACCGAGCACGTGATCTCGCGCGCGCAGGCCGGCTTCGCGACGGCGCAGCTCTGGCACAGCTGGCGGCCGGTCGGCGGCGCCTGGCGGCCGCGCGTCTGCGTCAGTCTGCTCGGCACGCCGAATCAGGGCACCGAGCTGCCGATCTTCGACGGCCAGCAGTTCTTCCAGCTCGACCGCGACGGCCGCGCGCACCTGGTGTTCAGCAAGGTCGTCGCCGGCGCGCGCCAGCTCTGGCACACGACGTTCGACCCGCGTGCCGCGGTGCCGATCTGGTCGGCGCCGTTCGCGGTCACGTTGCCGGCGAGCGCCGCAACCGGTGCGGCGATGCGTTTCGATGCGCAGGGCACGCTGCATCTGCTGTGGACCGCGATCCCTGGCGGCATCGGCACGCGCCAGCTCTGGCACAGCGCGCGACCGGTCGGCGGCGCGTGGACGCCGCCGGTGACGCTGAGCCCTCCGGGCCAGCAGGGCGCGACGTTCTGCCGGCATCCGGCGAGCTCGTTCCTGCTCGAGGCCGCCGGCAGCCTCTTCGCGTTCTACGAACAGGTGCCGCCGGCAGGTGGTGTCACCGAGGTCTTCGGCTGTCGCTACGACCCGGCGGCCGGTGCGTGGTCGCCGCCGTTCCAGATCAGCGGCTCGGGTCAGCCCGCCACCGCGGTCGCCGCCGCGATCGACGGCAACGGCGCGGTGCACGTGTTCTGGCGCGCAACCGACGGGCTCGGCGCACCGCAGCTGTTCGCGGCGCGGTCACTGGCCGGCGCCGGCTTTGCGCCGCCGATGCTGCTCAGCGACCAGGGCTGGCCGAACATGGGGGCCGCCGTGCCGGCGACCCGGCCGTTCGTCGCGACCGATCGGAACGGCGGCTTGCAGGTGATCTTCGACCAGGTCCCGGGGATCGGCGCGCGCCAGGTCTGGGCCCGCGGCTTCGATCGCGCGACGCTGAGCTGGTCGCCGACGATCGCGGTGACCCAGCAACCCGACGCCTTCACCGCGCTCGCGATCCACGTCGACCGCACCAACGACGTGCACGTCTTCGCCGAGCGCGCCCGCGAGCTCTGGCACGCGAGCCAGGTCGGTGGCGCCGGCGCGTTCTCCAACCCGGTGCTGCTGAGCCTGCCCGGCAACGCCTGGCTGACGGCGAGCCTGCCGTGGGCGCACGACCGGACGCCGGTGCACGAAGCACCCGACGGCACGCTGCACGTGCTGTTCGAGCAGATCCCTGGTGCCGGCGTCTCGCGCATCTGGCACACCCGGCTCGACCCCATCGGCGCCGCGCTCTGGACCGCACCCGAGGACGTCAGCGGCGATCTCAACTCCGCGGCGTTGATCTACGAAACGCACTGCGACGAGCGCGGCGAGCTGCACGTCGTGTTCGGCGCCACCGAGGCGGTCGGCGCGCGCGAGCAGCTGTTCCACGCGCGCACCGACCGGGCCGGTGTGTGGCAGGTGCCCGAGATCGTCTCGACCCTCGGCAACCCGCAGTTCCGCGCCCACCTGCCGACCGTGGCGTGGCTGGTGAACTGGCTCGACCCGCAGATGGCCGGCGTCGACTACGCGTTCCTCGACGACGACCGCCAGGGCAGCGTCGATCTGGTCTATGTCCAGCGCCCCGACTTCCCGGGTCAGGAGACGGTGTTCCATTCCGGCTTCGAGCGCTTCGCGTTCGCGGCGACGACGACCGGCCTCGGGGTCGGCGACCTCACCGCACGCGTCCTGAACGTGCCGCCCGGCACGACCTCGGGCTACGTGTTCCTGTCGATGGCGGCCGGCGGCGTGCTCGGCGCTGGCCCCTTCCTCGGTCTGGTCCCCGATGCGCTGACGGCGGGTTCGCTGGCGCTGCCGGCGATGCCGGGCAGCCCGCTGCACTGGACCTGGCCGGTCGCCGGCGCGCTGTTCCCGGCCACGCCGTTCGTGCTGCCGCCGGGCTTCATGCCGGCCGGCTGGTCGCTCGACTTCGTCGCGGTCGCGGTCGACGCGCTGGGGGTGTGGACGCCGTCGAACGTCGCGCGGGTGCACTTCTGATTCGCGCTCCGCGGTCGCGGCGGCGGGGCGGGCGGCGTAGCCTCGCGCGCGTGACACTCGCCCGAACCCGTCGTGCTCTCGCCGCCGCGGCCGCCGCCGCGCTCGCCCTGCCGTTCGCCGCGCGGGCGCAGGATCCCGCGTCGGACCGCGCCGCCGAATTGCTCGCGTCGCTCACGCTCGAGCAGAAGGCCGGGCAGCTGTTCATGTCGTGGAGTCTGACGCGCCAGAGCGGTGACAACCACGAGCAGCTGCTGCGCTGGGTGCGCGACGCCGAGCTCGGCGGCGTGATCCTCAGCCTCGGCGCGGTCGAGGACGCGGCCGGGCTGGTGCCGAAGCTGCAGGCCGCGGCGAAGGTGCCGTTGCTGCTGGCGGGCGACTTCGAGGGCGGCGTCTGGTTCCGGCTCGACGGCGCGACCGAGCTCGGCAACAACATGCTGTTCGGCGCCACCGGCTCGGAGTGGCTCTGCGAGCAGGCCGGCCGCATCACCGGCGAGGAGGCCAAGGCGCTCGGCTTCCACTGGGTGTTCGCGCCGGTGCTCGACGTCAACAGCAACCCGGCGAACCCGATCATCAACGTGCGCAGCTTCGGCGAGGATCCGGAGCGGGTCGCGACGTTCGGCAGCGCCTACGTGCGCGGCGTGCAGGGCACCGGCCTGATCGCCTGCGGCAAACACTTCCCCGGCCACGGCGACGTCGCCACCGACAGCCACCTCGAGATGCCGACCGTGCCCGGCGACGCGGCGCGACTGCACGCGGTCGAGCTGCGGCCGTTCGCCGCGGCGGTGCGGGCCGGGCTCGCGTCGATCATGACGGGTCATCTGGCGGTGCCCGGCCTCGGCGTCGATCCGAAGCTGCCGGCGACGCTGAGTCCGCACGTGCTCGGCGACGTGCTGCGCCAGGAGCTCGGTTTCGACGGGCTGATCGTCACCGACGCGCTCGACATGGGCGGCGTCAAGAACGCGTTCCCCGCCAACGAGGTCGC
>JAGQRB010000360.1 GCA_020425925.1 Planctomycetota bacterium
ATGGCCCCGCGCTGCCGCCCGAGCGACTGGGGCAGGGCATGGGTTTTCTGAGCGAGGACCGCAAGACCGAAGGGCTGGCGCTGGCGCTGCCGATCGCGACCAACATCGCGTTGCCGCAGCTGGCGCCGCACCTGCGGGCTGGCCTGCTGCGTCCGCGCCGGCTCGAACGTGCCGCTCGCGCGGTCGGCGAACGCGTACACCTGCGTTGCCATTCGGTGCGGCAGCCGGCTGGCGAGCTCAGCGGCGGCAACCAGCAGAAGGTCGCGATCGCGCGCCTCTTGCACGCCGGCTGCCGCGTGCTGCTGCTCGACGAACCGACGCGTGGCATCGACGTCGGCAGTCGGCAGGAGATCTACCGCCTGCTCGACGCGGCGGCGCGTGACGGCGTCGCGATCCTGGTGGTGAGCTCGCACCTGCCCGAGCTGCTCGGGCTCTGCGACCGGATCGCGGTGATGCGGCGCGGCGCGCTCTCGGCGTTCCGACCCGCGGCCGAATGGACCCAGGAGGCGCTGCTGCACGCCGCGATGGCGGGCGCAGCAGCGGCAGCGGCGGAGGTGCTGGCGTGAAGCGACTGCTCGCGATGCTCGGGCCGATGCTCGGCTTCATGCTGGTTTTCGTCTGGTTCGCGGTGCGCAACCCGGACACGTTCTTCACGACCGGCAACCTGCTGACCGTCGCGGTGCACACCGTGATCGTCGGCCTGACGGCGCTCGGCATGACGTTCGTCGTGGTCTCGGGCGGCATCGACCTCTCGGTCGGTTCGGTCGCGGCGCTCGCGTCGGTGACCGCGGCGGTGTTGCGGATCGCCGGCTGGGACATCGGGCCGGCTTGCGCTGTCGGAATCTGCGCCGGCGCCAGCATCGGCCTGCTGAACGGTGCGCTGGTCGTCGGTTTCGGCATCGGCCCGTTCCTGGTGACGCTCGGCACGATGGGCATCGCCCGCGGTCTCGCGAAGTGGCTCGCCGAAGAACGCGTCGTGCAGGCCGATCCGGGGTGGCTACCGGCCTGGATGTCGAAGTTCCCCGAGCCGCCGTGGCTGGTGCTCGCACCCGCGGTTTGGCTCCTGCTGCTGCTCGCGCTCGGTCTCGCCGTGGTCCTGGCGCGCTCGCGGTTCGGCGTGCACTGCTACGCCGTCGGCAGCAACGAGAAGAACGCGCGGCTCTGCGGCGTGCCGGTCGGCGCGGTCAAGCTGCGGGTCTACGCGCTCGCCGGCCTGATGGCCGGGCTTGCCGGCGTGCTCAACTTCGGCCGGGTGCGGGTCGGCGATCCGACCGCCGGGCTCGGCCTCGAGCTGCAGGTCATCGCCGCGGTGGTGCTCGGCGGCGGCAGCCTCGCGGGTGGCGAGGGCACCGTGCTCGGTTCGCTGCTCGGCGCGTTCTGCATGGCGGTGCTCGCGAACGGGTGCACGCTCGAAGGGCTGCCGAACTACGTGCAGGAGATGCTGGTCGGTGGGATCATCATCTTCGCGGTCGGGCTGGATCGCTGGCGGCGGCGGGGGAGTGGATAGACTCGGCGCGCGATGGCGTGACGCCGGCAACGGTCGTGTCACGCGGTGCCAGGGACCTCGTGGACGCTGAGTCGACCGTGCTTCAGCCAGCCCTCGCGGAGCATCCAGGTGCCCGGGTCGGCCACGGGTCGAACGACCGCAGCGATTCCTACGACGACGATGCGCTCGCGGAAGCCGCGGAACCACGGTGCCGACGTGTAGGTGTCAATCGCCTGGGGCACGGTCAGCATCCGACCTTCCGCTGCGTGCTTCTTCGCGTTGCCGAAGAGGTAGCGCAGCGCGTTGCGGACCTCGCGCGGAGTCTTCAGGATGTGGTCGTGGTAGCGATCGGCGAAGACGCCGCCGCGGCGCGACCACAGCTTGTTGAGCGCCTTCGCGATGCGGATCAACAGGCCCTGGAGTCCGCGCGCGAGCGCCCTGCGATCCTGCGCTTCGCAGATCAGATGCAGGTGGTCGTTCAGCACTGCGTAGTGGCACAGGCGGAACGTGCCCTGCAGGTTGCGGGCGCATCCGGCCGCAAACGCCGCACGCGGGGCGGCGTACTCGCGCTTGCGGCGTAGGCGGGGAAGGCCGGGACGAAGCTTGAACGTGACGTGGACGGGATGGCGCGACGCCAGTGCCTGGCGCGGGCGGTGATCGACGCCGGGTCGGCCTGGGGTCTTCGGCTTGCGACCCGCGCCCGGTCGAGCGCCACCGGGACCTTGGCGGAATGGGAGCAGCGAGGTGGCGCGTGCGCCGGTTGCAGTGCCCCGGCGGTCGGCGCTGCCTTGGCCCTTGGCGAGTGCCGTGCCCCTGGAAGTCGTCGCCATCGTGATTGCGCAGGTATTGGATCTCCCGCCGCGGATGGCAAGGCGTGTCGTTCCCGGCGCGTCGTCCGCGGCTCTTCGTGATCGGCACCGGGATCGCGGCGCTGCCCCCGCGGCGGGTGACCGCCGATCAATCGAGCCGCAGCACGACCGCGTTGCTCAGCGCGCCGATCCCCGACGGGGCGGCGGCGTCGAGCACGAGCGACTGGATGTCGACGGCGAGCCCGGCGAGCGCCGGATTGGCCGGCAGGCCGAGCCCGTAGGTCAGGTTCGTGCCGGTGTGCGGCAGCAGCACGTTCGCGCCGGCGATCGCACCGATCCAGAGCTTGCACCCGGGCAGGCCGAACGCGCCGAGCGCGGCCGGCAGCGGCGTGGCGCCCCAGTGCGTCAGATCGACACCGAACTGCAGCAGCGCGGCACCCGGTTGCGCCGGCAGGTTCGCGAGCTGCAGAGGGAACGTCGAGCCGAGCGCGGGCTGTGCCGTCGCCGGTGCGTCGAGCCGCGGGATGCCGGCGCTGCCGGGGCAGCCGGTGCCGTAGGGCGTCCAGGTCGGTGTCGAGGCCGGCACGAGTTCGGCGGTGTCGCCGATCGGCCAGGTGGTGTTGTAGCCGCCGAACACGACGACGCGCCCGCGCGCGAGGTCGTAGGCCATGCCGTGCTCGGCGCGTCCCGTCAGCGGTTCCGCGATCGCCAACGAGGTCCAGTCGACGCCATCGAACTCCCAGACGTCATCCAACTCCTGCGACGAGGCGCCCGCGCCACCGAAGAGGATCGTCCGCCCGCGGCCGGCGTCGAAGACCAGGGCATGCAGGCTCCGAGCCGAGGGCGCGATGATCGTCGGGATCGGCTGCCAGTCGACGCCGTCGTACGCCCACGTGTCGTTCCGCTGTGTGCCTGTGACGGAGCCGCCGAACAGCACCGTGCGCCCGCGAGCGGCGTCGTACGCCGCCGCATGGCCCGCGCGTGCGGCGGGCGAGGAGGCGGTTGCCACCTGGATCCAGTTGGCGCCGTCGAACTCCCAGGTGTCGTTGAGCGCTCCCGAGTTCGACCAGCCGCCGAACAATACGGCGCGCTCCCGCGCGGCGTCGTACGCGAGCGCCGAGAGTTCGCGAGCCGATGGCGAAGTGGGCGGCGTGACGGCAGACCAGTTGGCGCCGTCGTATTCCCACGTGTCGGCCAGCGCCGAGGAGAACCCCGAGCCGCCGAACAGCATCGTCCGCTGCCGCACCGAATCGTAGACCATCGGGAAGCGGAGCCGCGCCGGTGGCGAGGTCGTGGTCGCAGCGGCGGTCCAGGTCGTGCCGTCCCACTCGGCGGTGCCGAGCGCAAACCCCGAGCCCCTGGCGCCGCCGAACAGCACCGTGCGCCGTCGCGCGCTGTCGTAGGCCAGGCGATGTCCGAACCGTGGTTCGGGTTGCGCCGGCGTCGTCCAGCCGGTGCCGCCGTTCTCGAACGTGTCGTGGCCGTCGAACAGCACGAGACGCGCGCGCGCCGAGTCGAAGGCGAGTCGGCTGACGGTGCGGTACAGGCCCAGGAAGGCGAGCGGCGGCAGGACCTGGTTCCAGGTCACGCCGTCGTATTCCCAGGTGTCCCGGAAGAAGAACGGGGTCGTCGCGCTGGGCACCTCGCCGCCGAACAGCACCGTGCGGCCGCGCGACGGATCGTAGGCCAGCGCATGATCGGTCCTTGCCGGGGGGCTCGCGACCGTAGCGACCTGCCGCCAGCTCGTGCCGTCGTATTCGTAGGTCTCCGGCAGCACGAGGCCATTCCAGCCGCCGAACAGCACGACGCGTTGGCGTCCGAGGTCGTAGGCCATGGCGTGCCCGCGTCGACGCGACGGCGGGTTGCTGTTCGCGATCTGGGTCCAGTTCGATCCGTCGTACTCCCAGGTGTCGTCGAGCTGAAAGGACAGGCCGGGCGCGGTGCCGCCGAACAGCACCGTGCGCTGGCGCCCGAGGTCGTAGGCCAGCGCATGCCGCGAGCGTGCGGGCGGCGAGGTGGCGGGCGTGCTCTGCGTCCAGATGGTGCCGTCGTATTCCCAGGTGTCGTTGTAGACGGTCTGGGAGAATGCGCCGCCGAACATCACGGTGCGACCGCGCGCGCTGTCGAAGACCAGTGCGTGGAACATGCGCGGCGGCGGCGACGCCGCCGGCGAGCGGCGGCTCCACCTCGCGCCGTCGTATTCCCAGGTGTCGCCGAACGGACCCCAGCCGAGCTGGCGGGCGCCGCCGAACAGCACCGTCCGGCCGCGAACCGCGTCGAAGGCGATCGCGGACCCGTTGCGCATCTCGGGTGCAATGGGTTGCCACTCCTGGGCTTGGACGGTGGAAGTGGCGAGCGGCAGAGCCGCGAGCAGCGCGCAACGCGCCGCGGTGGAGCGGCGCGTGGACCGGCCCGTGGGGCGAGCTGTCGGGTAGGGCATGAACGGTCTCCCGGGGGAGGTGGAGAGGAGATCTGGCGCGTAGTCCCGGTGGAGCGCGAGGTCACGCGTCGCACGCCGGAACCGGTGGCGCCGTGACGCCATGGATGTTGAACTGCGCCCGATGAAGCCCGACGCCAAGGTCACCCTGCACATGGTCGCGAGCCTCGACGGCTTCATCGCGCGCCGCGACGGCAGCGTCGACTGGATGGCGACCGCCGACGAGTACCCCGCCGGCGCGACGCTCGACCCCGAGTTCGTCGAGGCGTTCCTCGCGTCGATCGACTGCTACGTGATGGGCTCCCGCACCTACGAGATCGCGCTCGGCTTCGAGGCCAATGGCGCCGGCTGGGCCTACGGCGACACGCCGACGTTCGTGCTGACGACCCGCGAGCTGCCGCGTGCGCGCGACAGCGTCACGTTCTTCGCCGGCGACCTCGCCGAGCTCTTGAACGGGCTCCGCGCCGAGCACGAGAACATCTGGGTCGCGGGCGGCGGTCAGGTCGCGGCCGAGCTGCTGCGCCGCGGGCTCGTCGACGAGATCTCCTACGCGATCCTGCCGGTGCTGATCGGCGACGGCATCCCGTTCTTCGGGCGGCTCGACGCCGACGCGCCGCTGCACCTCGCCGATGTCAAGGCCTGGTCGAGCGGGATGGTCGAGCTGCGTTATCAGGTCCGCCGCGATCTCCTTCAGCAGCCGCCGCCGGCGCGAAGCTGAGATCGCGCAGCATCGCGAGCACGCGCTTCTTCAGCGGCCGCAACAGCGGATTGCTCGCGAGCTCGATGCAGCGTGCGACGATCTCGACGCTGTGCTCGACGAGCTTGCGGGTGCGCTCGCGGCCCGCGGAGTCGTCGTGGATCCAGTAGAGCACGATGCCCATGCCATAGGTCCAGAGCAGCGCCGGCAGCTCGGCAGCGAGGTCCTTCGGCAGCTTGACGCCCTGCAGTGCCTCGGCGAACAGCAGCTCGCCCTCGCGCCGGACGTCGGCGGACTCGGTGTGGAACGGGTTCAGCGGGCTCTTCGGATCGGCCGCGGTGCGGAACATCAGCGCGCTGAAGTGATGGTAGGGCTCGATCACCTCGAGCTTCGCGAGCATCACCGCGAGCAGGCGGGCGCGCAGCGACCTGGCGTTCGCGAGCGCCGGGCGCGTCGCCGCGACGTGGGCCTCGTGGACCTCGAGGTAGAACGCCTGCAGCAGCTCGTCCTTGCTGGCGAAGTAGTAGTAGGCATTGCCGACCGAGACGCCGGCGGCCTCGGCGACCGCGCGCATCGTCGTCGCCTCGTAGCCGTCGCGGCGGAACAGCTCGAGCGCGGCCGCGACGATGCGTTCCTTGGTGCGTTCGCCCTTGCTGCCGGTTTCGGCGCTGGCTGTGTCCTTGTCGGCACCCTCGGCCATGCTCGGACGCTAGTGTCCTGAACCCGAAGTTCCCATGCTCATGGCACGCCCCCGAAAACGCCTCGCGGCGTTGCGACTCCTCGACGTATCCACCGACGTGCCTGCGTCGTCTCGCCTCGCGAGACACGCCCGGATGCGCACTCTGGCCTCACGGACTTCGGGTTCAGGACACCAGCGGGTCCGCAGCAGGCTCGCGAGTGCGGTGGTAACCTCGTGATTCTCCGGGGGAGCCCCCCTTCGGAGGGAAGGCCCGCGGGATACCGATCCGTGTTCGGCGGGCTGCTAACGAGCTCGGTGATTCCCATGCGTGAGAGCCTGCTGCGCGTCCTTGTCCCTGCCGTCTCGTGCCGACCCGGCTGCCTTCGCGTGGTGCGCGGAGCGGTAACCCTTGCGCTCGCGATGGCGGCGTCGCTGCTCGCCCCCGTTCGCGCGCAGTGTGGCACGCAGTGGAGTTCGCTCCTCGGACTGCCCGGCACCAGCCACTTCGTCTTGTCGGTCACGAGTTGGGACCCGGACGGTCCCGGCCCCGCGACGCCCGTGTTCGTCGCTGGGGGGAGGTTCGCCGTGGCCGGGAGCGTCCTCGGAAACAACATCGCGAGCTTCGATCCGGCGACCGGGCGCGTCTCG
>JAGQRB010000361.1 GCA_020425925.1 Planctomycetota bacterium
CGACTCGCCGAACTCGCCGGCGGCGGGGTCGACGAGACGCTGCTCAGTGGACTAGCCGCGATGGTCGAGCGCGAGGTCGGGACACCCGACTTCGGCCTCGACATCCACGCCGCGGCGCCGATCGAGGCCTACTTCGCCGGAGTCGCCGGCCACGCCGTCGACGCGCGTGCTGCGCGGCTGCTGCGTGAGTTCCAGAAGGGACGGCGGCTGCCGACCTCGCAGCTGCTCGCACTCGCCGTGCAGTTCCGGGCACAGGGTCGCGTCGCCGGCGAACTGCGCTGGCTCGCCCGCGCGTTCGCGCTCGACCCGGGTTCGGTCGCGGCCGCCGACGGCCTCGTCGCGCTCTGCATGGCGCACGGCCGGCTGACCGCGGCCGCGGCGGTCGCCGAGGTGCACAGCGCCGACCGCACCAAGGACCTCGAATGGCAGCGCCGGCTGGCGCAGCTCGGTGCCTGGCTCGGGCGGCCCGAACTCGAGGCCGACGCGCTCGAGCGCGTCGTCGCGCTCGCCGGCGACGGCGTCGCGGTCACCGCCGAACGCGATCGGCTCATCGAGCTCTACGCCCACCTCGGCAAGCCGGAGCGCGGGTTGCCGCACGCGGTGGCGATCGCCGACGGCGCGGCCGAGCCCGCCGCCGCGGAGGAAGCCGCCGACACCGCGCTCGCCGCCGGCTTCGTCGACGAGGGCCTCGCGATGCTGCGCCGCGCCGCGGCGCGCGCGCCGACCGCGGCGCCGTGGCTGCGTCGCTTCGCCGAGCTCGCGCGTCAGGACCTGCGGCTCGGCGACGTCACGGTCGCGCTCGAATCGGCGGCCGAGCTCGATCCCGAGGTCGCCGACCGCGAGCTCGAGGACGTCTACCGCCGCACCGACCAACCCGGCAAGCTCGCCGATCTGCTCGAGCGCCGCCTGCTGCGCGACCCGGGCGACGAACGGGTCTGGCAGGAACTGATCACGCTGCGCGCCGCGCTCGGGCAGCGCGACGAGGCGCGGCTGTTGGTGCGGCGCCGCGACATCGCGCTGGCCGATCCCGACTGCTACGTCGAGCAGCTCTCGCCGGAGCTGCGCGCCCGCGCCGGCGCGATCCGCAGCCAGGCGCTGGCGCTGTCGCTGACGAGCTCCGCCGACGGCACGATCGTCGGCGAGACGCTGGAGAAGTTGCGGCCGTTCTTCGCGCAGCGCGAGTTCCGCGAGCTCGCCGAGCTGCTGCTGACGCGTCACCCCGACGATCCGCGCGCCAAACCGATGCGCCGCGAGCTCGTGGACTACGGTCGCACGCCGCTGGCGGCCGAGCGCGCGGCGGCGGCGCTGTCGGCGACCTACCCCGACGATCCCGAGCTGGCGCGCTTCTGGCTCGCCCGCGCCCAGTGGGCCGACCACGTGCCCGGCCAGATCGCGGCGCGCGAACGGCTCGCGATGCTGGCGCCCGACGATCTCGACAACCACTACGAGCTCGGTGATCTGCTCGAGTTCGGCGAACGCACCGAGGCCGCGCTGGCGCAGTGGCAACGAATCGTCGATCGCGAAGGCCTGCAGTCGCGCGCGGTGCCGCGCCTGATCGACGGCCTGTTCGCGCTCGGTCGCGAGGACCAGGCGGTCGAGTGGTTGCAGCAGCTCGCGGAGCATCCGGCGGCGACCGCGGCGCAGCGTCTGGCAGCGGCCGACGAGCTGTTCTTCCGCCGCAGCTACGATCGCGCCCGCGTGCTCTATCGCGCGGTGCTCGCCGAGGACGCGAACGAGCCGCGGGCGCTGCTGCGGATGGGGCAGATCGCGGCCTGGACCAACGATCCGCGCAGCGCCCGCCAGTTCCTCGAGCGGCGGCTGCTGGCCACCGATGCCGAAGCGGCGCTGGTGCGCTTCTACCTCGGCGAGACGCTCTGGAGCCTCGGCGAGACCTCGGCCGCGCGCGGCGAGCACGAACGTGCGCTGGCGGCCTACGAGGCGATCGCCGCGCCCGACCTGATCGCCCGCGCCTGCATGGCGACGATGTACGCGCGGCTCGGCCGGCGCGAGGCCGCGCTCGCGGCGTATCGTGAGCTCGTCGCCTGCAGTCCGCGCGACGTCGACCTGGTGCTCGACTACGCCGATGTCGTGCTGCAGGACGGCGACCTCGCGCTGGCGCAGGCACTGGCGCGGCACGCCGGCGTGCTCGCGCCCGATCGGCCGCGCGCGCTGCGGCTCGACGCCGCGATCGCCGCCAGGGCCGGTGACTACACCGCGGCCGATCGCGCCTACGAGCGCATCCTCGCGGCGGTCGGCGCCGATGCCGCAGTGCTCGGCGAGCAGAGCCAGCTGCGGCTCGAGAACGGCGACTGGACCGGCGCGCTCGCCAGCGCCGAACGCTGGCGCCACACCCAGCCCGACAGTGTCGCGGCGGCCCGCACCGAGTTCGACGTGCGCCAGCGGCTCGCCAACCTGGTCGTCGGCGACGTGCGCCACCGCCGGCTCGGCAGCGATCGTTCGACCGCGTTCACCGCCGGCGGGACGTTCCTGCTCGACGAGCGCCACTGGCTGCAGGGCAGCCTCGCGGCGGTCTCGCAGCGCGGCGCCACCGGGCTCGGCAGCGGTCGCGCCAGCGCGGACTACGTTCGCGTCGACGCCGCGGTCGGGTGGCGGCCGGGCGCCACCGATCGACTGCTGCTCGGGGTGTCGGCCGCGCCCGGTGCGAACGGCGACGCGCCGGTCGGGCTGTTTGCGGCCGGCAACTTCGCATGGCAGGAGCCGTTCCGCAGCCTTCGCGTGCGCGCCGGCTTGCACGAGCTGTTCGCCGAACCGATGGCGGCCGCGGCACTCGGCGGGCGGCAGAGTGGGATCGACGTCGCGGGCTACATCGATCTCGGGGCCGGGGTCTGGGCCGCGGTCGGCGGCGGCATCGACCGGCTCGCGATCGAACCCGCTGGCAGTGCGGGTCTCGACGACGTGCGCTGGCACGGCGATGCGGCGCTCGGATGGCGGTTGATCGACGGCGACGTCGCCGTCACCTCGCCGTTCGATGCCCGGGTTGCGCCCGCCGGGCCCGAGAGCCCGTTCCTCGACGCCGACCCGGAGGTCACGCGGCCCTGGCTCTGCAACGCATGGCTCGGCTGGCAGTCGGCGCATCTGCTCGGCGACGCCGCGCTCGCCGGTCCGCTGCCGCTGCTGAAGGACGACGACTTCGTGGTCTCCGCGGTCCGGGTCGACCGTCACGTCGCGCGCGGCTTCGGCGCGTCGGCGACCGGCTATGCCGGCTTCGACTCCCGCCGCGGCGGCTCGGTCTGGGGTGTGGAGGGCGCGCTGACGTGGCGACCCGCGTTCGCGACCGAGGTCGCGTTGTCGGGGCGCTACGGCGAGGCGCTCGGGCGCAGCGGTGACGGGCGTGACGAGCAGCTGCGCTGCGAGGTGGTCTGGCGATGGTAGGCGGCGGCGAGGGCCCGGCGATCGAGCGCCGCGACGGAACGCCGGCTGCGCCAGTAGCCGTGCCGCCGGCAGCGTCGGCGGCCGCGCCGCCGTCGCGCGCGGCGCGACCGTTCGGGCCGCACGCCGAGGTTGCGCTCGTGATCGGCGTGCTGCTGTTGGTCGGCGTCGGCTTCGGCGACTGGTTCGCGTTCTTCGCGCTGATGCCGAGTCCGCTGCTGCTTCCGGTGCTCTGGGGCGCACTGCGCGGCGGGTTGATGCCGGCGTTGACCGCGGCCGTCCTGTGCTCGGCGCTGCACGTGCTCGGCGTCGTCGCCGCGACCGACGACCTCGCCGCGGTCGACGGCGGTGCTCTGAGCTGGCCGACCTTCGCGTTCGCGGCGGTGGGCTACGTCGTCGGTCAGACCCGCGACCTGCTGGCGCGGCGGATCGCGGCGCTGCAGACCAAGCGCGTCGCGCTGCAGGCCGAGGCCCAGCGTCACCGGCGCAGCATCGAGGTGCTCGAGCACGCCAACGGCGAGCTCAAGCGGCGGATCTTCGATCGATCGTTCGATCTCGACAGTCTGGTGGCGACCGTCGCGCGCAGCTCGATCGACGACGACGAGCACATGTTCGAGACGCCGCTGACGATGCTGACGGACTTCTGCGGCGCGTCGAAGTGTTCCGTGCTGCTCGTACTGCCGGACGGCACGCTCGACCTCGCGGCGCACAACGGCTGGGGCGAGGCCGAGATCGGCCCGCGTCTCGCCCGGGTCAACCGCGACCCGCGCGTGATGCGCGCGATCGTCGAGGCCAAGCCGATCGTCGAGCTCGCCGACGAGGAAGAGAGCGGCGGTCCGCTGCTGATCGCCCCGATCGCGGACGGCACCGGTGCGATCAAGGTGCTGGTGTGCATCGACGAGATGGCGCCGTCGCGCTTCGAGGAGACCACGGTCAAGACCTTCCTCGGCATCGTCTCGTGGTTGTCGACCAACCTCCGGCGCATCCAGATGCGCGAGTCGACGAGCGAGAACCGCGCCGAGATGTTGTCCGCGCTCGACAAGACCAAACAGATCGGGTCGCTGGTCCACCTCGCGGAGCGCATCCACCTCGAAGACGCACGGCGCAAGCGCTACGGCGTCGAGACCGAGCTGATCGCCATCCGTCTGCTCGACATGCGCGTCACGATGGAGGACTACATCGAGGCGCTCGAGACCCGCCTGCTGCACGTGCTCAACACGACCGTGCGGCTGACCGACGACGTGTTCACGTTCGGCTTCGCCGGCTGCTACATCCTGCTGCTGACGGGCTGCAAACCCGAGCACAGCACGGCGCTGGTGAACCGCCTCGAAGAACGGTTCGCGGCCTGCGAGGGGCCCGACTTCGGGCCCGTCGAGGTCCGGCACTTCGCGACCACGACCGAAGCGCCGACGCTGGCGGACCTGCTGCTGCCGGTGACCGAGCACTTCTGCGGCACCTCGCCGATCCCGTTGGCGCAGCAGTGTCCGGTGCCCGAGCCACGGGCGCAGCGCGGCGGCAATGCCGAGGGGTTCGCGCGCCGGCTGCGGCTCGAGACCGACCTCGCGCAGCGGCTCGGCGCCGAGCTCAACATGATCGACTTCCGGCGCGACGGGCCGGGATTCGGCGTCGGCGCGATGATCGCGCGCCATCTCTGGAACTGCGTCGGCACGCTGCTGCGGGTGACGGACGGCATCTACGTCGTCAATCCCAACCGCTGCGTCGTGCTGCTGCCGTTCACCTCGTGCCTCGACGCGTCGATGATCTGGTCGCGGCTCGACGAGACCCTGCGGTCGACGTTGCCCGAGGATCACTACGACGGAGTGCGCTGCGACTTCCTGGCGCTCGACGCCAAGAACCTGCGCGACACCGTGCACTACCTGGTCGGTGCCGACGGCGATGGGCCCGACGGCGCGCCGACCGCGGCGCTGACCGAGAGCGAGCTGCAGGAACTCGCGTTCTCGGACCTGGAGTTCTCGGATCTGCGGCGCGAGGCCGAGGACCTCGAGCGCGACTTCCGTGTGATCGCGACCAGCGGTGCCGAGCTGCCGACGTTGCCGAGCGGCGAGGAGATCACGCGACGCTGGGAAGAGGTCTTCGAGAGCACCGAGCCCGGCGCCGCGGCCGCGGCCGCAGCCGAGCCGCGGGAGGGGGGCGGCAATCACGAGTCGCAGAGCGAGCCCCAGCGCGAGCCGCGGCAGATCGTGATGAACGAATCGGGCCGACCCCGCCTGCCCGATGCGGCGGCGATGAACCGCCGATTCGACGAGATCTTCGATGCCACCGCCACGCCGGCGGTCGTCGAGCCTGACGAACCGACACAGCAACAGCAAGACGCAGAAGAGGAACCAGAGATGCAACGGAGAGATACTGACACGGCCGAGGCTGGCCCGCCGAGTTCGACGCTCTCGTGGCGCACGGCGGTGGACGACGTCCTGGTCGGACTGGCGAAGGCGGGGGAGCCCTTCACCATCACCGATGTGCGCGCGACGGCGGCGGCGCTCGGTATCGGCGAACCGGAGCACGCCAACGCCTGGGGTGCGGTCGTGACCGCAGCGAAGCGACGCGGACTGATCGCGAAGACCGGTCGCCTGTTGCGATCGGAGCGCGAAGGGCGCAACGCCGGACTGATCGCCGAGTGGGTCGGCGTCGCCGCGGCCTTCGAGGCTTCGAAGCCGACGCCCGCGGCCGGGCCCGCGCTGCGCGACCTCGAGCGCGAGATCGAACGCCTGCGGGCCGAACTGGCGGCCGTCGCGGCCGAGGAACCGGTGCGATCCGCATCGGCAGCGGCGCCGTCGTGGCGTGCGGTCGTCGCGGGCGTGGTCGCCGAGTGTGCGGCGAAGGGCAGCCCGTTCACCAGCGCCGACGTCAAGGAGCTGGCCTCGCGGCGCGGTGCGGGCCCGGCGCCGCATCCGAACGCCTGGGGGGCGGTGATCACCGCGGCCAAGAAGCGCGGCCTGATCGAGAAGACCGGTCGCTATGTCAAATCGGCCGCGGCCGGGCGGCATGCGGCATCGATCGCCGAGTGGGTCGGCACCGCCGTCGCTGCCGCGGAACGCGTTGCGGATCCGGATGCCGGCGGTGTTGCCGAGGTGCCGGATACCGAGGCTCCGACGCTCGACCACGCGACGCTCGCAGAGCTGCAACGGCAGGTCGCCGAGGTGCACGCGTTGCTGGCCGGAGGCGGCGTCACGCCGCCGATCGCGCCGCCGCCGGTATCCCCGACCCCGGTGCCGGCGCAGGCTGCCGGCAGCGACGACTACGAGACGCTGCGACTGCTGCGGCAGCAGATCGAGGGACTGTTCGCGCTCTGCCTGCGGCACTCGGATCGTTCCAGGGAGGACGCGCCGCGTGCCTGATGCGGCGCGACAGCTCGGTGTCGGCGTGGCGCTCGCCGCGCTCGGGGCCGCGAGCGCGATCGCTGCAGCGATCGGGTTCGTCGATGCCGCCACCTGGCCGGTGGCGATCGGCGCTGTGCTGGCCCATGCAGCGGCAGTGGTGCTCGTAGCGCTCGGCACCCGTCGTGCCGGAACGAGTCGCTCCGAGGTCGCGCTGTTCGCGACGTTGACCGCGACTTTGCCCGGTCTCGGTGCCTGCGCGGCGCTCTGGTTCGTCGTCGGCGGAGCGCCGCGTCACGCCGCCAACGCGCACGCCGAGAACGACACCGTGCGGGTCGAGCGATCGCGCGGCGAAACCGACCTGCGGCGCGAGCTCGGCGTCAACAGCTACACCCAGGTCGTGCGGGCCGGCAGCCTGGAGGAGAAACGCAATCTCCTGCGCCGGCTGGCGCGGCTCGGTACACCGCGCCACCTGTCGATCGTCCGGCAGTTCCTGTTCGAGGACGAACCCGAGCTGCGGCTCTGTGCCTACGCCGAGCTCGCGCGCATCGGTCAGCGCCACGAGCAGGAGATCGGGGAGCTGCGGTGCGCCGCCCAGCAGGCCGACGGCGTCGAGGTCGGGCCGGCGCTCGCGGCGCTCGCCGAAGCCAACCGCGCCTACGCGATCAGCGGCGTGCTCGACAGCGAGATGGCCGGCTACTGGTCGGAACGCGCCGAGGTGATCGCGACCCGAGCACTCGACGCCGAGCCTGGCTGTGCTGCCGCCGAACGCGTGCTCGCCCTGGCGCTCGCCGATCGCGGCGCGCTCGAGGAGGCCTGGCAGATCATCTGCGGCTGGCCCGAGGAGTTCGACGAACACGCCGAGCTGGTGCGCGCCGAGGTGGCGTTTCGCCGCCAGGGCCGCGGCGCCTGCCGTGAGTCGTTGCACCGGCTGGAGGCCGCCGGTGTGGTCGCACCCGAGTGGCTGCGCACCATTGCCGGCCGGAGGGCGACGACGTGAGCGACACCGGTCCGAACGACGATCGCGCCGACGTGCTGCTCGTGCTCGAGGGTACCTACCCGTTCGTGATGGGCGGCGTCTCGTCCTGGGTGCATCGGATCGTCGGGCAGATGCCCGACCTGCGCTTCGGCGTGGTGCACATCGCGCCGCGTGTGCACTTCTATGGCGCCGAGCCGGCCTACCAGCTGCCCCCGAACGTGGTCTTCCTCGAGGAGATCGGCCTCGTGCCGGAGCGCTCCGAGGTCGCACCGCGGCGGACGCGCCGACGCCACCGCGGTCTGCTCGAGGCGATCTGGACCGATCTCATGCGGTTGCGCGCCGGTGACGAGACCGTGCTCGAGGCGCTGCCGCGGCGGGCTGCACGGTTGTCGGCCGCAGGTCTCGGATCCGAGGACGTGCTCGAGAGCGAGCAGTGCTGGGATGCGATCGTCGCCAGTTACCAGGCCGAGGCCGGCGACCAGAGCTTCCTCAACTTCTACTGGACCTGGCGGTTCGCCTATCAGCCGGTGGTCGAGCTGCTGTTCTACCGTATGCCGCGCGCCGGCATGTACCACACCGTGTCGACCGGCTACGCCGGCATGCTCGCCGCCGTCGCGGCAGCGCAGTGGCGGCGGCCGATGATCCTCACCGAGCACGGCATCTACACCAAGGAACGCCGCATCGAGGTCTACTCGGCGAACTGGATCCGCGACGTCGACGACGGCGGGCTCGTGATCGACAACACAGCGCCGTACTTCCGGCAGTTCTGGAATCGCCACTTCGAGACCCTGAGCCGCTGCTGCTACCGCGAAGCCGATCGTGTGTTCACGCTCTACGGCAAGAACCGTCTCAGCCAGATCGCCGACGGCGCCGACCCGGACCGCTGCGAGATCATCCCGAACGGCGTCGACGTCGACGCGCTCACGGCGGCGGCGGAGGCGGCGGCTGCGGCCGGCGCTTCGGAGCGACCGTTCACCGTCGCGTTCGTCGGGCGCGTCTGCCCGATCAAGGACGTGCGCACGTTCCTGGCGGCGATGCGGCTGGTGGCGCGCGACGTGCCGGACGTCGTCGTGCGCGTGCTCGGGCCGATGGCCGAGGACGTGCACTATGCCGAGCAGTGCCAGACGTTCGCGCGCGAGCTCGGTCTCGACGACAACGTGCGGTTCGAGGGGCCGGTCGACGTCAAGCGCGAGCTGCCGCACGTCGACGTGCTCGTGCTGACGAGCATCTCGGAGGCGCAGCCGCTCGTCGTGCTCGAGGCCGGCGCCCTCGGCGTACCGGTCGTCGCCACCGATGTCGGCAGCTGCCAGGAGCTGCTCGAAGGGCGAACGCCCGAGGATCAGGCGCTCGGCATCGGTGGTCTGATCGCGCCGATCGCCTCGCCAGGCGAGATCGCCCGCCACGTGCTCGAGCTGTGGCGCGACACCGATCTGCGGACGCGCATGGGCAAGAGCCTGCAGCAACGCGTCCGGCGGTTCTACGACGAACGCGACATGATCGCGACGTACCGCGGGGTCTACGGTGACTGCCTGGCGGCGGTCGAGGCGGTCTGAGTGGCCGGCATCGGTTTCGATCTGCGGCGGCTGTGCGTCGAGGAGCAGGGCATCTTCGGGCGCTTTCGGGCCTATGCGACCGCCGGCCTGGTCGCGGCGGGTCCGTGGCTCGTCACGATGGCGAGTCTCTGGCTGGTGCGGCTGGTCGGCGGCTGGTTCGAGCTCGAAGGCGTCGACCGCTTCCTGGCGCTCGCGAGCCTGGTGTTCGCGGCCAGCCTGGTGACCACCGGTGGTCTGCAGATGGCGGCGACGCGCTGGCTCGCCGACACGTTGTATCGCGGCAGCTACGGTGCGCTGGTGCCGGCATTCGCCAATCTGTTCGTCGTCGTCGGCGTCGTGCAGGCGCTCACCGGCGGCGCCGGCTGTCTGCTGCTCGGGCTCGAACTCGAGCTCGTGCTGCCGGTGACGCTGCTCTATGTCGCCGTGAGTCTGTCCTGGCTCGCGTTCGTCTGGCTGTCGCTGATCCGCCAGCACGACAAGATCCTGTTCACGTTCGCGATCGGCGGCGCGGTGTTCCTTGCCGTCCTGTTCGTGCTCGGCCGCGCCGCGACGCTGCCGGCGCTGTTGTGGGCCTACGCGCTGTCGAACTGCTTCGTGGTCGCGGTGCTCGCGGTGCTGGTGCTGCGCGGCACCGAGGCCCCCGATGAAGGTGCGACGGCACAGCTGCGCGGGCTGCTGCGGCACCGCCTGCTCTGGTGGGTCGGCACCGCCTACGCGGTGTCGCTGTGGGCCGACAAGTTCGTGTTCTGGTGGTCCGACGGCGTCGTCAACGTCGACGGAGTGCCGAGCCACCCGCTCTACGACACCTGCTTCTACCTCGCCTACGCCAGCGTGGTGCCGGCGATGGCGCTCAACCTGATCCACATCGAGACCGACTTCTACGAGCGCTACCGCGGCTTCTACGGCGCCGTCGAGGGGCACTCGACGCTCGCCGACATCCGCGCTCGCGGCGAGGAGCTGCGGCGCTCGCTCGAGCGTGCCGCCGGTGTGCTGCTGCGGTCGCAGGGCGCCGTGACGTTCGTCTGCTTCTGGTTCGCGCCGCAGCTCGCCGAGCTCGCGGGCCTGCCGCCGTTCGCGGCCCACACGCTGCGCCTGGCGCTGCTCGGCGCCTTCTGCCACGTGTTGTTGCTGCTCACGATCCTGGTGCTGCTCTACTTCGATCGCCGGCGCGCGGCACTGCGGACCACGGCGCTGTTCCTGATCGCGAACGTGTTCCTCGCGCTCGCCAGCGTGGCTGCGGGGCCGTCGACCTACGGGCTCGGCTACGCCGTCGCCGGCCTCGGCGCGCTGGTCTGGGGCGTGTTCGAACTGCGAGCGACGCTCGATCGGATCGACTACGTGACCTTCGCGCAGCAGTAGCGCCGGGGTCGCGTCAGCGCAGCGCGGCGAAATCGGGGCGCACGCGCAGCGGTGCGAACCGCGCTTCGTCCAGCACCGCGGTTGCGAGACCGGCCCGGAGCGCGTGCCCGAGCAACGCGACGGCGTGGCGACCGACGAGGTCGCGGGCCGGGTCCGGCAGGTGCATGCTGCAGCAATCTGCGGCGGCGTCGGCGAGCAGCGCGGGGGTGGATCCCAACGCCGCCCGCAGGCGGTCCGCGAGCGCCGTCATCGCGCCGTCGTCGCCGCAGGTCGCGAGCGCTCGCAGGCCGCGGGCGCCGGCGGCCGCGAGGCGACGGTCACTGCGCTCACCCGACTGCGCGCGGCAGAGCGCTTCGGCGGCG
>JAGQRB010000362.1 GCA_020425925.1 Planctomycetota bacterium
ATGAGCAGCTACGCCGGATAGCGCTGCTCCCTCGCGTCGCACACCGGGAATCCACCTGCCAGAAGCAAGGCCCGATCGGCGCCTAACCGTGCGCCGACCGGGCCCTGTGTTTACGGGCCAGACCTGACGTGCAGGCCGACCCGAGTCGTCGTCAAGCGATCGACGTCTCAGATGTCCTGGGGACGGAGGGTCTTTCGACCGTTCGCGGCACAACGCCGCTCAGCCCCCTGGATCACCGCGCGGACGTGCGCGTCGAGCGCACCGTAGAACTCCGACGAAACGTTGCACTTCCTGACCGAAGCCTTCGTCCGCGACTTGGAGATGATGAGATCGCCTGTGGCCTTAGCGGCCTTCTTCGCTTTCTTCTTGGCAGCCATCGTGTGTCTCTGAAACGAGTGGACTCAGTCCGCGCTGGAACACGGCAAAGTGCCGCAAAACAGGCGAACTGGCGCGAAGTGTGACGCGTACACGCGAACATTCAATCGAAAACGCGCTGGAAACGGGTCCTTTCGGCCGTTTCTCGCCGTTCCTCGCTGTGCGCAGCGAGCGCGAAACGACGCAGCGCGCACGTCGTTCCGCCGCTACGATGCTGCTCGACTCATGAGCTGGCGCCGCGTTCTGCTGCTGTCCTCGATCTTCGTCGTCGTGCTCTGCGGCGCCACCTGGGCGATCCTGCAGCGTTCGGACGCGGCGACCTCGCTGGTGCAACGACGTCTGAACGCCGCGCTTCGCACCGAGGCGTCGATCGCCGGCACCGAGCTCGATCTGGCTGCCGGCAGACTGGTGGTGAAGAGCCTCCGCATCGCCGATCCCACCCGCCCGGGCACGGCGCTGGCGCGCGCCGAACGCATCGACCTCGATGCCGAGTTCGACCTTCCCGACCTCGTCGGCCTGAGCCGGGTCGCGATCGCCGGACTCGAGGTCGACATCGGCCCGGAGCTGCCCGACGCGGAGCAGCTCTTCGGCGGCGATCTCGGCGGTGGCGGCGCTGCCGACCTGCCGGCGATCGCGATCGAGAACGCGCGCCTCCAACTCGGCTGCACGCCGGGCGAGGCTCCGATCGCGTTCGAGCAGATCGACCTGCAGGCGACGCCGGTGCGGGGCGAACGCCACGTGCTCGCGCTGCAAGGCGCGGGCCGCGTCGTCGGCCTCGACGCCCGCGTCTCGCTCGCCGGTCGCATCGACACCGCCAGCGGCGAGAGCGCGTTGACCGCCACCGTGCTCGACTGGCCGCTGCAGACGCCGTGCCTGCGCTGGCTCGAGGATCGGCTCGGCGTGCGACTCGGCGATCTCGAGATCGCAGGTGAGCTCGACCGCCTCGAGATCGCGTTCGCAGTCGGCCGCGGTGACGCCTCACCGCGGCCGACCCGCATCGACGTGCGCGGCGAGGTGCACGCTGCGCGGCTCATCGGGGCGAACCTGCCGCGTCACCTCAAGTCGGCCGACGTGACCTTCCCCCGCACGACCGACGACGGCGGCGAACTGCGCGTCAGCGTGCGTCAGAGCACGGCGCAGGGCGAGATCGATCTCAGCGCCGAGATCACGGCGTTGTCATCGGGTGAACCGAGCTACGCCGTGCACGCGACCGGCCGGAACCTCGTCGTCGACGCCGATACCACCGATGCGCTGCGGCTGTTCCCGATCGGTGCGAACGTGGTCGACGCGCTGCTGCCGGAGGCCGGGCGCGCCGACATCGAGCTCTACCTGAAGGACGCTCATCTCAGCACCGGCATCGCAGAGTTCGAGATGAACGTCCGCGACGGCGAGCTCACCTACTACGGCTACGGCAGCGCCGCCGACCGCATCGGTTTCCCGCTGCCGCTCGTCGGCGCCCGCGGCACGGTGCGGCTGCGCGACGACATCGTCGAGCTCGACGGCATGACCGCGACGATCGCGCCGTCGGCCGGCGGTGGCGACGTCACGCTGTCCGGCCGCATCGACACGCGCGCGGCGCCGACGGAGAGCACCACGCTCGACATCGGCGCAAGCGGCGTGGCGTTCACGCCCGATCTCAGGCGCGCGCTGGCCAACCTGCTCGAGGACGACGGCAGGCTCTACGACCGCCTGCAGCCGCAGGGTCGCGCCGATGTCGACGTCTCGGTCCGTCCGATGTCCGAGCTCGCGGGCAGTTTCCTCGTGCACATCCGGCCACAGGCGGCGACGGTGACCTGGGGCGGGTTCCCGTACCGTCTCGGCGCTCTCGACGGCGAGATCGTCGTTCGCGAAGCCGAGGCCGATTTCGACCTCGAGGGCTCGCACGGCAACGGCCGCGTGGCGCTGCGGGGCCGCATTCCGCTCGCCGCGGCAAAGACCGGCGACAACGACGCGCCGGGGTTCCAGGTCTCGGTCGACGTCGCCGACCTCGCGATCGACGACGAGCTGCGGCGCGCGGTCAAGGTGATGGCACCCGCGATCGACACCGCCTGGCGCAGCTGCGCGCCGAACGGCAAGTGCAGCGGCGTGGTGCGCGCGTGGCGCGCCACCGAGGACGCCGATCTCGGTTTCGATCTGCAGATCGACGTCGAAGGCGTCGATCTGCGCCTGCCGGTGGAACCGTGGCGGGCGCGCCAGCTGGCCGGTCGCCTGCTGATCGCGGGCAGCGGCGAACGCGCCCGCATCGACTTCGATGCGCTGCGCGGCGAGCTCGATCACGGCGCCGGTCTGGCGGCGAAGCTGGCGATGCTCGGCCGTGTCGAGTACGGCGGCGAAGGCGACAGCGACGTCTCGCTCGTCGTCCGTGGCCTCGAACTCGACGAACAGCTCGGCCGCACGCTCGAGCAGCTCGGCGCGCTCGGCCCGGGGATCTGGAACTACCTGCAGCCGTCGGGGTCGGTCGACCTGGTGTTCCGGCATCGGGTGACGCCGAACGAAGACACCGCGCTCGACCTCGTGGTGCATCTGCTCGATGTCGGGTCGGCGGCGCCGATCCTGCCGATGCCGGCGCGCCGGATGACCGGCGAGGTGCTGATCCGCGGCGGCCGGGCGACCTTCGAGGAGCTGCGCGCCGACCTCGGCGATCAGCTCGTGCGCTGCCTCGACGGTTCGATCGAGACCGCGCCGGCCCCCGACGGCCGCACGCTGATCGGCTTCACGGTGAAGGCCGCGGACTTCCCGCTCGGTGGCGAGCTCGCCAATCTGTTCCCGGGTCCGCTGCACCGCGCGATCGCGGAGCGCAAGCTCTCGGGCACCGCCGACATCGACCGCCTGCGACTGATGTTCGCGGTGCCGACCCGCGGCAGCTCGATGCCGTTCGAGACCGTGCTCGACGGCGAGCTGCGGCTGCAGGACGTCGCGCTGACGCTCGGCACGGGGTCCGAGGGGTTCCGCGTCGACCGGCTCTACGGCAACGTCCGGCTCGAGGAGTGCCGCATCGGCGACACCGGCGGCGAACTGGTCGGCAAACTCGACAACGCTTCCCTGCGGCTGTTCGGCCAGCCGTTCGAAGGGCTGAGTGCGAGCTTCGCCGCCGGCGCCGAGCGCATCACGCTCGCCGCGGTCACGGCGCGGTTGCACGGCGGACTGCTGAACCAGCCCGACACCGGCGAACCGGCGTTCGTCTACACGATGCCCTCGCCCGAGTCGCCCGAGGGTCGGCTGGCGGCGAACCTCGCGTTCCAGGGCGTCGACGTGCACGCGTTCCTGACCACCACGGGCTGGGTCTCGCCGCCCTACCGCGGCTCGGCGCGCGGTAGCGTCGCACTCGAGCACCTCGACGGCCACGACATCGTCGACGCCACTGCCGGCGGTACGCTGGCGATCGAGCGTGCCGACCTCGGCGCGGTACCACTGTTCACGGCGATCTACTCGCAGCTGCCCGCCCCCGAACGACCCCGTTTCAGCGAGCTCGACACCAGGTGGCGGCTCGCGGATCGACGCATCACGTTCGACGACCTCGTGGTCAAGTCGAACCTGCTCGCAGCCAAAGGCTCCGGCGCGCTGGACCTCGACGGCTACCTCAACGTCAAGCTGACGCTCGAGAACCTGCTCGGCAACACCGCCGATCCGCTGTTCCGCCCGTTCGTCGATCTGTTCACCAACAGCATCGTGCGCTTCCACCTGTTCGGACACCTGCGCGATCTGAAGGCCGAGAAGCGCTGGATCACCGAAGCGGCACCGCGCCGCCAACCCGTCCCGCCGCTCCCGCCGGCTCCTCCCGAACGCCCGGTCGTCGACTACTGATGTCCGAACTGCACGCCGTCGTCATGGCCGGAGGGTCCGGCACGAGATTCTGGCCCGCGAGCCGCGGCAGCCGGCCGAAACAGGTGCTGCCGCTCGCGCGCGGCGAGCCGCTGATCGCCGCCACGATCGCCCGCTTGCAGGGACTCTGCGACCCCGAGCACACCTGGATCGTCACCAACGAGCGGCAGCTGCCGGCTCTGCGAACGGCCGTGCCGGGGTTCCCGGTGGATCGCCTGCTGGTCGAGCCCGAGGCGCGCGACACCGCGCCCGCGATCGGCCTCGCGACGGCCGCGATCGCGAGCGTGGACCCGGCAGCGACGATGGTCGTGATGCCGGCCGACCACGTGATCGAACCGGCGGCGGAGCTGCAACGCATGATCCGCCGCGCCGCCGCGCTGGCGGCCGACGACGAGTCGCTGGTGACCTTCGGAGTGCGCCCGACCTTCGCCGCGACGGGATTCGGCTACCTCGAGCCCGGCGACGCCGCCGACGACGATGCGCCGGCGGCATTCCGCGTGCGCCGCTTCCGCGAGAAGCCCGACGCCGCCACCGCGGCGCAGTTCGTCGACGGCGGCATGCTGTGGAACAGCGGCATCTTCGTCTGGACCTGCCGCGGGGTGCGCGCCGCGATGGCGGCGAGCTGCCCCGAACTCGCGGTCGCTACCGATGCGATGATCGCTGCGATCAAGGCACCCGCCGAGCTCGCGGCGGCGTTCCGCAGCGCGCCGCGGACATCGTTCGACTACGCGGTGATGGAACGCGCGCCGGGCGTGCTCGTCGTCGAGAGCACGGTCCGCTGGAACGACGTCGGCAGCTTCACGGCGCTCGCCGACATCGGCCGCGACCTCGGCGACGGCAACCGCGCGCTGCTCGTGACCGGCGCCGATCAGATCGCGCTCGAGAGCACGGACAACCTGACCTTCGCGGACGGCCCGCGCACCGTCTGCCTGTTCGGCGTCGAGGGGCTGGTCGTCGTCGCGGTGGACGACGCGGTGATGATCTGTCCGAGGTCGCGCGCCGACGACCTCAAACGCCTCGTCGAGCAGGTGCAGGCGCGCGGTCGGACCGACCTGTTGTGAGCGCCCCCCGCCGCATCCTCGCGGTCGACTACGGCGACTCGCGGACCGGACTCGCCGCCACCGATTGGACCGGCACGATCGCGGTGCCGCTGCCGCGCATCGACGAACGCGACCCCGAGCGACTCGCCCGCGCGATCGCCGCGGTCGCCGCCGAGCGCGAAACCGAGCTCGTCGTGCTCGGCATGCCGCTCAACGTCGACGGCAGCGCCGGCCAGCGCGCCGAGCGCACTGCCGCGTTCCAGGCCCGGCTCGCGGCGGCGCTGAGCTGCCCGCTCGCGACCGTCGACGAGAGCCACTCGACCGACGAGGCCCACGAGCGCCTCAAGACCGGCGGCCTGAAAGCGGCGAAACGCAAGCAGCTCGCCGACAGCATCGCCGCACTCGTGATCCTCGAGCGCTACCGCGGCCGGCGCGGCTGACGTCCGGTCGACCGCGCCGGGGAGCGGAGAGAAGTGCCTGGTCTCCGTAAGCCGGGTTCTGGTGCCGCCGCAGGAAGCGGCGGTGACGATCATTTCTCTAGGGTCGCCCTCGCGGGCGACCTGCAACGACCTACCCGAGGATCTCGGCGCGGGCCGCGCGATCCTCCTATTCGGTCTTCCTCCAGGTGGGGTTTGCCGTGCCGGACCGGTCCACCGGTCCGCGGTGAGCTCTTACCTCGCCGTTTCACCCTTGCCGTCGCCAGCGTGCTGGCCGTCCGGCGGTCTGTTCTCTGTGGCACTTTCCCTGTTCTCGCGAACGGTGGGCGTTACCCACCACCTCGCCCTGCGGAGCCCGGACTTTCCTCCCGCGGCAAAAAGCCGCCGGCGATCGTCCGGAGACCAGGCACGCGGAGTGTATCCTTTGCTGACTCGCGTTGGAACGTCGCGAACGCGCCGGGACCGTCTCTCGCTGTACAGGAGGCGCCAGGCCGTAAGTGGCCCATCGCCCGCCCGGAATTCGCACACGCTGGCCTTGCGCGTTCGCCCGGGTCGGGTAATCCTCGCTGTTCCTCTCTCCCGGGCATCGCCCGCCGCTTTCGACACCTCCGCTCCGCACCCCGAGGTCGCTTTGCGACTGTTTCCTTGCCTCGCCTGTAGCTGTGTCCTCCTGGGCTCCCTCGCTGCCCAGCAGGAGGTTCCACAGCCTTTCCAGGTCGCTCCCCAGGCGCTGTCGGCGTCCGGTGCCGACACTGCCACCGAGGCCGCCCACCTCGACAAGCTCGCCCCCGAGAACGGGCCGTCGGAGACGCATGCCGGCGAGAACACCGGCAGCGGAGGCGGCGCCGCTCCGGTCCCGGAACCGGGTGCCCTGTTCCTCGTCGGCACCGGCCTGCTCGGCGTCGCGCTCACCGCGCGTCTGCGCCGCCGCGATCGCCGGCCGCAGTAACTTCGGCAGCAGCTACTCCGGCGGCAGCTGCTCCGGCGGCATTGGCGCGATCCCCGCGGTCCCGCGCGTCCGTCACCCGTAGCGCGGAACGTGCCGGCGAATCCGAGCCGCCTTCGCGACGATGTCGTCGATCCAGGCCGGATCGAGCGGCGCGCCACCGCTGTAGGCTCGCAGGAAACGCAGCGGCCAGCGCGGCGGCACGGGGACCGGCAGGGACGCCAGCAGGCCGGCGAGATCCTTGACGGCCCAGCGCCGCCAGCGCCACCACGGTCGGAACGCGCGCTCGACGTCGAGGAACGTCGGCTCGTCGCCGTTCCGCGGATCCGCGACGAAGACGTGGTTCCAGTAGAGATCGCGGTAGGCGATGCGGTGCTCGTGCAGCCGCCGAATCGCCGGTGCCACCTGACGGACGGCGTACTCGCAGAGCTCGACCAGCCAGCCCTCGGCGGCCGCCTGCACCAGCCAGGCATCGAACGGACGTCCCGCCACCGCCTCGGTGACGAGCAGCGACCGCCGCCGTCGCCCGAGCCAGGCGACGGCGCGCGGCACCTGCAGGCCCATCAGCGGCAGCACGTGCAGCCAATGCCATTCCCGCGCCCCCGAACGGCCGCTGCCGCGGCGCCATTTGCCGAACAGCTCCGGCGGGCCTTCGACGCGTACGGTTCGCCGACGAGGGGTGCAGCGCACTGTGTAGCCGCAGGCGCCGCGATAGAGCTCCTCGACGACGGCGCGCAGCCGCGGGTCGAGCAGTTCGAACGACGCGCGATCGGCAGGCCG
This sequence comes from Planctomycetota bacterium, assembly GCA_020425925.1. Classification (GTDB taxonomy): domain Bacteria; phylum Planctomycetota; class UBA1135; order UBA1135; family UBA2386; genus JAGQRA01. The sequence goes on from JAGQRB010000362.1 coordinate 7,401, forward strand.
AGGCTTGTTGCTGGCGGACACGGCGAGCTGTTACGTTCTCCGGCCAGAAGGCACGGCGCAACCGTGCAGCCCTCGCGATGAATCCACAAGTTTCAGGCGAAGAGAATCCCTTCGCAGCCATGCAGGTGCGGTTCGATCAGGCCGCCGATCGGCTCGGTCTCGACCCCAACCTGTTCGGCATCCTGCGCAGCTGTGAGCGCGAGATCACGATCAGCATCCCCGTCGTCATGGACGACGGTTCGGTGTCGGTTTTCGAAGGCTACCGCGTGCAACACTCGACGGCGCGCGGACCGGCGAAGGGCGGCATCCGGTTCGCGAAGAACGTCAACCGCGACGAGGTGCGCGCGCTCGCGGCGTGGATGACCTGGAAGTGCGCCGTCGTCAACGTGCCGTTCGGCGGCGGCAAGGGCGGCGTCGTCTGCGACCCGTTCAAGATGTCGCGTGCCGAGCTCGAGCGGCTGACGCGGCGCTACGTCGCGGGGATCATGGACCTGCTCGGCCCCGATCGCGACGTGCCGGCGCCCGACATGGGCACCGACGGCCAGATCATGTCGTGGATCATGGATACCTACTCCATGCACAGCAAGGGCTACACGCCGGCGATCGTCACCGGCAAGCCGATCGGTCTCGGCGGCTCGCTCGGTCGCATCGAAGCCACCGGCCGCGGCGTGATGCTCTGCACGCGCGAGGCGCTCAAGCACCTCGACATGGACGCGACGAAGTGCACGGCCGCGATCCAGGGTGCCGGCAACGTCGGCCTGATCTCCGCGCTGCAGCTCGCGACGCTCGGCGTCAAGATCGTCGCGATCAGCGACGTGCACGGCGGGCTCTACAACGCCAAGGGCCTCGACCTCGAGGGCATCCGCGAGTTCCTGATGCGCAATCGCAAGCTCGAGGGTTTCGATGGCGGCGACCGGATCAGCAACGCGGAGATCCTCGAGCTGCCGGTCGACATCCTCGTGCCGGCCGCGACCGAGAACGTGATCACGAGCCGCAACGTCGGCAACATCCAGGCCCGGATCATCACCGAGGGCGCCAACGGCCCGTGCACCGCCAACGCCGACAAGATCCTCGACGAGAAGGGCGTGTTCGTGATCCCCGACATCCTGGCGAACGCCGGCGGTGTCACGGTCAGCTACTTCGAGTGGGTCCAGGACCGCATCGGGCTGTTCTGGCCGCAGAAGGAGGTCGAGGAGCGGATGGAGCACATCATGGTCGACGCGTTCGCCGCGGTCGTCGACATGGCGCGCAAGTGGGAGGTCAGCAACCGCATCGCGGCCTACATGCTCGGCGTCAATCGCGTCGCCGAGATCACCCGCATGCGCGGGATCTACGCCTGAGCGGCCGGACCGCAGGACTCAGAAGTCGCCGCGTGGCTTCTGCCGGCCCTTCTTGATGTCGCCACGCTGACGCTTGCCGTCGAGCCGGCGCTGCTTGCTGCCGCGCGTCGGCTTGGTCGCGATACGGCGCTTCTGCCGCACGAGCGCGCCGGCGATCAGGCTCGCGAGCCGCGCCAACGCGGCCTCGAGGTTCTGATGCTGGCTGCGATGCTCGCTCGCGGTGACGTGCAGCCGGCCGTCGGCATCGAGCCGGTTGCCCAGCCGTTCGCGGATGCGGGCGACGTCGCGATCGCCGAGCACCGGGGCAGCCGCCTCGAGGTCGAGGCGCAGGTCGACCTTGGTCTCGGTCTTGTTGACGTGCTGGCCGCCCGGCCCGCCACCGCGGGCGAAGCTCACCTGCAGGCACTCGGTCGGCACGATCCGGCCGTCGCGCAGCACGAGGTCAGAGCGCGACACGCTGCAC
>JAGQRB010000363.1 GCA_020425925.1 Planctomycetota bacterium
CACAGGCGGCCGCCGGCGCGGCCACGCGGGCCGCCCGGGGGGTGGTCGGTCGGGCGAAACGCCCGAGCGGGTCCTTCCAGAGGGGGGGGCGGTCGACCTCCACTCCCCCCGGAACGCTCGCGCATTCCGGGTGTGTTTGTTTCCTGCCGCCGATCCGATCCGGTCGCCGGCGCTGACGCATCGCTGAGGGGTTCCGATGGCGAAGAAGAAACCAGGCCGCGCGCGCCGCTCCGCGCCGGCGACCGCCGGCGCGCCGGCGGCGAACGTCGAGCGTCACGAGGTCGCGATCGATCGCCTCGAGCTCGCGGACTACAACCCGCGGCAGATCGGGGATGCCGAGCTCGACGCACTACGCGCCTCGCTGACGAAGTTCGGCATGGTGCAGGAGCTGGTGGTCAACCGCGGCCTCGACGGCAAGCGCATGCGCGTCGTCGGCGGACACCAGCGCCTGCGCGTTGCCCGCGAGCTCGGCTGGCGAACCGTGCCGTGCGTCTTCGTGAAGCTGGACGACAACCACGAACGCGCGCTCAACGTTGCCCTGAACTCGACGAAGCTGCAGGGCTCGTTCACCGCGACCCTCGGGTCGCTTCTGGAGTCGATCCAGGACGACGACGGCATGTTCGCTGAGCTGCGCTTCGACGAACTCGCCGCCGACGTCGCTGCGGCCTTCCCAGCTCCGAAGGCGAAGTGGGCGGCAGAGCCGGACGACCCCGCCCCGGTCGTCACGGGTTCGCCCGTGACCAAGCGCGGGGACCTCTACATCCTCGGCCGGCACAGGCTGCTGTGCGGGGACTCGACGGAGGCAGCCGACGTCAAGCGGCTCCTGGACCGCCGGAAGCCGCACCTGCTCGTCACGGACCCGCCCTACGGCGTCGAATACGACGCTAAGTGGAGGAAGGCCGTTGGGCTCAACGACTCGCCGCAGATGGGCAAGGTGCAGAACGACGACCGCGCGTCGTGGACGGCCGCCTTCCGCCACTTCCCTGGGACGGTGGCCTACGTCTGGCACGCGGACCGTTTCGCGTCATTCGTGGAGCGGTCTCTTGTCGCACTCGGCTTCGAGATGCGGCAGCAGATCGTGTGGGTGAAGACGCGCTTCGCGATCAGCCGCGGGAACTACCACTGGCGTCACGAGCCGTGCTGGTACGCCGTGCGCAAGGGTGCGAAGGCGGACTGGGTCGGAGGCCGGAAGCAGGACACCGTCTGGGCCGACATCGTGGATCTTCCCGAGAACCAGCGCGCGGATCTGTTCGCGGCTCGGATCGACGAGGAGCGCCTGCTCGCGTTCGACGGTGCGATGACCACGGTCTGGGAGATCCGCCACGACGTACCCGCTGGCGGCGGCCACAGCACGCAGAAGCCGGTCGAGTGCATGGCCAGGCCGATGCGTCATCACGGCCCGGCGGACGGCGAGGTCTACGACCCATTCCTCGGGTCTGGCACCACCGTCATCGCCGCCGAGATGGAAGGACGGACCTGCCTCGGGATGGAGATCGACCCGCGCTACTGCGATGCGATCGTCGCTCGCTGGGAGGCCTTCACCGGTCGGAAGGCTCGGCGGATTGCGGCCTCGGGCTCGCGGTCCTCTGCGCCGCAGACCAAGGCGAAATCGGGTCGCAAGAAGGCTCGACGTCGGCGCGATTGAAGCCGCGCGGCAAGAAGGCTCGCGCGACGTCGCGCGATGCTCCGCTGCGGATCTCGTCGCTGCGCGTCGAGGACCTGGCGCAGCTGCTCGAGCAGGCCGGGGTGGCCGCGGCCCCACGCACCGTTGCAGCCGATCTCGAGGCCGGCGCGCCGACGAACCCGGACGGCACGGTGAACCTGGTGCACTACGCGGCCTGGTGCGTGCGCGAGCTCGGGAGGAGTGGTGGTCGCTGACCCGAGGTCGCTGAAGCCGAGCGCGCTCGTGCGCCTGCTCAACTCCACGCCGTTGGGCCCGGTGCTCGACACGCGCACCCTGTACCGCCACCGCATGTCGGCGGGGTTCAAGATCGGCGGCGAGAAGGACGTGCACCTGGTCCGTTACGTGGCCTGGCTCATCGGGCAGCGCGCGGCGCCCGGGCGCGAGACCGTCGACCTCGAAGACGCCTACCTGCGGAAGCGCGAGCGCGCCGCCCGGCGCTCGCGAATGGAAGCGCTGGCCGCCCGCGACATCGGCGAGCTCCCGGCCGTGGAAGACCCCGACCGGAAGGCGTCCTGCAGCCGGGATCTCGAGCGGTTCGCCCTGACCTACTTCCCGCTCGTCTTCCACCTGCCCTTCTGCGACGACCATCGCAAAGCGACCGCGACGATCCAGCAGGCCGCGCTGCAGGGCGGGCAGTTCGCGTTCGCGATGCCGCGCGGCTCGGGCAAGACCGCGCTGTGCGTGGTCGCCTGCGTCTGGGTGGTGGTCTACGGACTCCGTCGCTTCCTGCAGCTGATCGGCGCCGCCGACGACTACGCGAAGAGCCTGCTGCTCTCCGTCGGTTCGCACCTTCGCACCAACGACCTGCTCGCGGCCGACTTCCCCGAGGTGTGCTTCCCGATCCGGAAGCTCGAGGGGATCACCGGCCGCGCCGCCGGCCAGCTCTACCATGGGAAACCGACCGGCATCGTCTGGAGCGACCACGAGATCGTGCTGCCGACCATCGAGGGCAGTGAGGCCTCGGCGGCGATCATTCGCACAGCGGGTCTCACTGGCTCGATCCGCGGGCAGCAGTTCGCGCGCCCCGACGGCTCGGTGGTTCGGCCGGACTTCGCCATCATCGATGACCCGCAGACGGACCAGTCCGCGCGTTCGTTGTCGCAGTGCGTCACGCGCGAGCGCATCATCAGCGGCGCCGTCCTCGGCCTGGCAGGACCAGGTCGGAAGATCGCGGCGATCATGCCGTGCACGGTGATCCGGTCAGGCGACGTCGCCGACTCGTTCCTCGACCGCAAGAAGCACCCGGACTGGAACGGGCAGCGCGCCAAGATGGTCTACTCGTTCCCGACGAACGAGAAGCTCTGGGACCGCTACGCGGACCTCTGGGCGCAGTCGTTCGAGGTCCACGGCGACCACCGGATGGCGACCGAGTTCTACGCGGCGCACCGAGAGGCGATGGACGAGGGGGCGGTCGTGGCGTGGCCGCAGCGGCACAACGCGGACGAGATCTCGGCGATCCAGCACGCGATGAACCTGCGGCTGAGAGACGAGCACGCGTTCTGGTGCGAGTCGCAGAACGAGCCACCGGAGGACGAGGAGGTCGACACCGGCATCCTGTCGGCCGAGCAGATCGCGGAGAAGACCAACGGCTTCAAGCGCGGTGTCGTGCCGGTCGAGGTCGCGACGCTCACCGCCATGATCGATGTGCAGCAGGACCTGCTGTTCTGGTCGATCGCGGCCTGGTCACCGCAGTTCACGGGCTACGTCGTCGACTACGGCGCGTTCCCCGAGCAGAAGACCGACCACTTCACGCTTCGGAACGCGAAGCGCAAGCTCGGCAGCCTGGCGCCCGGCGCCGGCATGGAGGCCGCGATCTTCGCCGGCCTCGAGCAGCTCACCGAGCTGATACTCGGGCGCGAGTGGGTGCGCGACGACGGGACGCCGATGCGGGTGTCGCTCTGCTTCATCGACGCCAGCTGGGGCAACTCGACGGACACGGTCTATCAGTTCTGCCGCCAGAGCCCCTTCGCCGCGACGCTGATCCCGTCCCACGGCCACTACGTGAGCGCTGCGAGGAAGTCGATCATGGAGTGGGCGAAGAAGCCGGGCGAGAAGGTCGGGCTCCACTGGCGCATCAGCAAGGGCAGGCGCGCGCTCCGGCACGTCGTCTACGACGCGAACTTCTGGAAGACGTTCGTGCACAGTCGGTTCGCGGTCCACATGGGCGACACGGGTTGCCTGTCGCTGTTCGGTCGCAAGGCTGCGCGGCATCAGCTGCTCGCCGAGCACCTGACGGCGGAGTCGCGCGTCACGGTGTCGGCGGCCGCACGCACGGTGGACGAGTGGAAGCTGCTACCCGGCCGCGACAACCACTGGCTCGACACCGTGGTCGGCAGCGCCGTGGCAGCGTCGGTGATGGGGGCGGCGCTGCCGAGCATGAAGTTGCCGGGCCGGCGGAAGCGGCCGAAGGTCAGTCTGGCGGAACTGCAGGCAAGGAGGCGGATCGGATGAGTGCGAAGCGATCCAGGGCGGGGAAACCCCGCGTTCGAAAGACCGACGA
>JAGQRB010000364.1 GCA_020425925.1 Planctomycetota bacterium
CAGCGCAACGGCAAGCATGGCGATGGCAATAGTCAGCCCACGATCCGGCGGTCGGTCGAGCCACCCCGTCCAGCGTGCGATCTTGCGCAACGACCAGAACAGGGCCCGGACGCTCAGTGCGTACCAGAGCACGATCGCGACGATCTCGGGCACCAGTGTGAACGGGACCATCGCGCCGGCGAAGAACGGCGGGTAGAGGTAGGGGAAGTAGACGTCCTCGAAGCCGTAGGGCGTCGCGCCGGCGAGCGCCTTGGCCGCCGCTTCGAGGTAGGAGTGGAGGTCGAAACCCTGCGCCCGGAGCCCCTTGCGAACGCTCTGGATACCGAGCGCGACGACCGCGGCGGTCGCCAGCACGAGGAACGTACGTCGCCACTTCGGACCCATGGGGCGCGCAGCGTAGCAGGCCGGGAATCGGCCCGGTGCGGAAACGTCGCCCTCGCGTCGCTACGTTGCAGAGCGGTGGGGCCGACTGGTCATGCGTATCCTGCACACGGCGGACTGGCATCTCGGGCACACGCTGCGCGACCACTCGCGGCAGCGTGAGCACGAGCACTTCCTGCGCTGGCTCGTCGACACCGTCGTCGAGCGCGACGTCGACGTGCTGCTGGTTGCCGGCGACGTGTTCGACACCGCCAATCCGCCGCCGCCGGCCTGGCGCGCGTGGTTCGAGTTCCTCGGCGAGCTGAAACGGGCGCGGCCGGCGATCCAGGTCGTGGTGATCGCCGGCAACCACGACTCCGGCGCACGGCTCGAGGCACCGCGCGAGCTGCTCGCGGCGTTCGACGTCACCGTCGTCGGCGGACTCGACTTCGAGGCCGGCGGGCGGCTGGCGACCGAACGACTGCTCGTGCCGCTGCCCGGTCGCGACGGCGACCCCGGCGCTGTCTGCGTCGCGATCCCGTTCCTGCGCGCGACCGACGTCGCCGCGTTCGCGCCGGTGGTGCTGCCGCGACCCGGCGAGCCCGATGACGAGGCCGACGACGAGCCCGACGACGAGCGCGACCCGCTGATCGAAGGCATGCGAATGCTGCACGAGCAGGTGTTCGACGCCGCGCGCGCCGCGCTGCGACCCGGGCAGGCGCTCGTCGCGATGGCGCACGGCTACCTCGTCGGCGGCATGCTCAGCGAGCTCAGCGAGCGCAAGGTGCTGGGCGGCAATCAGCACGCGTTGCCGGTCGATCTGTTCCCCGACGAATGCGCCTACGTCGCGCTCGGCCACCTGCACCGGCCGCAACCGGTCGCGGGTCGCGAGCACGTGCGCTACAGCGGCTCGCCGATCCCGTTGTCGATGCCCGAACGGGTGCACGCGCACCACGTCGTCTTCGCCGATCTCGAGGACGGTCGGCTCGCGAAGACGTGGTCGCTGCGGGTGCCGCAGCTGGTGCCGATGCAGCGGATCCCGGCGCACGGCGCGCTGACGCCGGAGGCGGCGTTCGCGGCGATCGAGGCGCTGCCGCCGCGCGACCCCGACGTCGACGAGGATCTGCGGCCGCTGCTCGAGGTCGCGGTTCGGATCGCCGAACCGATGCCGAGTCTCGGCGAGCGCGTCGCGACCGCCTGCGCGGCGAAGAATGTCCGGCTCGCGCGCGTCGAGGTCCTGACCGCCGCGACCGGCGACCGCGATCGCTCGGACGCCGCCCCGCCGCGCGACCTCACGGCGCTGCAGCCGGAGGAGCTGTTCCGGTTGTGCTACGCCCGCGAGCACGAGGGCGAGGTGCCGGAGCGCCTGATGCGCGCGTTCCGCGAGCTGCTCGACGAGGTTCAGCACGCCGCCGGTGGGGGGATGTCGTGAAGATCCTCGCGATCCGTGGCCGCAATCTCGCGAGCCTGGCGCGCGAGTTCGACGTCGACCTCACCGCCGACGAACTCGGTCAGAGCGGCATCTTCGCGATCTGCGGTCCGGTCGGAGCCGGCAAGAGCACGCTGTTGGACGCGCTCTGTCTCGCGTTGTTCGACCGCACGCCGCGGTTGTCCGGACGCGGCGGCGTGGCGGTGGCCGAGCTCGACCGGCCCGAGACCCACTGGCTGCACAGCCACGACCCGCGCTCCCTGCTGCGTCGCGGCGCCGGCGAGGGTCACGCCGAGGTCGACTTCACCGGCCGCGACGGCCGCCGCTACCGCGCGCGATGGAGCGTGCGGCGGGCGCGCCGACGCGGCGACGGCCGTGTGCAGCAGCAGGAGATGTCGCTCGAGGACCTCGATCGCCGGATCGTCGTCGCGCGGGCGAACAAGTCCGAGGTGCTGCTCGCGATCCGCGCCCGCCTCGGCCTCGATTACGGCCAGTTCTGCCGGTCGGTGCTGCTGGCGCAGGGGCAGTTCGCCGCGTTCCTGCGCGCTTCGGCCGACGAGCGCGCCGGCCTGCTCGAGAGCCTGACCGGGGCCGACGTCTATCGCCGGCTGTCGCGCGCCGCCCACGAGCGTCGCAAGCTCGAGCAGGTCGAGATCGACAAGCTGAGGGCGCAGGTGCGCGGCATCGAGCTGCTCGACGACGGCAACCGGGCTGGCCTCGAGGGCGAGGTCACCGCGATGACCGAGCAGGTGCGGGTGAACCAGCTCGCCGTCGATCTGGCGCAGAGCTACGTGTCCTGGTACGCGTCGGCGGCGAAGTTGCGCAACGAGGAGAGTCGGGCGACTGCCGCGCTGCAGCTGACGATCGCCGCCAATCGGGCGGCCGCTGCACGCCGGGCGCGGCTGGCAGAACTGCGCTGCGCGCTGCCGCTGGTGCCGCGCCTCGAACTCGTCGCACAGTGCCAGCAGCGGGTCGTCACTGCGGTTGCAGCCGAACGTGCGCTCGAGGCCGAGGTCGAGGTGGCCGAACACGAGCTCGCGCGCCATCGCGAGGCGCGCACGGCGGCGCTGCGGCGCGAGTTCCCCGGCGCGGCCTCGCCGCCGCCCGTGGTGGTCGAGTTCGAGCGCTGGCGTGCGCCGCTGCTGCGCTGGGGTCGGCTCGAGGCCGAGTGGCAGCGCCTCGGCCCCCCGGACGG
>JAGQRB010000365.1 GCA_020425925.1 Planctomycetota bacterium
CACCCAGGCGGCGACGTCGTCACGCTGCAGCTGGGCGCCGAGCATCGGCTCGAGCATCAGGAGCTTCTCGACCGCGAGGTCGCCGCGGAACACCGGGATGCGGTGACCCCACCAGAGCTGCCGGCTGATGCACCAGTCGCGCTTCTCGGCGAGCCAGACGTCGTACATCTTGCGGTAGCGCTCGGGATCGGGGTGGAAGCCGACCTGCGAACGCGGCGTGCCGTCCGGCAGCGGCGGCAGCGTGCCGGCGGTGGCGTCGAGCGCGGCCTGCGCCAGGCCGGCGGCGCGGAACTCCTTGCTGGTGCCGCGGCCCATCAGCACGCCGCCTTCGACGTCGGCCATGCGCACGAACCACTGCTTGCTCAGGAACGGCTCGACGATCGTCTTGCTGCGGTCGCTGTGGTCGATCTCGATCTCGCGGTCCTCGACCTTCTCGACCAGACCCTGCGCCTCGAGGTCGGCCATCACGCTCTTGCGCGCGACGAAACGATCCTGGCCGCGGTAGGGGCCGCCGTGCTCGTTGATCGCGCCGTCGGACGCCATCACCGACAGCGCCGCGAGCTCGGGGTGACGCTGCCAGACGTCGTAGTCGTTGGGATCGTGCGCCGGCGTGATCTTGACGCAGCCGGTGCCGAGCGTCGGATCGGCCCAGTCGTCGAGGATCAGCGGGATCGTGCGGTTGACCAGCGGCAGCGTGATCTTGCGGCCGGCGGCGGCCATCGCGCGGATCCGTTCGAGCGTCGGCAGCAGTTCGCGCTCGCGCGCCTCGAGCCGCTCGAGCTCGGCCTCGGCCGCGGGGCGTTCCTTCGCGGTGGCGGCCGCGACCTTGTCGCGCTGCGCCGCGATCGCGCTGCGCAAGGCCTTGCCCGGATCGCTGTGCACCGCGACCGCGGCGTCGCCGAGCATGGTCTCGGGGCGGGTCGTCGCGATCACGACGTGGGTCGGCTCGCCGGCCTCCGGCTCCAGCACCGGGTAGCGCAGGTAGTAGAACTTGCCCTGCACCGACTGCTTGTAGAGCTCGTCGTCGGCGACCGCGGTCTGCAGCGCGCAGTCCCAGTTGACCAGCCGGTTGCCGCGGAAGATCAGCCCGTCGCGGAACATCGCGAAGAACGTGTGCCGGACCGCGCGGGCGCAGACCTGGTCCATCGTGAAGCGGGCGCGATCCCAGTCGCACGAGGCGCCCATCGCGCGCTGCTGCGCGACGATGCGCTTCTGGCTCTGCGCCGCCCAGTCGTGGATCCGCGCCACCAGCGCCTCGCGCCCGATGTCATGGCGGGTCTTGTTCTCGATCTCCTTGAGCCGCTTCTCGACGACGGCCTGCGTCGCGATGCCGGCGTGGTCCGTGCCGGCCTGCCACAGCGTGTTGTCGCCGCGCATGCGATGCCAGCGGATCAGCAGATCCTGCATCACGTTGTCCATCGCGTGGCCCATGTGCAGCGCGCCCGTGACGTTCGGCAGCGGCATCATGACGACGTAGCGGTTGTCGCGCGCGTCGGGAGCCGTGGCGAAGGCCTTCTGCGCGAGCCAGCGGTCGGTCACCGCGGGCTCGAGCGTCTGAGGCTCGTACTTGGAGGGCAGTTCGGTGCTCATTTCGGGGCGAGCAGTCTATCGGCGGACCCCGCCGAGTCGAACCTCGGGTATCATCGCCGGCGGAGGTAGTGACGATGGAAACGACCGTGAGCGGTCTGTTCACCGATGCTGCGACCGCCGAGCGCGCCGAGCGCGAACTGGCGAAGAACGGCTTCGATCCCCACCAGATCCGGGTGCTGACACAGCGCACCGAGAATCTCCACGAGCTGCTCGGCGAGGAGACCTCGGACGCCGTACGCGGTGCCCTGCTCGGTGGCGCGGTCGGTGCCGTCGGCGCCGCGATCGCCGGCGCGGCGCTGACGCTGCCGCCGCTGTCGGTGTTCGAGGCCCACTGGCTGGTGGCGGCGATCGTCGGTGCGCTGATCGGCGGCGTGGTCGCGGCGCTGATCGGGCTGTTGATCGGGTCGGCCACCGGCCATCAGGTGCAGGAGGAATACGAGCACCTGATCGCGCGCGGCGGCCGCGTGATCGCGGTCCACACCGACGCGGCGCATGCTGCCAGGGCGTTCGAGGCGCTGGCGCAGAGCGGCGGCACGCAGCTCTCGACCGCGGTGCACGGCGCCCACGGGCGCACGCGGCAGCGGACGGCCTGAGGTCGGTCGGCTACCGTTCGGGCCGTGAACTGGCTGGCCCATCTGCGTCTGGCACCCGCCGCACCGCTGGTGCGGCTCGGCAACCTCTGCGGCGACTTCGTGCGCGGCGTCGAGCTCGACGCGCTGCATCCCGAGATCGTGCGCGGGGTCGAGCAACACCGCGCGGTCGACCGCTTCGTCGACGCCCACGAGGTCACGCGCCGGAGCCGCCGGCGCCTGCTGCCGCTGCGCTTCGCGGCAGTGCTGGTCGACGTGTTCTACGACCACTTCCTGGCGCGCGACTGGGACGAGCTCGGCGATGGCCGCCCGCTGGCGGTGTTCACGGCCGAGGTCTACGCGCTGCTCGAGTCGCACGCGGCGTTGTTGCCGCCGGCGCTGCAGCGCGCGGTGCCGGTGATGCGGCGCCAGGACTGGCTGCTGAGCTACCGCGAGGTCGACGGCATCGATGCGATCCTGCGGCGGATGAGCCGGCGCAGCCGGCGGGCCGCCGAACTCGGCGACGGCGCGGCCGCGCTGCGCGCGAACTACTCCGGGCTCGACTCCGACTTCCGCGCGCTGTGGCCCGAGCTCGTGCAGCGGTCGCCGTCGTAGCCGCGCAGCCGCGGCCGCCAGAGCGGCACGGCGTCGCGGTAGCTGCGGTAGGACTCGCCGAAGCGCGCCAGCAGGTCGCGTTCCTCGGGCGGCCGCGCCACCGTGTGCCAGAGCAGCGCGCCGGCGAGTGCGTACCCGACGACGAGCCAGTCGGCGAGGAACAACCCCACGCCGACGCCCTGCGCGATACCGGCGA
>JAGQRB010000366.1 GCA_020425925.1 Planctomycetota bacterium
CCGCGCGCGGCGCCGGCTGCACGCGCCGCAGCCGGAAACGACCGGGCGGGCGTGCCCGTCGGCCGCGTGCTGGCGCTGGGCAACGGGCGCGACGATCCCGAGGCGCTGCTCTACGTGCCGCGGGACTCCGGCGCGGCACCCGCGCTCGCCGTGCTCGTGCACGGCATCACGCGCAACGCGTTCGAGCACGTCTCGGCATTTCGCGAGCTGGCGGAACGCCGCGGCGTCGTGCTGCTGGCGCCGCTGTTCCTGCCCGAGCGCGACCGCGGCTACCAGCGTCTGGCCAGCGGTATCGATGGCGTCGCCGCCGACATCAAGTTGTTGCGGCTCGTCGACCGCGTCGCCGAGCTCGTCGGCGCCGCCACCGAACGGGTGTTCCTGTTCGGCTTCTCGGGCGGCGCGCAGTTCGTGCACCGCTTCGCGCTGCGGCACCCCGAACGCGTTGCGCGGCTCGCGGTCGCCTCGGCCGGCTGGTACACGCTGCCCGATGAGCAGCTGGCGTTCCCGCTCGGCCTGCGCGGCGCCGGCGCGCGGCTCGACGAGTTCCTGCGGTTGCCACAGCGGGTGTTCGTCGGCGACGCCGATGTCGCATCGGATGCGGGGCTCAATCGCACGCCGGAGATCGAGGCGGCGCAAGGTCGGACGCGGGTGGCGCGGGCAGAGCACTGGGTCGCGGCGTTGCGGGCAGCGGCGATCGAGCGCGGGCTCGAGCCGAGCGTGACGCTCGAGCTGCTGGCCGGTGTCGGACACTCGTTCGCCGACAACGCCAGGATCGGTGCGCTGGCGCGCCGGACCTTCGACTTCTTCTTCGCCACCGCCAGTCAGACCGTGAACCGGTAGCGGCTCGCGGTGAGGAAGCGGAACTTCATCTGACCGCCGGAGTCGGCCGCGAGCTCGCGGACGTGCTTCTCGACCCTTGCCATGTGCTGGCGCCGACTGCCGGTCTCGAGCGCCGCACTGGTGTTGAAGATCATCTCGAAGCGGTGGCCGACCTCGCGGTTGGTGCTGCGCTGGGCGGCGCTGCCGAACCGCGAGTTCGCATACGTGCTGATCACGTCGAGATCCGGGTTCTCGTGCGAGCCGTTGCCGCAGAAGACGTAGCGCTTGGCGGTGATGGCGCGTGCGAAGTCCGGGTGCGTGTTGTGCTCCGAGCCGTGGTGCGGAACCTTGAGCGCGTCGACGTGCAGTCGGCCTTCGGCATCGAGCCTGCCGGCATTCTCGAGGCCGTGCAGCACGTCCTGCCAGTGGCCGTCGCCGGTGAGGAGGACCGACTTGCCGCCGCTCTCGAGCAGGAACATGATCGAGGCCAGGTTGGGCGGCGTCACGAGTGATCGGCGACCGAGCAACCTGGCCGCCGCCAGCAGCGGGCCGATCAGCAGGTCGACATCCGAGCTGCCGATGCGTTCCTCGTCGCGCTCGGCGCCTCTTCGGATGTTGGCGATCGTCGTCGCGGCGCCTTCCAGCCACTGGTTCCAGCGATCGCGCAGCGCCTCGAGATCCTCG
>JAGQRB010000367.1 GCA_020425925.1 Planctomycetota bacterium
CGCGCACCTCGGCCGCGGTCGGCGCCGCCCCCGCCCGGCCGGGCAGCACGCCGAGCCGGGTGACGTCGTAGGCCTCGGAGCAGCGCAGCGCGAGCTCCGCGCCGCCGCTGCCGATCACGAGCTCGTCGCCGACCGTCACGCAGCTCGGCGCATCGCCGACGAACTGCAGCCGGATGGCGCGATCGCGAATCGGGCAGGCGTGCTTCGCGACCGCGACGTTGCCGGCGGCGTCGGTGACGGCGAACACGTACTGGCCCGAGGCCGACGGCAGGTCCGTCGTCGCTATCTCGAAATCCTGGAACGCGCCGCCGTCGAGCGGCCGGCGCAGGCGTTCGCGATCGTCGAGGTCGCGGATCGCGAGCTCGCAGCCGCGCTCGGGCGACGACAGTTCGATCCGCAGCCGCAGCTTGCCCCCGACGCTGGGCAGGAACGGCTCGCCGGCCGGCCCGGTGACGGCGCGCACCGACGGCGCGTGCACATCGCAGGCCGCGAAGCGGGCGACCTCGAGCTGCGCGACGTTGCCGGCGAAGTCGGTGGCCTCGAGGCGGACCTCGCCGCCGCGCAGCGTCGACACCGTTTCGACGCGTTCGGCGAGCCGGCGGCCGAGCGAGAAACTCCCGCCCGAGCCGATGAGATCGAACTCGAAGTCACCGCCGCCTTCGAGCGTCACGAACGCCGCCAGGCGAGTGATCCCGACCGCGTCCGTCGCGCGCCAGTCGAGGATCGCGGCGGCGGTCAGGGTGGTCGCAGTCGGATCCGCGAACGCGGCCTCGAGCTGCGGCGCGTCGTCGTCGACCCGAACGCGCGCCGAACCGAGCGGGGCACGGCCGGGCACCACGAACGAGAGGTCGACCGCGTCCTCGCGACTGGCCTCGACCAGGCTGCGCACGACCTGCTGCCACTCGGGCTGCGCGACGCTGAGCGTCAGCATGTCGCCGCCGCCGCCGACGGCCGGGTGCAGCGCCTTCTGCCACAACAGGCTGCCGGCGCGCGCGACGTCGAGCCGCAGCTGATCGACGCGAAAACCACCGAAGCGCAGCTGCAGTGTCGCGAGCTCCCGGCTGGTGAGGTGGCGCGGCTGCTGCTGCGGCCGTTCGCGCAGCAGCAGCGGGCTGCCACCGACCGAACGCAGGAACGGCGTCGCGGTCTCGACGAACGCCGCAACCGCGAACACGACGGCGAGCGCGAGCATCGTCACCGCCGTGCGCGCCAACGCCGGCCGCCTCGCGCCGCGGATCGCGAGCAGTTCGCGCCGCACGGCTGCCGCCGACGGCGGCCGGGCCTCCGGATCGAGCCGCAGACAGGCCGCGATCAGCCGCTGCAGCCGCCGCGGCGCGCCGGGCACACCCGGCCAGGACTCGAGCTCACCGGCGATCGCGGCGCGCGCGGCGCGCGCGGCATCGCGGTCGTCGATCGGTGCCTTGCCGGTGAGCAGGAACCAGCCGAGCGCACCGAGCGAGTAGAGATCGGCGCGCGGATCGACGTCGCGGCCGGCGAGCTGTTCGGGCGCCGAGAACGCCGCGTTGGCGAAGCCGGCGAACTCGCCGTGTTCGCGGCGATCGCCGCTGGTGATCGAGATCGAGCGCGCGATGCCGAAGTCGAGCACCTTCGCCACCAGCGCGCCGCCGCGGGTCGAGACCATCACGTTGCGCGGCGCGAGGTCGCAGTGCACGAGGCCGGCGGCGTGGATCGCGACCAGCGCCTCGGCGATCTGCACCAGGATGTCGACGGCGTGCGCCGGCGCCAGCGGACCGTTCGCGACCAGCGTGTCGAGCGTGTCGCCGTCGACCAGCTCCATCGCCAGATAGGTGCCGCCGTCGGCGGTGTCACCGACGTCGAGCAGGCGGGCGCAACGCTCGTTGGTCACCGTCGCCGCCCGCCGCGCCTCGGGCAGCAGCGCCTTGCGGTACTCGGCGCGTTCCGAGAAGCGCGGGTGCAGCAGCTTCACCGCCACCTTCATCAGCGAACCGGTGTGCTCGGCCTGGAACACGGTGCCGAGGCCTCCGCGGCCGAGCACGCCATCGAGCCGGTACTTGCCGTCGACGATCGATCCGAGCAACGGGTTGCCGGCATCCGCCTCGCCGCGCCGCGTCGGGTAGTGCACGCTCTCGAGCGGCAGCAGGAACGCGCCGCAGTGACCGCAGCGCGGGGTCGCCGCCGCGGTCACACCTTCGCACGACAGGCAGATGTTCACCGCTCGCCCATCATACGCGCGGCTCGGCGAGCAGGGCCCGGAACGCCTCGTAGACCGCGCGATCGCGCACGAACTCGCGGCCGAGGTCGGGGATGCGAACCGTCCATGCCACCGTCGACACCGCCGTCGCGATCCCGAAGCAGACCGTCCCGACCGGCTTGGCGGGGCTGCCGCCCGCGGGCCCGGCGATGCCGGTCGTGCTGATCGCGACGTCGGCCCGGAAGCGCAGGCGCGCGCCCGCCGCCATCGCCGCGGCGACCGGCTCGCTGACCGCGCCGTGGGTCGCGAGCACGGTCTCGTCGACGCCGAGCAGCGCGACCTTGGCCGAGTTGTCGTAGGCGACGACCCCGCCGAGCAGCACGTCGGAGGCGCCGGCGACGTCGACGAGCTGCGACGCGATGCGGCCACCGGTGCACGACTCGGCGAGCGCCAGCGTTCGACCCGCTCGGCGCAGCCGTTCGAGCACGAGCTCGGGCAGCTCGCCGTCGCCCTCGGCGAACAGCCAATCGCCGAGCAGCGGGCGCAGCTCGGCCGCGGTCGCCTCGCAGTGTGCCTTCGCCGCCGCGAGGTCCATGCCGGTGCCGACGATCCGCACGGTCAGGAGCCCCCCCGAGGCGGTGACGCCGACTGCCGGATCGCGGCCCGGCAACATGAACCCGGCGATGCGCTCGCCGAGCAGCGCCTCGGACGGCCCCAGCACGCGCAGCTTGAGGTCCGCCGTCGGTCGCAGGCCGGGCAGCGCGGCGAGCTCGGGCACGACCTGTTCGGCGAACATCGCGCGCATCTCGCGCGGCACACCCGGCAGCGCGAACAGCCGCGCCGCGCCGATCGTGGCCGCGAACCCGGGCGCGGTGCCGCACGAGTTCGGCAACACGGAGGCGCCGATCGGCACCATCGCCTGCCGGCGATTGCTCTCCGGCACCGGCCGCCGGCGCTGCGCCATCCAGTCCGCGATCCGCTGCCAGCTGGGCTCGTGGAAACGCAGCTCGACGCCGAGGATGTCGGCCGTGACCTCGCGGGTGCGGTCGTCGAGCGTCGGCCCGAGGCCGCCGGTCGCGACGACGATGTCGGCGTGCGCACACGCCGCCTCGATGGCCTGGCGCAGGTGCTCGGGCTCGTCGCCGACCACGGTGAAGCGGCGCACCACCAGGCCGAGGCGCTCGAGCTCGATCGCGAGCCACTTGCTGTTGGTGTCGAGCCCGGCGCCGTGCACCAGCTCGTCACCGATCGCGATCAGCTGCGCCCGCAGGCTCACTTGTCCTCGGCCGCCGCCGCGGCGAACTGCGGTTCCTTGCGCCGACCGGCGTAGGTCAGGATCAGGCCGAGGCCGTAGAGCACGACCATCGGTGCCGCCGTCAGCAGCATCGAGACCGGCTCGGGCGGCGTGAAGATCGCGGCCGAGATCGCGATCAGCAGCACCGTCACCCGCCAGTGCTTGATGAACGCCTTGTGCGTCACGAGGCCCACCCGCTGCAGCGCCAGCATCACCAGCGGCAGCTGGAACATCAGCCCCATCGCCGCGGTCAGCCAGAACAGCAGCGTGAAGTAGTAGCCGACGCTCAGCATCGCCCCGACCTGATCGGGGTTCATCAGACTGATCAGGAAGCCGAGACTGAACGGCAGCACGACGTAGTAGCCGAACAGCACGCCGGACGCGAACAGCCCGACCATGAACGGGAAGTAGCGGTAGAACACCGTCTTCTCGCGCTTGTAGAGCCCGGCCGCGACGAACGCCCAGGCCTGCCAGACCACGAACGGCGACGCCAGCACCAGCGCGAACAGGATCGAGGCGAACATGTAGTTGAACATGTCCTCGAGCCCGCCGAGGGCGACCAGCGTGTACGGCACGTTGTAGCCCGACTTCTGCGGCAGCACGTGCTTGTACTTCACCGTGCCGTCGAGGATCGCGTCGTAGTGCTCCTCGCAGAAGGCCAGGAACTCCCGCCCCATGCTGTCCTGCTCGAGCTCGCCGCTGGCCTTCTGCGCCCGCAGCTCCTCGACCCAGTTCTCGAAGCCGATCCGCCACTGGATCCGGTACGGCTCCGTCACGATCCCCTGCACCTCGCTCTTGAACGGCATCACCAGCAGGATCGCCCCACCCATGATCAGCAACGCCCGGATCAGCCGCTTGCGCAGCTCGTCCAGATGGTCCCCGAACGACATCCGCGGCAGCGCCTCCTCCTCCCGGTCGAGGTCCTCACCGAGCCGCGGATCGTCGAGCTTCACCATCGCCCCGCAATGTAGGAGCCCACCCTCCCCGAGGAAAGCATGCCCCACAACGCCAAACGGGCGCCGCCAGGCGCCCGCATCACCGCGCCAGACTCGCGACGGCCCCGAAACGCAAACGGGCGCCGCCAGGCGCCCGCTCCCGTCGCCGCGTGCCGGCGCCAGTTGGCCGACCTCCGCAGCGTAGCCATCGCCGAGCGGCGACGACAACGTCCGAGCAAGTAGCTCGGCCCGAGCCGAGCTACTTGCTCGGCGCGATCAGATCCCGGATCTTCAGCAGCGGCGCGAACTCGACGCGCCACTGCACGGCGTTCTTGTACTCGTCGCTGTCCTCGATCGAGGCGAAGCCGTCGCCGTCCTCGTTGATCGGGTCGTTGCCGAGCACGACGGTGTCGACGCCCGGGGCCATCTTGGTGACGACCTTGTTGCCGAGGCGGGTCAGCAGCGTCGAGAGCGCATCCTTGTTGTAGGGCGCGCTGAAGCGGCCCATCAGGTAGATCGTGCGCGACATGCCGGGGGTGTAGAGATCGTTGTAGAGCAGGTCGCCTTTGCGGACCCAGTCGCCGACCGGGTCGGCGATGCCCGAGAGCTTGACCTCGGCGCGCTCTTCCTCGACGCGGATGACCTCGGCGTAGCCCTTCACCGCGTCACTGCGCGGGTTGCGGATCCGGAACATCGTGCCGGGCTGCAGCAGGTCCTTCTTGCCGAGGCCGATGAAGGCGGTGCGGACGCCGTCGCGGGCGGCGATGATCTTGCCGTCGCTGACGTCGGCCGGCTTGCGCAGCTCCTCGCGGGAGACCAGCGCCGAGTTCTGGTTCTGCAGCAGCGAGATCTCGCCGCGCAGACCCTTCTCGGTCGCGGCCGCCGTCTCGTTGTTCTGCAGCAGTTCGTTGTCCTTGTCGATCAGGTTCTGGCGCAGGTTGGCGATCGTGCCGGCCTGGCTCGAGCGGAACTGCTCGAACTCGGCGCGCGCCTGGTCGAGGTTCTGGGTGAACTCACGGGCACGGGCGGTCGCGTCGGTGGTCGCGGTGCGGAACTTGTCGTCGACCGCGTTCTTGTCCGCGATCGCCTTGGCGAGCTCGCCCTCGGCCGAGGTGACGCGGTCCTGCAGCTGGTTGATGCGCGTCACCATCGAGTTGAAGACGTTCTCGAGGCTGGTCGAGACCGACACGCCGGCCGCCGAGCAGGCGTTCTCCATGACCTGCTTGATCTCGGCCGGGTTCATCATGCCGGGGCTGGTCAGCGTCGCGCCGTCGTAGTCGCGGTTGGCGCGACCCTTGTATTCACCGGGCTTGCCGACGACGAGACCGAGGTCCTCGATGTAGTGCTCGACCAGCAGCGCGCGGTTGGTCAGCTCCTTGGCCTGCGCGATCGCATCGTCGCGGTCCTGCATCAGCTCGCCGTTCTTCGTCAGCGTCACGTAGGCGAACCCCAGCGTCCCCAGGAAGAGCACCAGGAGGATGAGGAAGAACATGATCGGGACGTGGGCGGCACCGCTCTGACGGGTGTGCATTGGAACGTGCTCCAAGAAGGGGTCTGACGTTACGGACTGGGAGGGCTTCGGGTTCCGGGCGAGGGCACGCCGGGATAGGGACGAAACCCGAGGTTCGCGAGGGACGGGATCTTAGGGATGCAGACAAGGCGCGGTCAAGGCGGCGCCCGCCCGACCTTGTCACTGTGCCAACTCTACCCCAGGATGTGGGACATGGCTCGGAACCCGGCTTCGGCGCCCGCGGCCCGGCCCGCGTTCCGGCCCGGTCGGCCCCTTGTCGTCGGCATCACGGGCGGCGTCGCCGCCGGCAAGTCGACCGTCGCGGAGCTGTTTTGTGCGCACGGACTGGTGCACGTCGACGCCGACGCCCACGCCCGCGCGGTCGCGGCCGACCCCGAGGTGCTGGCCGCGGTGCGGGCGCGGTTCGGCGCCGGCGTGGTCGGACCGGACGGACTCGACCGCGCCGCGCTGGCCCGCGTGGTGTTCGCCGACC